>NZ_AP024678.1:0-312236 GCF_025999095.1 Thermosynechococcus sp. | reverse complement strand
GAGCTAAGATGCAATGCTCCAATTCACTGTCATCCCCAATAAAGCAGCCATTCCAAGCCACCACTGAACGCAACCGACTGCCATTGCCAATAATCACGTTATCCCCCAAGACCGTGCCCGCCCCAAGGGTGACCCCCGCACCAAAGCGGCAGTTATTGCCCAAGACGAGCGGCGCCTGTAGCTGAACCGTTTGCGGCAAGGGGGTATTGTGGCCTACCCAAATTTGCGGCTGAACTTCGTGCCCCTGAATTTCCAAGTGCACTCGGCCATAGAGGGCATCCTGTTGCACCTGTTGATAGGTTTGGAGACTGCCGACATCGCACCAGTAGGCATCGGTGGTATAGCCATACATCGGCACATCCGCCTGCAACAGCAATGGGAACAAATCCCGCGAAAAATCCCGCTCAATGCCGCCATTGAGGTAATCCATAACTGTGGGGCTGAGGATGTAGATGCCCGTATTGACTGTATCCGTAAAGACTTCCCCCGCTGAGGGCTTCTCGAGAAACCGCCGCACGCGGCCATCGCTATCGGTAAAGACAATCCCAAACTCCTTTGGCTGAGGCACACGGGCAAGGATCAGGGTGACAGGAGCATCGTGCTGCTGGTGAAAACGCAGGGCATCGGTTAAATCAACATCGGTAATGCTATCGCCACTGACCACCAAAAATGGATCTGTGAGCAAATTGACAATGTTTTTCACTGACCCTGCCGTGCCCAGGGGCTGCTCTTCTTCAACGACGTAGCTCAGGTGCACCCCAAACTCATTCCCATCGCCAAAATAGTCCCGCACGATATCGGGGAGATAGTGCAATGTCATGACCACATCATCAAGGCTATGGCGGCGCAGGAGATTGAGAATATGCTCGGCAATGGGACGATTGACCACCGGCACCATGGGTTTGGGTAGATCGCAGGTGAGGGGGCGTAGGCGAGTGCCACTCCCACCGGCCATGACAACGACACGCACTACAGAACTCCTTGATAAAGGTTTGTCCGCGGATCCTCAGTGTAAGAGAGAATACAAAGCTAAGGGGTCCTCATTAACGAAACTGCAATGATTTTTGATACTCCTTTTTCTCTAACCCGCTACCAGCTAGCGCCACATTGGCTATTGACAAAAAAACCTACCCTTGGTGGAGGGCAGGTTCAAGTCATTGTTGATTTGTTGATCTTGATCTGTTGATCTTGATCTAAGTAAGGTAATGCTTAGGCACTAAAGGCAGCTTTGTACTCAGCGATCGCCTCCTTCAGCAGAGCTTCAGCCTTTTCATCCAGTTTTTGGGTGGTGCGGATAATCTCACCGTATTCTGGCTTATTGGTGTGCAGGTAATCGCGCAGACCGGCAACAAACTTGGCCACTGCCTCAACCGGAATATCGTCAAGGTAGCCATTGGTACCCGCATAGATGGTTGCCACTTGGTACTCCACAGGAATGGGCGAATATTGAGGCTGCTTGAGGATTTCCCGCAGGCGCTGACCCCGGGCCAGTTGGTTTTGGGTGGCTTTATCCAAGTCGGAGGCAAACTGGGCAAAGGCCTGCAGTTCATCAAATTGCGCCAACTCCAGCTTCAGTTTCCCGGCCACCTGCTTCATGGCTTTGATTTGAGCAGCGGAACCCACCCGCGACACGGAAATCCCCGCGTTGATGGCAGGACGCAAGCCAGCGTTGAAGAGGTCAGAGGAAAGGAAGATTTGACCGTCGGTAATGGAGATGACGTTGGTGGGAATGTAGGCAGACACGTCACCGGCTTGGGTTTCAACCACCGGCAGTGCTGTCATGCTGCCACCACCAAGGGCATCGTTGAGCTTGGCCGCCCGCTCTAGCAAGCGGGAGTGCAAGTAGAACACATCCCCAGGATAGGCTTCGCGGCCGGGAGGACGGCGCAGGAGTAGCGACATTTGCCGATAGGCTTGAGCCTGTTTGGAGAGGTCGTCATAGACAACGAGGGTGTGCTTACCTTGGTACATGAAGTACTCAGCAATCGTGGCCCCGGTGTAGGGGGCAAGATATTGCAAAGCCGCTGGATCACTGGCGTTGGCGGCAATTACAATCGTGTACTCCAGCGCCCCCCGCTCCCGCAGCACGTTCACCACTTGGGCAACACTGGAGGCTTTTTGACCAATGGCCACATAGACGCAAATCACGTCTTGGCCCTTTTGGTTCAAGATCGTGTCAATGGCAACAGCCGTTTTCCCTGTCTGGCGATCGCCAATGATCAGTTCCCGCTGACCGCGACCAATGGGAATCATGGCGTCAATGGCGGTAATGCCCGTTTGCAACGGCTCACACACAGATTTGCGCTGGACAATACCGGGTGCGGGGGATTCAATCAGGCGGGTTTGCGTTGTGTGGATCTCCCCTTTGCCATCAATGGGGCGCATCAGCGCATCCACAACCCGACCAATGGCCGCTTCACCCACGGGAATCGAGGCAATTTTCCCAGTAGCACGCACAGTACTGCCTTCTTCGATACCAAGGCCATCGCCCATCAGCACCACCCCCACATTATCCTCTTCGAGGTTGAGGGCAATCCCCACGGTGCCATCTTCAAATTCCACCAATTCGGAGGCCATCACCTTGTCGAGGCCATAGACACGGGCAATCCCATCGCCCACCTGCAAGACAGTACCGACATTATCGACTTTGATCGACTGTTCGTACTGCTCGATTTGCTGGCGAATAATGCTACTGATTTCGTCGGGTCGGATACTTACCATAGAAGTCGCTCTCAAGGGTTGAACAGTTTACAAAGAAGATGTTAGGCGGCTTGCGCCAAGGTGACACTGAGGCGGCGGAGTTGACCCCGCAGGCTGGCATCAAAGATTTGGGAGCCAACTTTAATGACCACGCCACCAATCAGTTCAGGATCACAGGCAGTGACAAGCTCTACATCGGCAGCACCGGTCATGGTTTTGACCTTTTCGACCACTGCACGGCGTTGATCGTCATTGAGTTCGACGGCACTGGTCACTTCCGCCAAGGTCACATTGCGGAGTTTGCGCACAAGGGCACGGTACTGCTCACAAATGGAACCGAGAAAGTTAATTCGCCGCCGATCCACGAGCAACATTAGGAAGTTGAGGAAATAGCCGTGCACCTTATCCACTGTCAACTGCCGCAGCACATTCTTTTTGGCCTCAGGCTTAATCAGGGGATTTGCGAGAAACTGTTGCAGTTCACTGGAACTGGCAAGCAGTTCCAAAATCAATTGCGTGTCCTGCTGAAACTGATCAATGAGGTTGTGGGTTTGCGCCAACGACAGCAGTGCCTCGGCATAGGGTTCAACAACTTCACCACGAACGGTGGTCTGCATCATTTGCCTCCTAGTAGGGCAATACTGCGATCAACAAGGGTGCGCTGAAGGTCTGGATTTTGGCTCAACCGTGCTTTCAGTTGGTTTTCTGCCTCTGCCAGCGCCATAGCAGCAATCCGCTCACGAATTTCGGCGATCGCCCGCTCAGTGGCAGCACTGGTATCTTGGGAAGCAGTTTCCTTCAAGCGCTCAATTTCCCGCTTGGCTTGGGCAATGATTTCTTCCTTGGCAGCCTTTGCACGGGCAAGAGCATCCTCGCGAATCCGTTGTGCCTCCTGTTTAGCCTGAGTCAGTTTTTGCTGGGCTTCGGCGAGGCGGGCTGCCGCCACTTTCTGGCGTTCTTCTGCCTCAGCAATGGCTGTGGCAATTTGTTTCTGGCGATCGCCCAAGGTTTTGCCAAGTACGCCTCGACCAAAATACACCAATACCCCAATCACGATGGCAAGGTTGATCACATTAGTTTCGAGCAAATTGGTGTTAATGCCAAAATGCCCCACCTCTTCCGTTGCCAATAAAAATACTGCGTCCATGACCCACACTCCTAGGCCAGTAACTTCGCTAATAACTGCTCACTCAAACTGGCAACTTGGCCCGCCAGCGCCTGTAGTGTTGCCTGCTTTTGCTGGTCTAGCTCTGCTTGCATCTTGAGTAACTCTGCTTGCACGGCCCGCTGGGCGGCGGCAATTTCGGCGGTGGCTATTTTTTGGGCCTCAGCTCTCGCCTCTTCAATCAGGGCTTGGGCTTGGCGACGGGTACTGGCCAACTCCTGCTCATATTGTTGAGCCAGCTCAGTGGCCTGTTGCAACTGCTCCTTGGCCTGTTGAAGATTGGTGCGAATATACTCGTCCCGGTTGTCCAACGCCTGACCCAAGGGCTTGTACAGCAGCGCATTCAAAATGACGGTCAAGATCAAGAATTGCACAGCCATCAGGGGTAGGGTGGCATCAAAATCAAACATTGGCCTCTCCAGAATGGGGGATTAGGGGAAAGCTCATGCCAGCCTTCCCCCCAAAATTAATTAGGATGCAAAGGGATTAGCAAACAGGAGCACTAGCGCAATCACTAGACCGTAGATGGTCAAAGACTCCATGAATGCCAGTGTCAGCAGCAAGGTACCGCGAATTTTACCTTCTGCTTCCGGTTGCCGCGCAATCCCCTCCACGGCTTGACCAGAGGCATTTCCTTGACCAATTCCGGGCCCGAGCGATGCTAAACCAATTGCCAGAGCAGCAGCCAAAACAGAAGCAGAAGCGACTAAGGGATCCATAGTTAATTTCCTCGAAACGTAGTAAGAAGAAACAAAATTTCCAGAGATAACAATAGCAGGGTATGTACCCTCTTTAGGAGTTTTTAGGAGTGGGCCGCTTCGTGATCACCCCCATGACCCTCCATTGCTTCCCCAATGTAGGTGGCGGCAAGGGTCGCAAACACAAGAGCCTGAATGGCACTGGTAAACAGGCCCAAAACCATCACCGGCAAGGGGACAAACAAGGGTACCAGCAACACCAAGACACTCACCACCAGTTCGTCTGCCAAGATGTTGCCAAACAGACGGAAGCTCAGGGAAAGGGGTTTTGTGAAGTCTTCCAAGATGGCAATGGGCAGTAATACCGGCGTTGGCTCGATGTACTTGGTGAAATACTTCAGCCCCCGCTTGCGAAGCCCGGCATAGAAATAGGCCAAGGAGACCAGCAGCGCCAAGGCCACGGTGGTATTGATGTCATTGGTGGGTGCTGCTAGCTCCCCTTCCGGCAATTCAATGAGCTTCCACGGTACCAGTGCGCCTGACCAGTTACACACAAAAATAAACAGGAACAGTGTTCCCACAAAGGGAACCCAAGCTCGGTACTCGTGCTCACCCATTTGGCTTTTGGTCAAGTCGCGGATAAATTCCAGGGCATATTCCATCAGATTTTGAATACCACTGGGCACCCGTTGAATGTTCCGCGAGGCCGCAAAGGCTACCGCAATGAGAATTCCCATCACAAACCAAGTGGTAATGAAGACTTGGCCGTGGACTTTTAGATTGCCAATGTACCAGTAGAAGTGATGTCCCACTTCCAGCTTGGCAAGGGGAAGAGCTGTCCAAAGGTGTATCAAAGGCATCAGGCCTCCGCGCTCGATTGTTTAAGCACTACAGTGAGCCAGCGTCAAGGCGACGGCAAGACCGTACGCAACATGTAGACTAGAATTGCCGCTTTGTAGGTTAAGAACCCCAAAAACACCGGAATAATGTGTAGCTCTTGCCAACGGGCGGCGAGAATGATCACAACCACGGCGACAAGGAGCTGTGTTTTCCCCAGCTTTTTTTGGTCTTTCCCCAAGCGCTCCACATTACGCGCAAGGAGCCGCAGATAAATTAGGCTAGCACTTGCTCCCAGGAGATAATTGAGTGCTGTGTTGAGGCCGTAAATCAGCCAAACCGCTCCAAAGGCGATTGCCATCAGCACTAGGCTTGTCGCGAATAATTCACGACAGAGTTGATAAAACTCCGCCATCGAGCCGCCCTTCTTTGGGGAGCTGGCAACAGTTGATGGCGCAGAGGATGCTGAAGCAGAATCGGGAACGGTCACAGCGGAATCGGGAGCGTTTGAGGATGCCTTGAACTGGCCACTAAGCATCCTATCACGCAGGGGTTACATTTCATTACGGGATTCGGTTATCTCTATGCTGCCGTTCATTTGATTGCGAATATGTCCCTCAAGCAGTTGAAAAATCTCCTGTAGGCGTTGCGGATTGCTGAGGTAGAGGTATCCCAGTAAGGCTTCAAAGCCAGTGGCCTGGCGGTAAATTTTTGCAGCGACTCGTTTTGGGCCATCGGTAGCCGCATTGCGACCCTGACGAAAAATAGCGCGTTCGGTTTCGGTGCAATGCTGCCAAAGGAAGTCCATATAGCGGGCTTGACTTTCGGCACGAACATGGGCCACCACCTGGCGGTGGTAGGTATTGATGCGTTGGGGAGGGGTTAAAAAGAGCCAGCGGATAAAAAGCTCATAAACGGCATCGCCAAAGTAGGCCAAAGCCGCTGGAGGCAGTTGATGGGCGGGAATCTTGGGTGGTTGCAGGGGTAACAGTTCACCAAAGTCAAGCATGATTGTTCAATATGGGCACCCCTCCTTGGTTTTACCACGCCCAGCACAGCTTTATTGGGAGGGGGATTCGCCACTGATTTTGGCGATCGCCGTCGCCAGATCTGGCTGAAGAGACAAGAAATTTTCTAGGCGAACCAGTTTAACGGTTTGGGTGACGCGAGGGTTGGTGACAATTTGTAGTTGCCCCTGCCGCTCCTGGGCTTTTTTGGCCAGTTGGACTAGGATGCCAAGGCCAGAGCTGTCAATAAATTCAATTTTTGAAAGATCTAAGATAATGTTGGCAGGCCCATCGTCAAAACACTTACTAATCACCTTGCGAAAGGCCGACTCAGAAAACGCATCAATGAGACCCGTCAGGCGAAACACTTGATAGTTATCGCGAATCTCACGGGTTCCCCTTAGGCTTTGGGTGAGGGCAAGTGGTTCAGAAATGAGAGCCTCCTTTGCCGATGACTGGACACGCAAAACGATAGAACACAAGTATAGGAAAAGGTAGCATTCTTGTCTATGGCTTGATCCGCAACTCAACAAAACTTTGAAGGAGCAGCGACAACAGGAAGCGGTTTGCCAGAATTGGCTTAGTGATTACTTGCAGGGGTTGCCGCCATGGCTCTTGCCAAACTATTAGTTGCTTTTGTGAGCATTAACGCCCTTGGTGCGCTGTGTTTGCCGCTCCTTGCCCAACAAACACCAGCGACGACTTATCCCCCAGAGGCGATCGCAGTCTTTATGCAGGAGTGTCAAGCCAAATTTGCGGCGCAAGCTCCTCCCGGTTTTCGCGATCGCGGCGATCGCTACTGCACTTGCCTCATTAACCGCCTCCAAGAAAAAATGACCTATGGGCAATTTCAGCAAATGACCGCCGATAATGAACCTCCAGAACTTAAGGCCGCAACCAACGCCTGCATCGGCGCTATTTTCTAGATTTTCTAGGATGTTTAATCCTGTTTTTAGGATTCACTGACCATGAGCCTACGCCTGTTTTGGCATCGTCGCGATCTGCGCCTCACTGACAACCTGGGTTTGGCTGCTGCCTACACCCGTACCCCCAAAGTGGTTGGTCTTTTCTGTTTTGACCCCGCGATTCTCAGTGCCTCAGACATTGCCGCAGTGCGGGTAGCCTACCTTGTTGGTTGCCTACAGGCTCTGCAGGAGGCCTATCAGCGACTTGGGGGGAGCTTTTTGATTTTTCGTGGTGACCCGCGTCAAATTTTGCCCCAAGTGGCCAGTGGTTTAGGGGCAGTGGCGGTGCACTGGCATGAGGATGTGGAACCCTATGGACGGGGGCGCGATCGCGCAGTGGCTGCTGCCCTCAAAGAAAAAGGTATCGCCGTGGAAACCGCTTGGGATCAACTCCTGCATCCCCCAGAGGCCATACAAACTAAACAGGGACAGCCCTACACCGTCTATTCCCCCTTTTGGCGCAACTGGTCAAGCCTAGCTAAACCAGAGCCTGTCTCTACCCCCAACTCCCTCGAACCCCTCACTGAAATAGAACAGGCAACGGCGCGCACCTTGGGGGCAATTTGTCTGCCCACCGCTAAGGACTTGGGATTTCATTGGTCAGGGGAACTGATCCTTGCTCCCGGTGAAGCCGCTGCCCAAGCACAACTGGAGACATTTATTGACCAGCACATTCAAGACTATGGGGAGCAGCGCCACTATCCGGCGCAGCCCGGAACCTCCCTCTTAAGCCCTGCCCTCAAGTTCGGTGTCATTGGGATTCGCCGTGTTTGGGCAGCCACTCAGGCTGCTATGGCCGCAGCCCGCAGTGAAGAGGCACAAAGGAGTATTCGCACGTGGCAGCAGGAATTGGCTTGGCGGGAGTTTTATCAGCACGCCCTCTACTGGTTTCCCCAGTTGGCGGAGCGTCCCCATCGCGAAGGATTTGCCACCTTCCCTTGGCTGAATAACGAAGCACACTTTGCGGCTTGGTGTGAAGGTTCCACGGGTTACCCAATTGTGGATGCTGCCATGCGGCAACTCAATGAAACAGGCTGGATGCACAACCGCTGCCGTATGATTGTGGCCAGTTTCCTCACCAAGGATTTGATCATCAATCCCCAGTGGGGTGAGCGCTACTTTATGCAGAAACTCATTGATGGGGACTTGGCAGCCAATAATGGCGGTTGGCAGTGGAGTGCTTCCAGTGGCATGGACCCAAAACCCCTGCGGATTTTTAACCCCGCCAGTCAGGCGCAAAAATTTGACCCGGAAGCAGAATATATTCGGCGTTGGCTTCCAGAAGTGCGATCGCTCGACACTACAGATTTAGTGACGGGCAATATTTCCCCCTTAGAGCGACATCGCTGTGGTTATCCTTTGCCGATTGTGGATCACAGGCAGCAACAGCGGCGATTTAAGCAGCTCTATCAAGAGCATTTTCGTTCACCAATGCCTCAAGAATAAACAAGAATAAAATTGACATTCCCCTAATCAGCGCAACAGCGTTATCCTGAAAAAGAAAGATTTTTGCGGTTGCATCGCGCCCATGAATATCCTTGGTAGTCTGCTCACTCCCTCCCCCACCCCTGTCCAAACCCGTCCCCGCCGTGGTATTGAAATTAAGTCCAAGCGCGAAATTGAGATTATGCGGCAGGCTTCGCGCGTTGTGGCGACGGTGCTCAAGGAAATCTCCCAGATGATTGAGCCAGGGATGACCACAGCGGATCTCGATGTCTATGCTGAGAAACGTATTCGGGAAATGGGGGCAACCCCCAGCTTCAAGGGCTATCAGGGCTTTCCCGCATCCATTTGCGCCTGCATCAACAATGAAGTGGTTCATGGCATTCCTAGCCCCCGCAAAGTGATTCGCAATGGCGACATTGTGAAAATTGACACCGGTGCCTATTACAACGGCTTTCATGGCGACTCTTGCATTACGATTCCGGTGGGGGAAATTTCCGAAGAGGCTGCCAAGCTGGTGAAAGTAGCCGAAGAAGCCCTCTACCGCGGCATTGAGCAAGTCAAAGAAGGCAACTACCTCATGGATCTGGCGGGTGCCATTCAAGATTATGTGGAAGCTAATGGCTTCGTTGTAGTCGAGGATTTTACTGGCCATGGCGTAGGGCGCAATCTCCATGAAGAACCTTCGGTATTTAACTTCCGCACCAATGAACTCAAGAATGTACGCTTGCGGGCGGGGATGACCTTGGCTATTGAACCCATTGTGAATGCAGGGTCAAAACAGGTGCGTATTTTGCGCGATCGCTGGACAGCAGTTACGGTTGATAATTCTCTCTCTGCTCAATTTGAGCACACCGTTTTGGTGACCAAAACGGGCTACGAAATCCTCACCGATCGCTCCCTCGTCTAACCCCTATGAGTAAAATTCCCCCCGAAGTCCTCGAGCGCCACTGCTTTTGCCGCAGCCGCAAGTTTACCTTCGAGGTCAATCAATACCGCCTGCCCCATGGGTCTGTCTCGATCTTGGGAACTGTGCGGCATCCAGGGGGGGCACTCGCTGTCCCTGTCAACCCAGAGGGAAACCTAATCCTTGTCAAACAATATCGCTTTGCCACTGCGGAGTATCTACTGGAGTTTCCAGCAGGCACCGTTGAGGACCATGAAAACCCTTTTGCCACGATTGAGCGGGAAATTGAAGAGGAAACGGGCTACCGCGCCCACCACTGGCAAAAACTGGGGGAGTTTTACATTGCCCCCGGCTATTCCGATGAAGTGATCTATGCCTATTTAGCTACCCAACTGGAGAAACTAGAGGTGCCCCCACCTCAGGATAGCGATGAGCACATTGAAATTGTCGAGTTTTCTCTATCTGAGTTGGCAGCCGCCATTCATAGTGGTCACGTAAAAGATGCCAAGACCGTCACTAGTTTCTATCTGGCTTTGCCCTATCTTCAACCCGCTTGAGCACTGAGGTTTTTGTAAAGGTTCGTAAGCATCCTGAAGCGCCCACCGTCTTGATCCCTTAAGGTGAGATAATGCGGAAATAATCCAAAGGTTCTACGTGCTGATCCACAGCTGTTTGAACTGGGACATGAGTGAGTTTTTGATTGTTGAATTATGGAGCTAACCCATCGGCCTCGCCGTTTACGCCGCACGGCTCAAATTCGTCGCCTGGTGCGCGAGCATACCCTCACGACGGCGGATTTGATCTATCCGGTCTTTGTCATGGAGGGGGAAGATCAGGTGCAGGAAGTCCCCTCGATGCCCAACTGCTATCGCTATACCCTGGATCGCCTAATTTTAGAGCTGAAGGAGGCCTATGCCTTGGGAATTGGGGCGATCGCCCTATTTCCCCTGGTGCCTGAGCATCTCAAGGATAATGCCGGCACCGAAAGCTACAATCCCGATGGCCTGGTCCAGCGATCGCTACGAGGGATTAAGGAAGTCTTGCCTGATTTGCTCATCTTTACAGATGTGGCCCTGGATCCCTACAGCAGCGAAGGCCACGATGGCATTGTCAAAGATGGCGAAATTCTCAATGACGAAACTGTAGAGGTGCTGGTCAAACAGGCAGTGAGTCAAGCGGCCGCGGGGGCTGATTTTGTTGCCCCCTCAGATATGATGGATGGCCGTGTCGGTGCTATTCGGGCGGGTCTGGATGCCGCCGGTTACACTCATGTGGGGATTCTTGCTTACTCTGCGAAATACGCTTCCGCCTACTATGGCCCTTTCCGTGATGCCTTAGATTCCGCCCCCAAGTTTGGCGATAAAAAAACCTACCAAATGGATCCCGCCAATGTCCGCGAAGCAGTGCGGGAAGTAAGCTTCGACATTGAGGAGGGGGCAGATATTGTCATGGTGAAACCTGCCCTGGCCTACATGGATGTCATTGCGCAGCTAAAGCAGGTGAGCAATGTTCCCGTGGCCGCCTACAATGTTTCTGGCGAATACGCAATGGTGAAAGCCGCCGCCCGCAATGGCTGGATTGATGAGAAAAAAGTGGTGCTAGAAACCCTACTGGGCTTTAAGCGGGCAGGTGCCGATATCATTCTCACCTACCACGCCAAGCAGGTGGCGCAGTGGCTGCAGGAGGGATTGAACTAGGCCCTTGCTTCTCGGAGTTGACGGGTGGTTTGAATCCAACTGGCAATCAGTTTGTCCACGCGCTCATCGAGCTTGGCATCCCTCAATTGCCCCTCGGGTGTGAAGGCTTGCCAAGCCTGACCAATGGCCACCTGTTCCGGAATCACCCAAGCATGCACCCAGCGCAGAATCACCCGTAGATCGTTGAGGGCATTGCTGTTGGTTTGGCCACCGAGGACACTCATCATGGCGACTACTTTGCCGCTGAGATGTTCAAAGCTCAGGAGATCGAGGGAGTTTTTTAGCACACCGCTCACACTGCCATGGTACTCCGGTGTCACCAGCAAAATGCCATCGGCTTCCTTGACCTTAGCTTGAAAGGCGGCCACATCGGGATAGTCGGGGTAGCTCTCAGCACCTGTGCAAAAGGGAAGCCTCATCTGCCGTAGATCAAGACGCTCAACGGTAACCCCTCGGGTGGCTGCTTTGGCAATAGCAGCATCTAATGCCCTTTGGGAGTAGGAGCTATCCCGCAGACTCCCTGCCCAACCAATGAATTTGACCATAAACAAACTCGTAATGACTATGGCTTATTATACGAAATTTAGATTTGTGAGGACATCCTCCCTAGGAAGCAACTTCACTGCGGGAAATGGAGCCACCTGTGGCCATTTGCGCAATGACTCGTTGTAACTGCGCCAGCGATCGCTCCGCCTCGGTGTAGCGATCTTTCCAGTGTTGCACAGCGGTTTCCTGCTCCCGTGCCTGCTGCGCCTGATGGAGAATTTGCTCTTGCAGTTCAGCAATTTGGGCTTCTAGGTGTTGCAGCCGTTCCTGTTGTTGGCGAGTGCGGGCTGCCAATTCTTGGTTGTAGTGTTGGGTGCTCATATATTGCAAGCGCTGCTGCTGATAGTCCCGTTCCAATTGCTGTAGCTTGGTTTGAGTTTTGAGTAGGGTTTTACTGAGTCCCTGAATAACACTGTTTTTGCCGGTCTGTGGTCCTTGGGCCTCTTGCAGCGCACTAATGACCCGTCCCTGGGTTTCAATTAAATGATTGGCTTGGGTGAGGCGACGATTGAGATCATCTATTTGGGTTTGGCGATCGCTCAACTCTGAGCGGGCTTGTTCAAGGCGAGTTTGCAGCAGCGCTTTTTCCTCTTGGACTTGGCGCAGTTGCGATTCCAGGAATTGGCACTCCTGTTCCCGTTGCCGCAGGAGACGATGGCTATTCACCAATTTAGCTTCAAGGGCATCTTGAGCCTTGAGTAGCCGCTCCACCTCCTGATGCAGGTGCTCAATTTCCATTTGCGATTGCTGAAGAATGGTTTCCAAGGATTGGCGATGGTGGCTCATTTCTGCCAGGTCCTGGGCACAGGTGGCTTGGGAGCGCAATTGTTCTTGAAGGGCAACGATCGCCTGCTGTTGAATCTGAGCCATTTCCTCAGTACGGGCCAGCAAATCCTCGAGAAACGCCTGATTGCGCAGTTGTTGCTTTAATTCATCGATGTAGTGTTGACACTGATCAATGGCTTGCTCTAAGTGCTGGATGCGCCGTTGGCTATTCTCGCCCTCTGCATCAGTTGCCAGTGAGCTTTCCGTCAGAGGCTCAGAGATAGTTGGATTCCATGGAAAACTAAGTTGCTTGGGGGGCTGTGTTTCCATTGCAGGGGATGTGAGAATGGTGCCACTCTTCCTTAGTCTAAGGGTACAGAGTCTAAGGGTACAGGGAATCGGGACTAAACCCGGGTTAAGATAAAGAGGCTGCCTTCATTGCCGCGGCTAATTCGCAAATCTTCATCGAGGTAGGTAATGTCAAGCCAGCCCTGTTGATCATTCCTGTTGAGGGGCACATCGAGGGCTATCAGCGGCTGGCGACTGTGGAGTTGGGGAATGAATTGGGCGGGGGAGTAGTAATTCAACCACTGGCGCAGGCCAACAATGGAACGTTCAAAGTACACCTGTACCCGCTGTTGGGTCAAGGGTTCAAATCGGGCCAACACACTGATAATTCCTTCAAGGAAGGGCAATCCATAGAGTTCGGCAATGTTGTAGATGCGCTGCTGCTGCGGACGAATGCACTGATAAATTTGCCCCAGCTTCACGAGGGGAGAGCGATCTAAAGCGAGAAGGGCCTGACTACTGGTGTAGATCAATCGCCAATCCCCAGCTAATTTTTCAGGGGTATTGAGGGGATCCGAAGTGGGATTCATGCCTTCAAGGGAAGCGGCAAGGGCAGCTACCTGTTTGCGATCGCGCGGTGTGGCTAGAATACCTCGATTCAGGCCAGCGATCGCCATCAATAACTCAGCTTTTGCCACAGTTTACCCCTCCTTACCCTAAGGAATTTTTTCGCCCCCATGGGTTGCGTCAAGCCCCCCCTAATTCGAGAATGGGAGAAATCCCCCTCCCCATTCAGGTTAGCGAAATGCGGATCGCGCTATTTACTGAGACATTTCTACCCAAAATTGACGGCATTGTTACCCGTTTGTGTCAAACTGTGCGACATCTGCAACGGAATGGCCATCAGGTGCTAGTGGTGGCTCCCGAGGGCGGGTTAGACCATTACGAAGGCGCGCGCATCTATGGTGTCTCCGGTTTTCCCCTCCCATTGTATCCTGAACTCAAATTAGCCCTGCCGCGACCCGCTATTGGCAAAGCCCTAGAGGCCTTTGAGCCCGATCTGATCCATGTGGCCAACCCAGCTGTCTTGGGCTTGGCCGGTCTGTACTATGCCCAGAAATTCCAATTGCCCTTGGTGGCCTCTTACCACACCCACTTGCCCCAATACCTGAAGTATTATGGCTTGGGTTTTCTGGAGGAGCTCCTCTGGTTCCTCTTGCGCTGGGGCCATAACCGCGCCCAACTCAACCTGTGTACCTCAACGGCCATGGTGGCAGAGCTTAAAGCCCATGGGATTCGCCATCTGGATCTCTGGCAGCGGGGAGTGGATGTGGAATTGTTTCATCCCCAACGCCAAAGTCAGGAAATGCGCCACTTTCTCAGCCAAGGGCATCCAGAAGCACCCTTGCTGCTCTACGTCGGTCGTCTCTCTGCTGAAAAGGAAATTGAGCAAATTAAGCCAATTCTTGAGCAAATTCCCCAGGCACGGCTGGCTCTGGTGGGCAATGGCCCCCATCGCGAGGCCCTGGAAAAACACTTTGCGGGGACGCCCACCCATTTTGTCGGCTATCTGCGCGGGGAACGCTTGGCGGCGGCCTTTGCCTCGGCGGATGTCTTTGTCTTTCCCTCGCGCACGGAAACCCTTGGCTTGGTTCTTTTAGAAGCAATGGCGGCGGGCTGTCCGGTGGTGGCTGCCAATAGTGGGGGAATTCCCGATATTGTCACCGATGGCGTGAATGGGTTTTTGTTTGATCCAGCAGATCCTACAGGAGCCATTACTGCCTGTCAGCGCCTCTTTGACTCTCCGGGCGATCGCGAGACCCTACGCCAAAATGCCCGCCAAGAAGCCGAACGCTGGAGCTGGGCGGCCGCCACGCAGCAACTAGAGCAGTACTACCAGTCGGTTTTGTCAGTTCCCCAGCGGGATGTGGCTCTTAGTCATTAACCGAATCCCTGAATTGCTTCCCTGAGTTGCGGTAGATCGAGGCTGGCTTGCTTTCCTTGGAGAACGACGTAAAAGCCCCCGAGGCCAAGGGGATCAATGAGTTGGTGAAGTGATTGATGGCGGTTGAGGGCTTGCAGGAGATTGCCATTCCTCTGTTGCTGTGCCACTAGGCGATCGCCCAACCCCAAGGCCATGAGAAATAAACTCTGGCGGGTGACATAGAGGGCTTCAAGACCAAATTGCTCACCATAGCATGTTAAAGCGGTTACATCCATATGGGCTGTAATGTCCTGCTCGCCAACAAAGCAGTAAGGATTATCGTGGCAGCGGTGTTGGTAGTAGCACTGCAACGTGCCCTGAGAGCGGGCGGGATGATAGTATTGCCGGGCGGGATAACCATAGTCAATGGTGAGAACAAAGCCCCGCTCTAGGTACTCACTTAGATCCTTGAGCCATGGGATCAGGTTCAAATTCACCTCAGTACGGTAGCCGTCGCTGTAGCCCTGCTGCTGCGGATCAATGCCAACGGTGGCAAAGTACTCGTGAATGCGATCGTCGCTGAGGGGACCCAAGACCTCTTGAAACGCTCCCTGGGCATTGAGGCTGACATAAATTTCCTGCCAATTGCCCCCTTGCCATTGCAGCCGATGGACGGGGAACGCATCCACCAGCTCATTGCTAAAGATGCAGCCAACCATCGGTTCAGGAGAACTCTTAACGCTCCGCCAATGCAGGCGATCGCCCCAAGGTGCCAAGCGTTGCCGTTGACGTGCCTCTAAACTGGGGGATTGCTCTTGAATCTGGTACTCCAGGGCAGCAAAGAAATCGGGATAGGTCCCTTGACTGTAGCTTAAGACCCCCTCGGCAAAGTGGCCTTCACCGGCACCCATCTCCAGGAGGGTAAATCGCTGCGGTCGCTCCAAGGCGTGCCACATCTGCACAAAAGCCTCAGTGAGCAGTTCCGCAAAATCCCGCGTGAGACTACTGGAGGTGATAAAGTCGCCGCGCTGACCAATCTGCATTTGGGGACGATTGTAATAACCCCACTGGGGTGCATAGAGAGCCAAGGCCATAAACTCACAGAAGGAAATGGCGCCCGCTGCCCTGATGCGCTCCTGAATCTCGGCCAATAACGGCGTGCCTTTTGGCATCAATCATCGACCCCGGCAATGGGAGCAAACCCTTGACGCTGGACATTCTCGGTAATGACGCGCGGTTCAAGGAATTGCAGCAGGTAATCGCGTCCACCGGCTTTGGACCCAATCCCTGACAGCTTAAAGCCACCAAAGGGCTGCCGATCCACGATCGCCCCTGTAATCCCACGATTGATGTACAGGTTCCCTACAGCAAATTGGGCTTTGGCCTGCTGAATATGGGAGGGCGTCCGCGAATACAGCCCCCCTGTCAGGGCATAGGCGGTGGCATTGGCAATTTCAAGGGCTTGGCTGAAGGTTGCTGCCCGCAGGACGGCCAGCACCGGCCCAAAAATTTCCGCTTGGGCGATCGTGGCCGTGGGGGGGACATTGGTAAAGATCGTGGGCGAGACAAAATAACCCACCTCTGGTACCGGTACACTCAAGGCTAGTTCTGCTTCTCGCTGCCCCTTAGCAATATATTGCCGAATGCGATCGCGGGCGGCGGCCGTCACCACCGGTCCGACACGGGTACTGGGCAAGTGGGCTGGCCCAATATTCAGGGACTGGGTGGCCGCCACTAAGCGCTGCACAAAGGGGTCGTAGATGGACTCAAGGACAATCACCCGCGAACAGGCGGAGCATTTTTGGCCACTGTAGCCAAAGGCCGACTGCACAACCCCCGCCACTGCCTGATCTAAGTCGGCACTTTCGTCAATGATGATGGCGTTTTTGCCCCCCATCTCGGCAATCACTCGCTTGATGTGGGTTTGTCCTCGCTGCAACACTGCTGCCTCAGCAATTAGGCGGCAACCCACCTCTTGGGAGCCAGTAAAGGCAATGAGATGCACATCGGGATGCTTGGTTAAGTAGGGGCCAATCACGGAACCCCGTCCGGGGAGAAACTGAAACACCCCCGGTGGCAAACCGGCGGCAATCAGGATCTCCG
Organism: Thermosynechococcus sp.; assembly: GCF_025999095.1. Classification (NCBI taxonomy): domain Bacteria; kingdom Bacillati; phylum Cyanobacteriota; class Cyanophyceae; order Acaryochloridales; family Thermosynechococcaceae; genus Thermosynechococcus; species Thermosynechococcus sp. Next base: position 295,191 of record NZ_AP024678.1, on the reverse strand, counting down.
CTAGTTTGGCGGCAACGACGGCGGCGGGATCCGCAGGCTTGAGAATCGTGCAGTTACCTGTCACTAGGGCGGCCACGGTCATACCTGTGGGAATTGCCAAGGGAAAGTTCCAAGGGGAAATCACGACCGCAATGCCCCGCCCTTGGTAGTGGTAATGGTTTGTTTCACCGGGAACGTTGCGCTCATAGCCGCCGCTGAGGCGCTCCATTTCATCGGCGTAGTAGCGGCAAAAATCAACGGCTTCGGAAACTTCGGCATCCCCTTCTGCCACCACCTTGCCCACTTCGTAGCACATCCAAGCCACCAGTTCATGGCGCTGTGCCTCTAGGAGATCTGCTGCCCGCCGTAGCAGGGTTGCCCGTTCGGCCACAGGGGTCTGTTGCCATTGGGCTTGGGCGGCTTTGGCCGCCCGGATCGCATGCTCGGCATCCTCAATGGTGGCCAAGCCGACACGACCGACTATTTCCTGCGGCTGCGAGGGGTTCAGGGAGTCACTGTATTCGCGGGGATTGACGCGATCGCCATTAATGATGGGGGTATAGGTGTGCCCCAGTTGGCGATGGACATGAATTAAGGCCGCTTGCATGGCTTCCCGCTGGCTGGCTCGGGCATAGTCACTATTGGCAGCGTTGACAAAAGTTGAAGTCTTGCCCGTGGTCAGATGAACGTTCACCGCTGCAAAGTCTGCCGTTGGGTTTGGTGGTGCCAGTAATTCCTCAACGGCCACAGCCCCCAACTGTTGGCGCAAAAAGGAACTATTGGCGGTATTTTCCAAAAGCCGTCGAATCAGGTAGGCCATCCCCGGAATGAGATCGCCATAGGGACAATAGACCCGCACCGTTTGCCCTGCGTCCACCAGTGCCTTGGCCAGTTTATCGGCCATGCCGTAGAGAACTTGGCATTCCATGGCTGTGGGCGGAAGGTGCTGCTGTTGAGCGATGGCGATCGCCCGCGCTTGGGAACGCACATTATGGCTAGCGATCGCCGTACGCAAAACCGTATGGTGACTCAGGAGCAGTTCAATGATGCGCTCAAAGTTGGCATCAGTGTCCTGTTTGTGTTGATACACGGGCAATGGCCAATGATGTTGTACTGCCCTAATCAGTTCCTGATCCCAGTAGGCGCCCTTGACCACCCGCACGGTGATTGGTGTGCCCCGCTGTTGCACCCAACTAATTAGGTCTTGGGCATCTTGGTAGCTATCCCGCAAATAGGCCTGCAGTGTTAGCCCAATATCGGCGCGATCGCGAAACTCTGGCTCTAGCAAAATATCCTTAAGGATCGCCAAGGTAATGTCTTTGTAGGCATACTGTTCCATATCAAAGTGCACCGCCACCCCCAATTCTTGGGCACGATGCAACAGCCGCCGAATCGGCTCTCCCACCTTGGCACGGCAGCCAGAAACATCCAAAGGATCAAACTGGGAGTAAAAGGCCGTCAGCTTTACGGAGACCTGGACTGGATTCACGCCCTCCCGTTGGCCCAAGGGACTGAGGTGCTCCACCAAATCAAGGTAGCGATCGCAATACTGCTGTGCCTCTGCCTCCGTAATCACAGCTTCCCCAAGAATATCCATCGTCACCAGCATGCCCTGCTTACGCAGCCGGCCAATGGTTTTCAGCACCTGCTCAGTGGTTTCACCGGCAATGTACTTGTGGGCAAGGGCTTGAACTGCTGTTGTGAAGGTGGTTGCCGCCGCTTGGGCGGGCAGGGAATCCGGCTGGGCAAAGTTCAAGAGTTTTTTCAGGCTGGGCGGCAACTCCACACTGGGGTCACTGAGGTACTCCTGCAAGTGGCGTGCCACCTCGGTTTTACTGCGCAGACTCGGCAGACAGTCAATGAGGCGAAAGAGTTGTACCCGCAGACCCGGATGTTCCATGGCCCAGCTGAGGAGCTTATCTTCAAGGCGCATTTGCTCCCGCAGTTGGCTAAAAAAGTTGCCTGACCCTTGGCTGGCTGCCCACAGCTGACGGGCGATCGCGATTGTTTCTGCTTCGTATAGACCGGTCATGGAGAGTTTTAGGTGAGGAGCAGTTTTTCCTATTTTCCCATGTCCTCTCAGGCAAACAACCCCATTCTTCAGTGCAGACGAAGCAATTGACTCAATTGATGGCTTGCCCGCACCAAGCAAATGGGCTCCGCCACCTTAGCCAAGGCAACCCTGATGATCCGTGATCGTGGCCAAAAACCAGCGGGTGTGATATTGGTTGTTAAGACTGTCCCCTTGGGAAAGCAGTGCACCACTGGCTAGGGCGGAATCTCCCTATTTGGCCAGCAAGCCCTGGGGTGTACTAGGCCTGCGGCACCTGATCCAAGCAGCAACAGTTGAGACTATGCCTCTCGGGATCAACCACGACCCGAGGAGGTGATATAGTTGCCATGGCGGTTGGGTTGGGGTAAATTGCCGTTTTAGGCCAAGGTAGGAAGTAGCAGCAAAGTTCTCCCAAGGCTGCCACTAATGGCTGTCCCCGCAAGATGACGAGTGCCCATTTAACATTTCCCTCTGATGAAGGCCCTGCCTACGCCAGTGTGCTTGTGGACTGTCCGGGGGCGACCGCGGCCTATACCTACCAAATTCCTGGGCGTTGGCGGGTGCAGGGGGGAGACGTGGTGGAAGTGCCCTTTGGCTCTCAGGTGGCGCGGGGGATTGTTCTAGAGGTGTTGGCGGCATTGCCCCCATCAGTCGCTCCGCAGCGGTTGCGATCGCTCCTTGACGTAGTTGACCAACAGCTTTTTCCCAAGGACTATTGGGCCCTGTTAGAGCAGATTGCCACCTACTACTGCACGCCTTTGATCCAAGTGGTACGCACTGCTTTGCCGCCGGGGGTTTTGGGGCGATCGCAACGGCGGGTGCGCCTGCGGCCACAACAGGGGATTCCCCCCCTTTCGGAACAAGGGCAACATCTACTGCGCTTTCTCCAGACCAAAGGCAGGGGGGACTACAGTGTACGCTACCTTCAGCAACAGCTTCCCAAGGTTCAGCGGGCCCTCAAAGAACTCGAACGCCTTGGCCTAGTGGAAACCTACTTAGCGGCACCCGCCAGTCAACAGCCAAAACAGCAACAGGCAGTGATACTCCTCAATAGTGAAGGGGAGACCTTAACGCAGCGGCAGCGCCAAATCCTCCGCTACTTGCGGCAACAGAGTCGCGATTGCTGGCTACAGGAGGTGCTCAAGGCCACGGGCACGACCCCCCAAACCCTCCACCGCCTCGCTGCCAAGGGATACATTGCCATTGTGGAGCAGCAGCACTGCCGCACTGAACAGGGCATAGCGGTGACACCCGATCGCCCAAAAACGCTGACGGCGGCCCAAGCCACTGCCCTGCAAGTCATTTCAAAACACCTAGACGCTGCCCAAACGTTTCTCCTACACGGGGTCACCGGGTCGGGTAAAACGGAAGTTTATCTGCAAGTCATTGCTGAGTGTCTAGGGCGAGGGCGATCGGCCCTGTTGCTAGTGCCCGAGATTGGCTTGACACCCCAACTGACCGATCGAGTGCGAGCCCGCTTTGGTGAGCGCCTGTTGGTTTATCACAGTGGTCTCAGTGAGGGAGAGCGCTACGATACTTGGCGATTGACCCTGCTGCCGGAGCCCCGGGTGATCATTGGCACGCGCTCGGCGGTACTGCTGCCTTTGGTGGGCTTGGGTTTGATCATTCTCGATGAAGAGCACGACAGCGGCTACAAACAGGATCAACCTCAGCCCTGCTACCATGCCCGCACTGTTGCCCAATGGCGATCGCGCCAGCAACAGTGTCCCCTGATTTTAGGAACCGCCACCCCTGCCCTCAGCACTTGGCAGGCTGCCCAGGAGGGACAGATTCACCTCCTTTCCCTACCTCAGCGCATTCATGCCACCCCCTTACCCCCCATCACAATCGTGGATATGCGCCAAGAATTGCACCGTGGCAACCGTTCGATGCTCAGTCGGCCGCTGCAAGAAGCGCTGGAGAATCTTCAGGGACAGCAGGCGATTCTCTTTGTGCCGCGGCGGGGTCACAGCACGTTTGTCTCCTGTCGCAGTTGTGGCACAGTGATCTACTGTCCCCATTGCAGCGTGTCTCTTACTGGGCACCTCTTTGGCGAAGAGATGGCAGTGCTGCGCTGTCATTACTGCGGTTACCAGCAGGCCCTACCGCAGCGGTGTCCCTGCTGTGACTCTCCCTATCTCAAGCCCTTCGGTGGGGGAACGCAGCGGGTGATGAGGGAACTGAATCGCCGCTTTCCCCAGTTGCGAGTACTGCGCTTTGACAGTGATACCACCCAACGCAAGGGTGCCCATCGCCAGTTACTGACTCAATTTGCCGCCGGCGAAGCCGATGTGATGGTGGGGACGCAAATGCTGACGAAGGGCATTGATCTGCCGCAGGTCGCCCTTGTGGGCATTTTGGCTGCCGATAGTCTCCTGCACTTGCCCGATTATCAGGCGGCAGAACGCACGTTTCAAATTCTCACCCAGGTGGCGGGGCGATCGGGCCGAGGGGCGCATCCCGGTAAGGTTATTCTCCAAACCTATGTGCCGGATCATCCAGTGATTACAGCAGTCCAAGCCTATGACTGGGACAGCTTTGCTACACAGGAGCTAAGTAGCCGCGCCCCCTTGGGCTATCCCCCCTATGCTCAACTGATCCTGCTGCGCTTGAGTAGTCCCGATCCGGAGGAAGTAGCCACAACGGCACAGGCGATCGCCCAACAACTCCAGATGTTGGCCCCGATTTCTCAGGGAGACTGGGAACTCCTTGGCCCCGCCCCCGCCGCGATCGCCAAAATTGCTGACCGCTACCGCTGGCAAATTTTACTCAAGGGCAAATCACCGCAAAGTTCTGAACTCGGCCAAGCCCTGCTGCATCTCAAGGTGCAATGTCCCCGCTCAACCCGCCTCAGTATTGACGTTGACCCCCTGAACTTTCTCTAAGGGCGCTTCAGCAAACCACCACAGGGCTGTGACCGGCACCACTCCCAAAACAAATCCCAACGTTGCCGGAATCCAAAAGCGTTGATCCAAGGACGTGAGCGTAATCATTGCCCCAAAGGCAAAATTCACCAAATACACCACCAGGGGAGTAATCAGTTGTCCACGGTTGACGACCATTGGCTTTGGCCACCAAGCGATCATCGCCAGTCCCATAAACACGGCTGCTGTGCCCGTCCAGCCCAGAATATTGCGGTAGGGCATACCAAAGAACTCACCAACCTCCTGAAATTGCCAAAAAGGAATGGTGGTTTGACTCATGGCCGGATCAAGGACAAAATCCCAGGCCGTTAAAAAGATGGCTCCCAAGCCTACCGTCATCAAAGCTGCCCCCAACCCCACGCCTTTGCCTTCCCGCCGGGGGCGACTAATGAAGCCACTGTAGGCCAAAAGAAACGTGACTAGCCCCATATAAAACCAAGAAAGGGGAATCGTGAAGGGCACCAACCCAGCAATTTTGTAGCCCAAGCCACTGAGGTAACCGTAATGGCCAAAGGGAAAGCCAGTACTCGTTCCCAACAGTTCACTGGTGAGGGAAATGCCCACCGCTGGCAGCAAAAAACTCAGGAGTTTGCCAAGGCCAAAGTTGCGATAGGTATGAAGGGCGATCGCCAGCGCACCCAGGACAATATAAACTACGCCCCCACTCCCCATACTCCATTGAAAAAGTTGCTGACCCCATGCGGGCAATGCCAGAATAAACTCGGGATGGGGCACGACGAGGAGCAACCCCGCTAAGCCAAAGGCCATCGCCACAATATGGCCAACTAGGCACACCTGCTCCGCAACCAAAAGCATGTTCTTGGGTTTCATAGGGGCAATCTCAAAGGGGCAATCGTTTACAAATGTTAATATGTTAATGTATCACTGTTCCCACCATTGGCTATTAACCCCAAAAAGGCAGTTTGATTTCCCCAAGGGTGTCATAGGTTGCCAACAACCCTGCCGCTATGCTGGCAATGAGCGTTAGCCCCCAACTCCACGGTGCTCCCTCAGAAAATTGAGGACGACGGTAGAGGATTTGCCCATAACCCCGTAGCCGCATTGCTAGGTAAATCTGCTGGGATCGTTCTTCGGTGCGAATTAGAAAGCTGCCAATCACTTGCCCCCAAGGGCGAAGACGGCCCCAACTCAGCTGAAATCCTCGCAGAAACAGAGCCTGCTGCATTTGCGCCAACTGTCTCTCCAGCTCAAAAAGGTAGCGATAGGTCAATGCCAGGGTATCCACCAACAGCGGCGGTAGCCCCCACCAGCGACAGACGCGCACCCACTCGCTAAAGGTGAGGGTGTCGAGCAAGACCACTCCTAGAGCCAGACACAGCAGCAAGCGCCAAGGGAGCAGTAATGGCATCGGCCACGGGGTTAGTGCCAAAAGTCCCCACAGGCCTAGCAAAAAGAGCCACATCTGCCGTAGACGTTTGCCCAAGCGCTCCCAGGGGAGGTGGCTCAGGGTGTAGAGCAGCACCACCAGCAGGGTGGCGATCGCCAGGCTGGGCCCTCGCTGCAAGTTGCTAATACAAAGAATCCATAGCAAAATAGCCAACACCCGTGCAGGGGGTGACCAGTGATGGAAGCTCAACAGCCTAGACCTGGGTTTGCCTCACTGAATGTGCTGACTACGCAAAAAGCGTTCAATATCGTTATTGTCACCAATCACCACCATGATGTCTCCTTGATGCAGCTTCTGGCTGGGACTGGGATTAATTTCAAACTTATCATCAAAGCGCAGGGCAATCAAGTTCAAGCCATAGCGACTGCGGAGTTCGACTTCGGCAACTGTACGGCCGTGAAATGCTGCGGGTACTTTCACTTCCACAATACTCTTTTGCGGATCGAGGTCAAGACAGTCTAAAATCGCGGGTCGAGTGAGCGATCGCGCCAGTTCACAACCTGCCTCATATTCTGGAAAGACAACCCGGTCGGCTCCTACCCGCTCTAACAATTTCTTGTGAACTTCCGATGAAGCCTTAGCAATAACCTTGGGAACACCGGCTTCCTTGAGGTTGAGTGTGGCAATAATACTGGCATCCAGGTGATTGCCAATGGCCACAATGACCGTTTCAAACTCAAAAATGCCTGCCTCCTTCAGGGCTTGGGGGTCCGTGGCATCCAATTGAATCGCGTGAGCCACAATGTGATCTTGGAGGACTTGATTCACTAGCCGCTCCTGATGGTCAGTGCCAAGCACCTCATAGCCCATCCCGTGCAAGGTTTCACACACCCCGCGGCCAAACCGTCCTAGGCCAATGACCGCAAACTGCTGCGAGAGCTTGACGCCACGGCCACGAAAGAGCATCGCTCCCAAATCCACCATGCGTGAGTTCCTTCTTGGTTTTGCTATGCCGATTATGCACCTTAATTGGCCGCTGCTGATCCAGTCCCCTTGGCCAATTCCTGGAGGCGTTGACGAATGTGGGTCACCGAGGCACGGGGGGAAAGTCGCGGCACAGAAATCACTTGGGTCCCAATCACTAGGTAGAGGACAGGAATCTCGTACTGGTAGGCCTGCCACCAATCTTCACGGCTGGTGATGTCGCGGACCTCAAGGGTGAATTCCCTCAAGGTGGCCAGCTTTTCTTGGAGTCCCTCACAGAGGTGACAGCCCGGCTTGCTGTAGAGAATCAGATGACTCACGGTTGCGGTGTAGAAACGAGGGGGGTATCCCCAATCTTACGGTAATCCCGCAGACCAAAAATGGCGTCTGGGTGGCGGTAGTGTTTAATTTCAATCAGGTTGTGGAAGGGGTCTGCAAGAAAAAAGGTTTGGTGCTCTAAGGGGGTATTGGCAAAGCGGGTACGGGGTGGTTGGTAAAAGTTCAGCCCCTTGTCAATCACGCGATTGCAGAGGTTTTGCCAGTCTGCCTGCCCCAAGAAAATTAGGCCAAAGTGGCGCGGATAGATTCCTTGAGGGGGCAGCAAGGGTTCATCGGTGACATGGGCCACCAGTTGATGACCGTAGAGCTTCATGATCAGGCAGTGGGAATTTTCCCGCCCCGGTTCGCAGCCCAACCCATCAATGTAGTAGGCCTTGGTGTCGGCGAGATTATTGACGGGAAAGGCCAGGTGAAATAGCACAGGAGCGATCGCCAACTGAGCCATAGATTTCTCTGCAATGAAAGTAGCTAAATTTGCTGCCATTGTAGCAGCAGCACAGACCCTCGGTCTGCTTCCCAAGTCGAGGCAAGTATAAATTTCCTGGATTGTTGCTTAGCGGCAACGGAATGGATAACAGGGGTAATAGGGGTAGTAAACCGGTGCATAGGGGGGGTGGTAAATCACGGGGCGAGGGGGATAGGGCACTGGCACAATAATGTAGGTTTGTGATTGCCCCGGCGGACGGTAAATGATAGGGTTGTAGGGATCATACTGCGGTGTGCGCGGCCGCCCAAAGGACTCTAGCCCCGGGAAAAAGACATCAACCCCCGGCTGATTGGGAAAGAGGGGATAGGCAGCAGGACTAGGAGAAGCGATCGCCAACAGTGTCACAAAGCTACCGATGGCCAGTGGCAGAAAGCGTACCATAGAAGCCTCCAAGGAGAAAGTGACCCGCTGATTTTGACCCTGTGGTGCCTAGGGAAGTTCCTGCAGAACTCGACTCAAAATGTCCACCATTTGATCAATGTGCGATCGCTCCACAATCAACGGTGGCGAGAGGGCAATAATATCTCCCGTGACACGAATCAATAGTCCCGCTTCAAAGGCCCGACAGAGGGCATCATAGCCCCGTGTTCCTGCTTGACTCTCCCGTGGCGCCAATTCAATGCCAGCCACCAAACCCAAGTTGCGAATATCAATCACATGGGGAAGACCCCGTAGACTGTGGATGGCCTCCTGCCAATAGGGCGCAAGGGAAGCCGCCCGCTCAAATAAGGCGTCTTTCTCGTAAATCTCTAGGGTTGCTAAGGCAGCGGCACAGGCCAGGGGATGTCCCGAATAGGTGTAGCCATGGAAAAACTCAATCTGCCCTACCGGCCCCTGCATAAAGGTATCGTAAATCTCATCGCGGACAATGACCGCTCCCATGGGTACAGCGGCATTGGTGAGACCCTTAGCAACTGTGATGAGATCTGGAGTGACGCCAAAGTATTGGCTGGCAAAGGGGGCACCGAGACGGCCAAAGCCCGTGATCACTTCATCGAAGATCAGCAAGATGCCGTAGCGATCGCAAATGGCACGGAGGCGTTCCAAATATCCCTGAGGTGGAATCAAGACCCCCGTAGAGCCAGCGAGGGGTTCGACAATGACGGCTGCAATGGTTGAGGGATCATGGAGCGCCACTAGGCGTTCTAGCTCATCGGCTAAATGTGCCCCCCAAGGGGGTTGCCCTTTGCTGAAGGCGTTGTGTTCCAAGTTGTGGGTGTGGGGCAAATGATCTACCCCTGCCAAGAGAGAACCAAAGAACTTGCGATTGGGGGCGATTCCCCCCACGGAAATTCCACCAAAGCCAACCCCGTGATAGCCCCGCTCCCGCCCAATGAGCCGTTGCCGCGTCCCCTCCCCCCGCAGCTGATGATAAGCGAGGGCAATTTTTAAGGCGGTATCCACGGCCTCAGAGCCAGAGTTAGCAAAAAAGACATGGTTGAGGGGGTCAGGGGTAATGGCCCGCAGGCGATCGGCCACCTGAAAGGGTCCGGGATGTCCCATCTGAAAGGTGGGGGCAAAATCCAGTGTTGCTGCCTGTTGGGCGATCGCGCTGACAATTTCCGGACGGCAGTGCCCGGCATTAACACACCACAACCCAGCCGTGCCATCGAGAATCTCACGGCCATCTATACTCCTGTAGTACATCCCCGCTGCCGAAACGAGGAGCCGCGGGCTTTGCTTGAACTGGCGATTGGCCGTAAAGGGCATCCAAAAGGGGTCGAGGTTGAAATCCGCAAGGGTGGGCAGCGTCATTGCTCTAAGACGGGTTGGTGGTATCAGTGGTGGGTCTGAGGCCAATAATATCGCGGTAGGCTGCCACAATCACACAATTACTCCAGGGACCAGTCACCAGCAGCCCCACACAGCAGAGACAAACGCCCAAAATATTGCAGAAAACAATTGACACAATGAGGAAAAAGAAGCGCCACCAATTACGGGAGACCAAGCGGCGACTTGTTTCTAGGGCTGGCCACACGTCAAACTGGTGTTCCACCACCAAGGGCACAGCAAACACGTAGGCTATCCCAAAGTAAATCGCCGGCAACAGCAGGACCACACCCAGGAAGATTAAAACAGGGGTGAGTCCAGCCGGTACAGGGGGGAGCTGCTCCAGCAACGCGAGCAGTTGTTCTAAGTCGGCATCGGGCTCCGCTGCTTCAGCTGCTGCCTGCTCTAATATGCTTTGCAACAAGGGTAACCCCGCAATCATGAATAGAATGCTGGCACTGATCACAAACACGTTCGTAATCAAGACCATGGCTAGATTCGTCAATAGGATGGGCAAAAAGTAGTTGTTTTTGAACCCATTAAAAAATTCGCTAAATGTGGGTCTTTGGTTGTGGGCAATGCGAAAGCTGAAAAAGTAGTAGCCTGCGGCGAAGGGACCTGACAAAATCGTGCTAACAATTAGGCCAACCCTTGGAATATTGTTGAGTAGACCATTGATAATTGTCATCAGAACCAGGAAGCCAATGTAGGGAGCGGGTTGGCTGCTGAAAATTTGCCAGCCCTCCTTGAAGTATTGACCAATTCTGACCTGATAACAGCGGTTGGCGATCGCTTGGGGAGTATGTTCACTGTACATGATGACACTTCCTAAGGAGGCATCTTTAGCCTAGCGATCGCTTGCGGCAGCGTCAACTGTCAATGTATCACTTTTTATCTTTCTAATTACTTTTCTAAAACAGAAGACACAATTTGGTGGCAGTCTCTTGCTGTAACGATCATTTGAGTTGGTTAGCAGTGTTTTCTTACGATATCTTTGGCTCGCAGCCAAACCCATAGCGCGCTACAGGTGGGAACAACGGTTATTAAAACCATTAAAACCTATTGGTTAGGTGAGCCGAGCTGCCCAACTTTCGAGCTTACGAAATCACAACTATAGTTTTATAGTTTGTAGTTTTATAGTTTGCAGACAGATTGCTTGCAAGCAACTCCAACAAAGCCGGTGGCACAAGTAGCACCATTGCTAGTTGAGTGAGGAAGGCTGGAGGATGCTAAACAGTGATGCAGCTGGTTACCTAGGTAGCCGGAGACAAAATTTTGCCCGCATGGTTAGGGGGCCAATAGCAGGCGATCGCCCGACCAATGACATTCTCCAGGGGCAAAAATCCCCAGATGTGAGAGTCATTGCTGTGGTTGCGGTTATCCCCCATAACAAAAAGCATATTCTCTGGCACGGTGATTGGGGAGAGCGTATAAATGGGTGGCTCAGCAATGTAGGGCTCATCGAGGGGGCGATCGTTGACCCAAACACGGCCATCATGCACGGCAACGGTATCCCCGGCTGTTGCAATCACCCGCTTAATTAGGGCTTGATCAGCACGATAGCCCAGGGTTTGCAAGAGGGGTGGGGTATAGAAAACAACAATATCCCCCCGCTGGGGCGATCGCTGGCGATAGGTAATCTTTTCCACCACAATGCGATCGCCCGGCCAAAGTGTCGGCTCCATAGACTCTGAGGGAATAAAACGCGACTCCGCGACAAAAACGCGAATCAGGAGCGTGATCAGCACAGCCACCCCAATCAACAGGGCATTATTGCGTAGCGATCGCCAACGAGAAGAGGAACTGGGTTACCGAAGCAGACATGCAGCCTTTTTTCTAAGAATATGGAGGTTTCTCTAGATATAGAATAAACGAAGGCGATGAGATACTACCCTACAGTGACCTTCACAGCGTTCAGCGGATTCTATCGAAAGACAGCCGTACCACTTCTATGGGTTAGGTTGATAAACCCAGTGACTTTCAAATCCTTGACTAACCAAGGACATTATTTTTGGGCAAGGTTTACGCTTGGGGGTGCTCCTTCGGAGAGCAGTTCTCTAGGAAACATTTTAAGATTTGTTAGAAGAAAATTTAGTTTTGCAAGCAATATCTGGGAAAATTGCATTGAGAGATACAGGATGAAGCACAGATGCATTGGCAAGTGGCTTGGAAAAACGGCATTCGCTACCTTGTGCTGGCACTACTCGCTAGTACCTTGTGGGTCACCCCTGTCTGGGCAACCAGTGCAATCGATATCCCCTTTCCGGGAACAGCGTCCGGGGTCATTGATGAGGGCAATGTGCTCAGTGCCGTCACCCAAGGCAGTGTTGGGCGATCGCTCCAAGACCTCTCCAAGGCAACGGGCATTAACGTTCATATTGTTACATTGCACCGCCTTGACTATGGCGAAACCCCCCAGAGCTTTGTGGACGACCTCTTTAACCAGTGGTTTCCCGATCCTGAGTCCCAGGCTAATCAAGTGATCATTGCCCTCGATACCGTCACCAATGGTACAGCGATTCATTATGGCGATGCCGTGGCCGAGCGCTTGAAGCCTGAGACCGCTGAGAGTATTGTCCAAGAAACGATGCGGCTACCCCTGCGGGAGGGCAACTACAATCAATCGGTACTTGACACCGTTGATCGCCTTGGGAAAGTCCTCAAGGGCGAACCAGATCCAGGACCCCCAGTGGTACGCGAAGTGGCTGTCGAGAAAACCTACAAAAGCAAAGAGGAAACGGACGATCGCTCCGCCACAATTATTGTGGTTGCCCTGCTCATCGCCGCTACAGTGATCCCAATGGTGACATACTTTATGTATCAAGGATCATCGTAGCCAAACTCTCCTTTCATTTATGAAAATCTATACCTACCACACACCAGAGGGGGTACCAGCCGACTGGCAACCCGACTGTGCCATTGCTGTTGATGTCCTGCGGGCAACCACCACGATCGCCACTGCTCTAGCCGCTGGAGCAGAAGCCGTTCAAGTCTTTAGTGATCTGACAGAACTCGAACAAGTCAGTCAGCAATGGCCGGCAGCCAAGCGGATTCGCGTCGGTGAACGGGGGGGGAAAAAAGTTGCTGGCTTTGACATGGGCAACTCCCCTGCGGAATGCTTGCCGGAGCGGGTGAGAGGCTGTCGCCTCTTTATGAGCACGACCAATGGCACCCGTTCCCTTGAGCGAATTCAGGCAAGTCCCCTCGTTCTCGCCGCTGCCCTTGTCAATCGTGCCGCCGTTGCTGAGTTTGTCCAAAAACATCAACCGCAAACCCTCTGGATTGTTGGTTCGGGCTGGGAAGGCAGCTATTCCCTCGAAGATACCGTCTGTGCTGGCGCACTGATTCATTACCTCTGGGGTCAACAGGATGCCCCCCTCGAAACCCTTGCTGGCAATGACGAAACCATTGCTGCCACTGCTCTGTACCGCTACTACCAAGATGATCTATTGACCCTCTTTCACCATTCCAGCCACGGGCAGCGCCTCCTTAATCTGGGCCATGAAGCCGATCTCAAATACTGTGCCCAAGTGGATATTCTGGCAATTGTGCCGTGGCAGGTTTCTCCCAAGCTCTTGACTAAGGCCTAGGGCACCACATCCCCACCCAGAGCAAAAAGCCCAACCAGACATTTTCATTGAAGTAACGACCATAGGTCTGAATGGGGAGCGTTGTTGTTTGGGTATCACGGCGCTCGTGGGTATAAATTTGCAGGGATTGGCGCAGCCAAAAGTAGGTGGTGACTGCCAAAGCCAGCCAAAATCGCCAAGTGAGTCCTGCCCTCAAGCCAACAATCATGAGCAATACCACCGTCAGCGCATAAAATAGGGCGATCGCCAAGGGCGCATGGGCACCGAAAAATAAGGCACTGGAATTGACCCCCAGTCGGCGATCGTCGGGGCGATCGGGCATGGCATACACCGTATCAAAGGCTAATGTCCACATCGCCACTGCTGCCCACAACCACGCGGTGGTCAAGGTTAAGCGTCCCTGTACCGCTGCCCAGGGAATGAGCACAGCAAACCCCCAGGCCACTGCTAAGACCAGTTGTGGAATTGGCAACACTCGCTTCGCCAAGGGATAGAGGAGAATCACCGGCACTGCGGCCACCGCCAGCCAATACCCCAAGGGAGTGAGGTAGAATGTCAATCCCCAAGCACAGAGTAAAGCAATCACCATCAAGCCCAAGGCCACACCAAGGGAGAGTCGGCGACTGGCTAGGGGGCGGTTTTGAGTCCGCTGCACATGGGGGTCAATATTGCGATCCCAGCAGTCATTGACAATGCAGCCCGCCGCACTGGTGGCGATCGCCCCCACCGTGATAATCAGTAGCAACTTCAACGACGGCAAGCCCTCACTGGCCAATGTCAAAGACCAGAGGGCAGGAATGAGGAGAATCAAACGACCTGCCGGCTTATGCCACCGCAACAGTTGGGCGATCGCGACCCAAATTGACACTGAAGTTCTCGAAACTTGAGAATTCACCGCACCGCTCCCACCGTGAATGCCAGTACACTTAAAAATCTTAACTTTTCAGGCAGTTTTGGGACGTTGCCGCTCAATTTGCCCTAGGTTGCTAGTAGCCCGTTTGCCCTCCGTCTATTCCCCTTTATGGCCAGAAAACCCTTTCGCTTTTTCCGTAGCGTCCCCCCACCCCCTGCCCAGGAAGAAGATAACTATCTCGAAGATTACTTCTTTGATGAACCCGGAGCCATGCCCGGCACCCTCAGTATTGAGGCTGACGCTCCACCACCGACCATTATTCTCATTGACTATCAGCTAGATCAGGCCAGCCGTCGCATTTTAGAAACTCCGGAAGAATGTGGCCCCTACCTCAGGAGTCCGTCTGTCAGTTGGATTGATGTTCAAGGCATTGGTGATGAAGAGGTGATGCGGCGCCTCGGTCAAGTTTTTCAGCTGCACCCCATTGTTCTTGAGGACATTGTCAACGTTCCGCAGCGCCCCAAAGTTGAAGACCATGACAATTACATGGTCCTGATTACCCGCATGGTCACCCCCAAAGAAAATGAACACGGCTTTTATACCGAACAGGTGAGCTTTGTCTTGGGGCAACATTTCTTGCTCACCGTCCAGGAGGAACCCGCGCGGGACTGTTTTGACATGGTGCGGCAGCGGATTCGGACAAGTCGTGGCATTATTCGCCGCTACGGCCCCGATTATCTGGCCTATGCCCTCCTTGATGCCATTATTGATGGCTTTTATCCGGTTCTGGAGGACTATGGCGAGCGTATTGAGGCGCTAGAGGATGCTGTTGTTACCCATCCCAGTCCCGCCATTCTCGAAGAAGTCCACCAAGTGCGCCGCGAATTACTGGCGCTGCGCCGTGCCATTTGGCCGCAACGGGATGCCATCAATGCCATGATTCGAGATTCCAGCCCCCTCCTTTCGGAGGAGGTGCGCATCTATCTGCGGGATTGTTATGACCATGCAATTCAGGTGCTAGATATGGTGGAAACCTACCGTGAACTGGCGGCCAGTTTGATGGAGGTGTATCTTTCCTCCATTGGCAATAAAATGAACGAAATTATGAAAATTCTGACGATCATTTCAACGATTTTCATACCATTAACGTTTATTGTCGGTATCTATGGCATGAACTTTGATCCCGATGCCTCCCCTTGGAATATGCCGGAACTGCGGTGGTATTGGGGCTATCCGGCCTGCTGGGTGCTCATGCTCACCGTCGCGGCCAGTTTATTTTTCTTTTTCTGGCACAAGGGCTGGTTCAAAAGAGCTACCAGTTTGGCACCCCTAGACCCTGAACGCTAGTTCGGCGAAGACGCTAGAAACTTGCCCCTTGTCCATTGCGTCAAATTGGCTTAGGGTGGAAAAGCAAAGGGAGTATGTCCTATGTAAAAATACCCACTGGTTTAGTGCATAAGTTTCGGTGTGAGTTAGGTACTACATTGCGATCGCGACCCCTCTCTCCAACTAAGGGCCTGAATTTGGAGAGTTCACCTATGGCAATAGAGCATTCATTTAGGAGACTGTATGAAGAGATTGGCACACTTGGGTGTTTTGGCAGGTTTAGTCAGTAGCCTGTGGCTCGCTCCCGCTATTGGCCGCTATGAGACTGCCACCGCCTTACCGGAAGAACAGGTGCTGCAGATTCTCAACAATGTGCCCGTTTTTATGATCACCAACGACAAAGGGGAGCCGCTGACATTTGAAATCCCTAACCCCCAAGATCGAAATAAGAAAACCCAAGTGTTTACGTTCTTTATTAATCAGAAAGATGCTGAAGGTGCCCTCAATGCTATCAAAACGCAGCAGCCGGAGATTGGTCGTGTGGCGCGGATTTCTGCAGCTGCCCTCAGTGGTGCGGTGAAAATTGCCCTCGAAAGCCGGAAAAATCCTGTTGTTGGTGTGGACATTATCCCCTCAAAACCCCAACTGGAGGCGGCGGTGAATCTGCTCAAACAAAGTGGTGATTTGGTCGAGCGCGATGGCAAAATTCTGACCAAGGATGGCAAACCGTTCATCGGTGGTACTCCCCTGTTTTTCCTAGCGGATAGCAAAACAGGCAACCCCATCGCCGTAGAAGCACAAGTGCGCGAAAACGGCCAGACCCGCACGCAGCGGTTTATTCCCTTTTACTTTGATAAAATGCAACTCCAACGGGAAGTGGATCAAGCCCGTCAGCAGCGACCGGAACTGGTGAAGGATACGGGTATCCGCGTGGTCATGCTGGATAATTTGGTGGCAACTATGCTGAGCACCAACGATCCCGTAGCTGGTCAAATTCAACTGGTACAAACTCCTGAGGCGATTCAGTTTGCCCTGCAACAGCGCGGTGGCAATAATGCCCAGCGCCCAAACCCAGCGAATCAACCCGCTTCCCCCCAACGGCCAAATCCCCAGGGGGGCGGTCAAGGCACAAATCGCAGCCGTTAAGAACCGTTAAGAATCGCTGATGCACTGGCGACGCTTGCTCATGGGACTTCTGTTCCTTGGCTTACTGTGGGGATGTGCCCTGCCCCAAGTGCGAGCAGAGGAGCGTCTGTTTCTCAATGTGGGGGTAGAACTTCGCGGCGAAGTCCAATTAGCCGTTGGCAGCCAGTGGCAAAATACCGAGGTGGGAGGGCTGTCGGGTTTGACCTACGATCCGCGGCAACGGCAGTTCTATGCCATTAGTGACGATCGCCAGCAACCTCGGTTTTACACCCTCGAGATCACTCCCGAAACCATTACCCCCAAGGGCGTGACCTTTCTCCAGCAGATGAATGGTGAGGTGTATCCGCCCAACACCGCCGATACTGAGGGAATTGCGCTGACGCCCGAGGGACACCTGCTGATGAGCAGTGAAGGGGTAACGGCGACAGCGAGCTCGCCCTGGATCAAGGAGTTTGAGCGCAGCAATGGGCGCACCATTACAGCACTACCCATTCCCAAATACTATCTGCCCAATGGTCAGCAAGGGATTCGTAATAATCTTGGCTTTGAGGCGCTGACACTTTCCCCGGCGGGCGATCGCTTGTTTGTCGGTGTTGAATCTGCCCTTGCCCAAGATGTCCGCCCCAATATCCCGATTTACTGCCGTCTGCTTCATTACCTGCGGGGGGATGTTGCCCCGGTGTTGCTGGCGGAGCATCTCTATCCATTGGCTCCCTCAGAGGCAGTGTTTAATGGCCTCGTAGAGCTACTTGCCCTTGACAATGGTGGCCATTTTCTCAGCTTGGAGCGCACCTACAGTCCGGGGGTGGGACATGGCATCAAACTCTTTGAAGTATCCCTGGCGGGAGCGACAGATACCCTTGGCATGGCCACACTACCAGTTGATCTGCGTACAATCCGTCCTGTGCAGAAACGGTTGGTTTTGGATTTGAACACCTTGGGGATTCCCCTGACCAATTTGGAAGGGATGAGTTTTGGCCCCCCCTTGGCCGATGGGGCGCGATCGCTCTATATCATTGGCGACAACAACTTTGACGGCAAAACGCCGACCCAAGTCCTGATATTTGCCCTGACTGTCAAACGCTAGGCCTCAACCGTCAAGAGGCCCAACTGGGTCAGCAGGCGATCGCCATCCACATGCTCCTGAATCATTTGCTCGACACACTTAACTTTGGCAATTTCATGAAGACGCACCTGACCAAAGGCACGATCCACAATTTCGACTGCCGTTAGTGTATCCAGATCCACAGAGAGAATAGGAATTTCCAA
Source organism: Thermosynechococcus sp. (assembly GCF_025999095.1). Lineage (NCBI taxonomy): Bacteria > Bacillati > Cyanobacteriota > Cyanophyceae > Acaryochloridales > Thermosynechococcaceae > Thermosynechococcus > Thermosynechococcus sp. The sequence continues at coordinate 277,123 of NZ_AP024678.1, read as the reverse complement.
CTCTTCGGCACGGGCAAGAATGGCAGGGGAAGGCGGCAAATGTCCCGTGAGAATCAGGCAGTGGGTGGAGGTCTCTAAGGCCGCCCATTGAATATCGGTGCGATCGCCCCCGGTAATCACCGCCATATTGTTCGCTTTCCGGAAATACTTCAGGGCAGCACTGACATTCATTGCGCCAATGGTGAGTTCTTCTACTAGCAAATCCAAGCGATCAGGACGGCATAAAACTTCGGCATTTAGCTGGCGTACCAGTTCCTTGACACTGACACTGCGCAGCAACTGACTGCGGGGTAACATACCAAAAACTGGAATTTGGTGGGCCTCGAGATATTGGCGAATAGTAGGCAAGGGTTCGGTCTCGGTTGCGGGAATATCGTTGATGATCACCCCCAAGAGGCGATCGCCCAATTCCGACTTGGCTAGGAGGAGCAATTCCACCACCAAGGGGGATTCATAGCGCACCACCAGTAAAATCGGTGCCTCCAACACCGCTGCCATCTGAGCTAAGTCCAAATCAAACAGTCGCCCCTCTGCCAATGTTGCTGGCCCTTCGAGAAGCACCAAGTCTTCGCTGTTGATGTGGTGATAGGCTGCTAGGGCTTGGCGATAATCCTGCTGATCTGTGCCCGTAAGTCGCGCCTTGATGGCTTCTGGCGTCAGGGTGAGCAAGGTGGGCCGTACATTCTCCAGGTTGAGGGTTTCCTGTAAAAAGCTGACATCGGCTTCGGTGTCTTCACTATCGGTGGCGGGTTGGTATGTACCCAGGGGCTTACCATAGGCAATGCGCAGATGGCGATCGCGACAGAGCTTGGCCAAGCCTATAATCGTTGCAGACTTGCCGCTATAGGGAACCATTGAGCCAATCAATAAATGCTTTCCCACCGTTAAGTTACTCCTCCCGCGACCCAACCCTAAACCCACGAGCCTTACTCAAGCCGTAACAGCTTACGATAAAACGCTTTGGAAAAATCAGCAATACGATGTTTTTTATAGTTGATAATCACATCAATGAGATAATCCACCAGTTCAAATGTGGTGATAGACATTTCGTACTGCAGATCAGGAGAGTTATCAAAGGTCACCGTACAGCGGGATAAATCCGCCGGCAAGTTAGCGATCGTCCATGTGGCAACAAAATCAACATTGTTACCGCCTTCAATTCCGCGTTGTCCCTCCAACTTACCCACACGGTAGAGGGCGATGCCCAAGGGTAGTAGCGGACGCTTCTCAGCACGCATATAGGGGGCAAAGATATTGACTTCCCGAGGGTTGGCAGGCTGAAGCTGATCGAGGGCGGTCATGCAAGAATCCTTGTGTATTCAGTCTTACCGAGTGCTGAGGTCTATTCTACAGTTAGAGCAGCGAGCACGGGAGCCTTGGCTCTAGGACGGTATTTTGTTTTGGTAACATATAGTTAACATAACTAACGAGCACTGCCTATGGTCTTTGATCCCGGAAACGCTAATTTCTACCAGCCTTCTACGGAGGATGGGCAGCCCAATCTGCTCCTGAAGTACCTGCAAAGCCAATCGCCAGAAGTTTTGAGCCGTATTGCTCGTTCCGTCAGTCCAGAAATTCGCCAAATTATCAGCCAAAATGTTCAAGGTCTCGTGGGTGGTCTGCCCTCTGAGGATTTTAATGTCCAAATTGCCACCGATCGCGATAACTTGGCGGGGTTATTGGCCTCAGCCATGATGACGGGGTATTTTCTGCGCCAGATGGAACAGCGCATGGAGCTGGAAATGCGCCTCGGCGATCTACCGATGCCCTAGGTTCTGCCAATATCCTGAATATCCTGAATGTGAGTCTTGGTTGTGTCTGATCCTCGGCAACAGTTTAAGGCACTACCGTGGCGATCGCTAGTGCCCACGGGTCTTCTCGTTGCCTTGCTTGCAGCGCTGTTTGATACAGGGCTTTACTATATTGCGGCTGCCGTTACCGCAGTGCGCGAGGCCCTGATCATCCTGCTTCAACCTCCTGTGGTTCTGCTAGTCCGCCTTGGTCTGAGCATTGGCCTTGGGATGGTGGCAGTGACCTTTTTAGAGGCGTGGTTTAACCCAGCACCTATCTATAGCAGTACCCTTTGGGCGTTATTTCTGTGTGTCCTAGTGAGCAGTATGTTTTTGAGCTTTTTTGGCAGTACCTTCGGACTGCGGCCCCTATTTTTCCCGGCCACCGACGTGTTCTTGATTGGCACAGCCCTGGGGATTTTCTGGCAAGGTCGTCGTTATTGGCGGTACTAGGTTGATTTCTCAAGAGGAGGGGCTCGGCAGCTTTGGAACCACCGCACTAATGTTGGGGTTAAAGGTGGCATCAAAGGCCTCAGCCCCCTGAAACAAATACCACACGGCCTCAATCACACAGGCAATACGCGCAATGCTACCTAGAGAACCGTGGGGTTCTGTCGAAAAAAGTAGCCCCAGCATCAGGTAAACTCCACCCCATAGGGGTTGGCGCAAATAAAACTTATGAAGTCCCGGCAGAAAGATGCCAGCCAACGCTAAGAGAATAGCGATCGCGCGATTACGATAGCCCATCATTGCTCACTGTGAATGACTCTAATAATGCGATATTTATAATGTGATATTCAGTGAACTTTAACAAAATGCAACCTTGAGAAGACTAGATTGCCACAACCATTATCTGTTGCTGTCTTCATTGGCTTAGAATGGCACCCCGATGCCGGGGGGCATGTCAAGTGTTGGGAACGTTTTGCTGAAGCTGCCAGCCACTACCTAGACCGCGTTGACCTGACGCTCTATTTCCTGGGTGCAAAACAACAAACCCTAGCGGTGGGGGCCAATGTTCGCTACCAATTGCTGCCGCCTCAATGCAGCACGCACTCACTAGAGATCATGCGCCAAGGGGCAGGTATGACCGATGTCGCTCCCTTTCACTGGGGATTGCGCCGTTATTTACCCCAGCATCAGGTGTTTCACATTACAGATACCTTTAGCTTTGCTCAAACAGTGCGCCGCTTTTGCCGCCAGCAGCGTCGTCCGCTCCTCAGTTCGATTCACACGGATTTGCCATTACTGACGCGCACCTATTCACGGGAAATTATTTGGCGCATGAGTGGCCGCAGTTGGGGGGCGGCAATTTTGGCGGTGGCTATGGCTGAAGCAACTACAAGTGGATCAGTGGTTTGGTTGCCAAGCCGAACGAAAACTAGCGGGCTTTATGCGGGCCAGCGATCGCGTGCTGGTCTCGCGGCAGCAGGATGCCGATTGGCTGCTCACGTTTTTGCCCCCTGAGCGGGTGGCGTGGTTTCAGCGGGGCATTGATCGCGATCGCTTTCATCCGCGATTTCGCCATCCCCGATGGCTACGGGAGGAGTATCACCTGCCAGAGCAGCCGATCATACTTTTTGTCGGTCGGGTAGATGCCAGTAAAAATGTGCTCCTGTTGGCGCGGGCAGCTCAGGTGTTAGCTAGCCAGGGAAAGGCGTTCCATGTGCTAATTGTGGGTGAAGGGGCGCAGGCTGCCCTTGTCAAAGACCTCTTGGGCGATCGCGTCACCCTCATCGGCAAGGTGCCCCAAGAAAAATTGGGGGCAATTTATGCCAGCAGTGATCTATTTGTTTTTCCCTCGGAGTCGGAAACAGGACCCAATGTGGTGGTGGAAGCACGGGCAGCGGGATTACCGGTCGTCATTTCTGGTTTTGATGCTGGACGCAAATATGTCCAAGCTGCAGGGGAGGATGGGGTAGTGGTTTGCAGTCGCGACCCCCAAGATTGGGCAGCTGCCATTAGCCGGCTGTTAGACGATACCCACTATCGCCAGCGGATGGGGGCACAAGCACACCAAATTACCCAAGCGACCTGCCCCACCTGGCAGGCAGCCTTTGAGCAAAGCATTTTGTTTCAATGGGAAGCAGTTGCCCAAGCCTACGGCTGGCCTCAAAAGGTTTGATCCTCTAGGAGCGCTTCTAAAATTAAGGCCATGTGGGTGTAGTGGGTCCCTCCCTGACAAAAGACAATATAGGGCGGACGCAAAGGGCCATCAGCAGACAGTTCTGAGGTGCTACCATCAATAAACGTGCCGCCAGCCATCACCAGATCATCGGCATAGCCGGGCATGGGTGCCGGTACCGGATCCAAGTAGGAACCCACGGGGGAGTAGCGTTGCAAGGTGCGGCAAAAGGCAATCAGCTTCTCAGGACTGCCCAATTGGATGGCTTGAATGACATCGCGGCGGCGGGTGAGGGGGGCAGGATTGACTGGATAGCCCAGTTGGTCAAAGACATAGGCCAATAGGTGGGCACACTTAAGGGCTTCACCGACCATTTGTGGTGCTAAGAAGAGCCCTTGAAAGAGCAGGCGATGTTGATCAAACGTGGCCCCCCCTTCATGCCCAATTCCCGGTGCGGTGAGGCGATAACTGGCCTGCTCAATGATATCAGCGCGTCCTGCTAAATAGCCCCCCGCTGTGGCGATGGTACCCCCAGGGTTTTTAATCAGTGAGCCAGCAATTAAATCGGCACCGACATGGGGTGGTTCTTGGGTCTCGACAAATTCACCGTAGCAGTTATCCACAAAACAGACCACATTGGGATTTTGACTCTTGATCAGTTGAATCATTTTGCCAATGTCTTCGAGGCTGAGGCTGGGGCGCCATGTGTAGCCGCAGGAGCGTTGAATGAGCACCAGTCGGGTTTGGGGTTGAACACAGGTGGCGATCGCCCCCCAATCTGGCTCACCACTGGCCAGCAGGGGAATCTCGCGATAGTGAATACCAAAGTCCTTCAGGGAGCCCTGTCCTTGACCCCGCAGGCCAATCACCTCTTCTAGGGTGTCGTAGGGGGCACCGGCAAGGGAAATGAGTTCATCCCCAGGACGCAACACCCCAAACAGGGCGGTGGCGATCGCGTGGGTACCAGAGACAAATTGCACCCGCACTAAAGCTGCCTCTGCCCCCATCAGCTCTGCAAACACTCGATCCAGGACCTCTCGCCCCAGATCGCCGTGGCCATAGCCGGTCATGCTACTGAAGTGGTGTACCCCCAGTCGGTGCTGCCGAAAGGCTGCTAGAACGCGATCCAAATTTTTCTTGACGCGGCCATCAATTTCCGCAAATGTGGTTGCAAGTGCCCCTTGGGCAGCAGTGATGAGTGATGTTCTCGCCAATGTCATCGTTCCGGTCAACCTGATAAATAAGAAGCTCTAAGTTTGCGAACTGTAGGTTCGGCCTCGCCACTGCTGGGGACGTTGCCAAGAGGAGAGGGTAATGCGCAGTGCCGCTAGGGGATCCGCAAGAGGTGACAGCCAAAAGAGCCAGCGCCCTTGACCCGTCTGCCAATCATAGACAGGGGCGATCGCCAGTGTCATGCCCCAGCGAATCAGCACCAGTAGGCCATTGAGCAATGTCGCCATCTCAAGGGGCAGGGTAGGAGTAGTTACTGCCAGGGCCACTAACCCCAAAACCAACAGGGGCAACGGCAATCCCTGGACTGCCCAGAGGAAATAGGCATCGCCCCACACTTGGGCGACTGGGGTTGCATCCTTCAGGTCCAGCGATCGCCCCCATTCCCGCCAAGTTTCTGCCATTCCTTCATACATGCGCACCTTGAGTACCTTTGAGCCATCACGAAAGGCCACCCGTGCCCCCGCCGCTGCTATGGCTCGCACCAAGGTCACATCGTCACAAAAGGAGGAAGCGGCAACCTGGTACCCCCCGATCGCTGCGAGGCAGGATCGCCGCACCAACAGGCACTGACCATTGGCCAAAGTCCGCTCCGGTTGCGTTGCCACAGGCGCAGCTGCACCAAAGCGATAGATCAAGGTTAAAAGCAACGCCGGTTGCAGCCACCATTCGCCCCCTGTTTTGAGGACAAAGCAGGGGGAGAGGGAAATGAGATCCAATTGCTCCCGCTGTGCTGTTTCCAAAAGACTGGCCACAAGACCGGGCTGCGGTTGCGTATCCGCATCAATCCCCAAAATCCATTCACTATCGGGATGGACACGACAAAAGCCCGTATGTAGTGCCCAAGGCCGCCCCACCCACCCCGGCGGTAGGGGAGGATCAAACTCCAGGCGCAGACGGGGATCGCAGTGTTGCGCTGCCCGCACAATCTCAACTGTGCCATCTTGGGAATGGCTATCAACAATCAGAATTTCCCGCACCTCGTAGCCCTGGCGCATGAGACCCTCCAAACAGGGGTGCAGTCGCTGCGCCTCATTGAGGGTGGGCACAATAATTGATACCTTGGCCAAGTTTTCTGGGCGGGAGGGCTGAGGGGTCAAGGGGGAAGGGCGTCGCCAACCCGACCCCAAACGGGCGATCAAAACAGCCGCCCAAGGTGCCTGTGCCACGATCGCGCCGCTGGCGATCGCTGCTAGCCCAACTGCAACGGTACTCAACGTTCTTCTTCCTCGTTTTCTGGGGGGAAATTCTCTGGCGGCGGGGCATCCTCTGGGGACAGCTTCAGCCGTTTAATGGGTAAATTGGCAATTAGGGCTGTTGTCCGCTGATCTGACTCTAGGGAAACCGCTAGCCCCTCTGTTTCTAGCTCCACATACCGGGAGACTACCTCTAAAATATCGCGCCGCAGATTGTCTAGAATTTGTGGCGTCAGCGCCGTGCGATCGTGGGCCAACACCAGCTTCAGGCGTTCTTTAGCGGTGGTGCGACTGGGAGGAGTGCGCGTAAACAGCCGCTCCAGAAGTTCACTGATCATTCCTTTGCCCCAAACAAGCGTCGAATCCGACTGAATAATCCCCCGCTTGCCGCCTCTAGATCGAGAAACTCAACGGTTTCTCCCTCCAGGCGGCGGGCAATGTTCATAAACGCTTTCCCAGCTAAGGAGGGAGACTCTGCCAAGACCAAAGGTTCCCCCTTATTGGTGGAAACAATCACCTTCTCATCCTCAGGGACAATGCCAATCAGGGGAATAGAAAGAATTTCTTGGACATCTTCGACGGACATCATATCGTTGGCTGCCACCATTGCCGGGCGCAACCGATTCAAAATGAGATGGCTATTGCGAATGCGGTAGGCCTCCAGCAGGCCAATCACGCGATCAGCATCCCGCACGGCGGCAATTTCGGGGGTGGTCACCACTAAGGCTTCCTGCGCGGGGGCAATGGCATTCCGAAATCCCGCCTCGATCCCTGCCGGACAATCAATGAGCACGTAGTCATAGTGCTTGCTCAGGGCAGTTGCCAACTGTCGCATTTGCTCTGGGGTAATGGCATCCTTATTGCGGCTTTGGGCGGCGGGCAGCAAGACCAATTTATTGAGGCGCTTATCACGCACAAGGGCTTGATCGAGGCGACACTGCCCCGTCAGCACATCAATGGCGGTGTAAACTACCCGATTTTCCAAACCGAGCAGTAGGTCGAGGTTGCGCAAGCCGAAGTCTGCATCAATGAGCACCACCGATCGCCCTAATTTGGCCAAAGCAACACCGATATTGGCACTGGCGGTTGTTTTCCCTACACCTCCTTTACCCGAGGTAATGACAATCGTGCGCCCCATTGAACTCCCTAGGAATTGGCTTACTAGAATAGATTAGCTCAAGGTGCTTCGGATACAGCGAAGACTCGCCCCCAACTATAGGCGGGGGCAATCTGAATCCCTTGGTCGGTGGCGTAGGCCACCTCTGGATAGGGAGGACGAGGGGGATCCGGTGTCCGGGCCACTAGATCAGCAATCCGTAACTGTGTCGCCGCCATTTCAAGGGTCATAATCCGCGCCCCTAGATGACCCTTAGCGCCGGCGTGGGCAACCCCCCGTAAGCGGCCCCAAACGATAATATCGCCGGCGGCAATAATGCTGGCACCGGCATTCACATCGCCAACAATGATCACACTGGCATCATGGTGAATTTCTATTCCTGATCGCAGGGTTGTTTTCAAGTAGAGGGGATTGGCAGTGGGTTCTGGGTTGCCATCGATTTCCTTAGCCAGCAAGGGGGGCAGTTCCCCCTGTTGAACACTGTAGCCAAGGGTAGCAGCGGCGATCGCCGTCTGGCGGCGTTGGGTGATAATTTTGTCCAAGCGCAACTGATGCTCGCTGAGGGCCTCGGCCAACTGTTGCAGCTGTGACTGATCTAAGAGCCGCTGTCCACAGACACAATCGACAGGTAAGGTCTCTGACCAGAGGTGTTCTTGACCGATAAGGTAGAGTTGCACCTGCGGCCACAAATCAATCCAGTCTAAATCGCTAGGCAACGTGAGTCGGTAGCGTCCTTCGGAGTGTTCTAACGTAAGGCCACTGACCAGCGCTGTATTTTGCTCAACCTCTGGAATTGCCTCAATGCCTGCAGTACTTTCCGAGACAGGTTCCTCTACGGGGGTTGACTCCGCCTCACTCATGGTTTTTCTACCCGCAGTCGCTGTGTAATCAAGACCATGCCCGTATCCCGAATTAAGGCTACAGAGACCCAACGATTGCCGGGTTCTTGGGGGGCACGTCCCACCTTAAAAATGCCGCCCGCAGAGAGAAGCTCCAATTTCACCGAGCTGGGATTGGCGTAGGTTTGGGCATTGATGGGCTGATCGCTGGCACCACCAAGGAGAATCGCATTGCCAATGGGTTCTTGAACAATAGCATCAAGGCTAAATTCCTCGCCTGTGCGCACCGTTTGGGGGAGCGAAAATTGAACCGTGGGCGGTGTCGCACCAATGGTGATGGTGGTTTTCTCGGTGGTAATGTCCTGGCGAATAATTTTGCCGTTGCGGATAACTTGGGTGGCTTGGAGGTTGCCACGCATGTTTTGCGGGCGATCGCTGGTGCCGCCTGTGCCTTCAATGGTGGTACTAATGTCTAGAACCCAGTCACTGCCCTGCTGTTGCCAACGGTTGACTGTGGTACGGTAGCGGATATCGCGATAGAGTTGCCAAAAAGTGGGCAGTTGTTTGCGCAATGTCTCAAGGGTGAGACCATCCCCTGTTTTGAACTCAGGATCATAGAAAGCCAAGACGGCCTCTAAATTCTTTTGACTGGCTGCTGCATCCAAGCCATTGACCACCGCTTGCACTGATTGCGGTAAGGGAGCCGAAGTGGCTTGCTCTGGGGGGGCCGCCCAAGTCTTTCCTGAAACACCCCCAGCAATTGCTGCCAAGCCAAGGACTGAAAGCAGAAAGTAGCGACGCATGGTGAACCGCCTTTGCTCCTAGGGTTTATTCATCGTCAAAATTGGCGGAGTTATCCTGCTCATCACTGGGAGGACGATCCAAGGGTTGGTAGGGCACATACTCACTGCCATCGGTGGTGCCTTCAGGACGCGGCCGGGGAGGACGGCGGCGCGTGGGGCGATCGCTCACTGTTGCTGTTTCGGTGGTAGGTGGCGGGGGACGGCGGGTGGGCTGGCGCGTTGGCGTCGGGGGACGATAGGGTTCATCCACAATCTCATCTGACGGTGATGTTGTCGGTCGAGGACGCCGTGATGGGGGACGACGTACACTAGGACGGCTGGGGGGTTCAGGACGGGGCGGGCTACTACGCCGCGAGGGTAAACGTCCTACTGGGGGGGTATCCTCCACATCCTCGTCTTCATAGCGCGATCGCGACACATCGCGGCTACCCCGAATTCGCCGTAAGGGTGGGTACTCCTCCTCTTCCTCTTCATCATCATAGGGTTCCAGTTCCTCTATTTCTGCCCGATAGGTGTAGCTGCGGCTGACGGGTCGCTCCTCATCCACAATGGGGGTATTCCGCCGCGCCTGCTCTGTGGCCACTCGCCGCAAACGAATACTTTCGTAGGCAAAAAAGGCAGCGGTGCCGGTCAGCAGAAACTGGCCAAACAGCAAAATTGGGTCGAGGCGCCATCCTTGGAAAAAGAGAATTCCCCCACACAGGAGTGCCACTGCGGCGAAGAAAATATCATGATCTCGCGCTAACTCCGGCTGAATCGAGCGCAGGAAATAGAGAAGCGCCCCAGCAACGGCAAGGCCAATCCCCAAAAGACCAGCAGGTCCAAGCCCGACATTAACAATTTGACCAAGGAGAGGGGAGAAGGAAAGATAAGTCATTTAACCCATTGACTAAAGGGGCAAAATAAAAAACCTGAGTCACGGCTTTATGGCCATGACCCTATTTTAGGGAGATTGCAAGGTCCACTACTAGGTCTGCTGACTATAAAGAACGCTGCACCTTATCAATCTGACTAATGGCGATCAGAGCCGCAAAGGTTAAACCCAAAACCACGGCGCCGGACAATAGGCCAATAAAGAAACCTTTCAGGGAAGGGGTAATGGTCAGCAGGAGGGAGTATGCAGACTGAATCATAGCTTTGCGTGTGCCGGTCAAAGTGAACACTAGGATTTTAACAAAATCTGGCTTTGGTTTTCAGGAATTAGACGGCATCTCGCCAAGCCCGTAACTGCGTCAGTAGATGCTGCCGAATCCGTTCCCACAATGCGAAGGAAAAGGAAAAGGTGCTTTGGGGTTGTTCTCGGGGGACTAAGCCAATGTTGGCGCCAACCGGTCTGAGCGATCGCCCCATGGCCATCGCTGCTTCCCGCGCCTCTTCCTCCGGATTAATCCACATTAGGGTAGGAGCGGGGAGCCAACGCGCCAGTTCACAATAGCGATCGCGGGGATGATTTTTCACTTGCCCCTCCACTACCAAGGTGGCCGACTCACCCCCATCCATGGCTGTTGCCTCCGTTACTCCCTGCTGCAGTAAGAAATCTTGAAGTTGCGCAAAGGAAAGGCCCGGTGAGCCACCATTCCCACGGCCATCGCTGACAACAAAGACATACTCGTTCCCGCGTCTGCCAAGAATTGCCTTTGGGGACGTGCGATCGCTGTCATCAACGGGTAGCTTTCTGCCACCGTCTAAAAGCTGCTGCGAGCCACTGACCACATTAAAGGGCTGCTCTGGCAACCTGCCGCGATAAAACTCAATGCCTCCTTGGGCAGGAAAATTTACAATTCCCAAATAGCCCCCTCCATAGGGACGCACGACCCGACCATTGACAATGTAGGCTCCGAGAAGCCCCGCTGGAATAGTGCCTCGACCACTCAAGCAGGTTTGCCGCAGTGCTTGGTAACTAATGCCGTCAGGATGGGACTCCCCCATGATCCATTTTTGATAGTCCTGAAAAGAGCGCAGGGACTGAGCATTTAGCCAGCGGAAAAAATTGGTATTCATGGCTGCTACAGCGCCTGTACGCCGCGCAAATGCCGCCGTTGTTTCTAAATAGGTATCTTGGCCACGGGTGGCCGGTTCTGTCATGACCACCCGATAGTCGGCCATCGGCGCCGCCACCATATACACCTGCGTTTGATCTACTCTATGGGTCGAGTAGTGGAGACTTGCCAAAGACATCCCAGCCCAGGGAAGGACACTGAGCATTCGTCATCCTCCGGTAAACAATTGCTTGAGTCTACTCATCCTCAATGACATCGGGAAGGTCTTAATCTGTGCCCAATCTGCCTCAAGCATAATGAATAAATCAACATAAATCTTTAGGTTCTTTTAACCCACATCCTGGGGGAATCTGCCTAGGATCAGGGTGGGATTTTCTGGACGCTTTGGCACCATGGAACAAATACCCGCTTCAATTTGGACACTGACCGCTGGCGTTGTTGTTACCCTGATTAGTTTTTGGGTAGGACATCACCATGGCCTCCTGCCGGAACAGGCCTCTGAGCAGGCTCCCTTGGTGGATAACTTCTTTGACATTATGCTCACAATTGGTACTGCCCTCTTTCTGGTAGTACAGGGTGCCATCATCCTTTTCGTGATTCGCTATCGCCGCCGTGCCGGTGAGGAAGGCGATGGGCTCCCCGTGGAGGGCAACCTACCCCTAGAGGCCTTCTGGACAGCGATTCCTGCTTTGATTGTGATCTTCCTTGGTATTTACAGCGTGGATATTTTCCAGCGCATGGGGGGACTGAATCCGGGGGATCATGCGATGCACTCGCGGCATGCGCCCAAGTCAGGGATGGCCGTTGTTGCCCAAGCCTCCTCGAAAACTACCAGTGATGCAGCTGCCCTCTTAGCAGCAGCGCAAACCCCTGAAATTGGCATTGGGGCTAGCCCTGATGTTCAAGGCAAAGCCCCAGACCTAGTAGTGGATGTGATGGGTATGCAGTATGCCTGGATTTTCACCTACCCCGACAGTGGCATTGTCGCCGGCGAATTGCATATCCCAGTCGGCAAGGACGTGCAGTTAAATATCTCTGCGCGGGATGTGATCCATTCCTTTTGGGTGCCCCAGTTTCGCTTGAAGCAGGATGCGATTCCTGGCGTGCCCACTGAACTGCGCTTTAAGGCCACTAAAGTTGGGACATACCCTGTGGTCTGTGCGGAACTTTGTGGTGGTTACCACGGTGCCATGCGTACCCAGGTGATTGTGCATACCCCAGAGGATTTTGAAAGGTGGCGCCATCAAAACCAAGCGATAGCAACGGCTCCCGTAATTCCCTCCCTGAGCGATCGCCATATCCAGCAGATGGGGATCACCCCGCAACTGGTGGCGCAAGTAGAAGCAATGACCCACCACCATTCTCCCGAAAAGCTTTAGTCTTCACTGTTGCATTCTTGAGAGCGTTATGGCGCAAGCACAACTGCCCCTCGATACCCCCTTGTCCCTCCCTGAGCATCCTAAGGCATGGAAGTGGTACGACTATTTCACCTTCAATGTTGATCACAAGGTGATTGGCATTCAATACTTGGTTACCGCCTTTATCTTTTACCTGATTGGCGGTCTGATGGCGGTGGCCATGCGCACGGAGCTGGCGACGGCAGATTCCGACTTTCTCGATCCCAATCTTTACAACGCCTTTCTCACCAACCACGGCACAATCATGATTTTCCTGTGGGTGGTGCCGGCAGCTATTGGGGGCTTTGGCAACTACTTGGTGCCCTTGATGATCGGGGCACGGGATATGGCCTTTCCCCGTTTGAATGCGCTGGCCTTTTGGCTGAACCCGCCGGCGGGGGCATTACTTTTAGCCAGTTTCCTGTTTGGGGGTGCCCAAGCGGGCTGGACCTCCTATCCGCCCTTGAGTACAATTACAGCCACCACTGCCCAGAGTATGTGGATTCTGGCGATCGTCCTTGTGGGCACCTCCTCGATTCTGGGATCGGTGAATTTCATTGTCACCATCTGGAAAATGAAAGTGCCCAGTATGCGCTGGAATCAACTGCCCCTCTTTTGTTGGGCAATGCTAGCGACCTCTCTGCTGGCTCTAGTCTCAACCCCTGTGCTAGCAGCAGGACTGATTTTGCTGCTGTTTGATATTAACTTTGGCACCTCGTTTTACAAACCGGATGCCGGTGGGAATGTGGTGATTTACCAGCACCTCTTCTGGTTTTACTCTCACCCAGCGGTCTACCTGATGATTTTGCCGATCTTTGGCATCATGTCCGAGGTGATCCCCGTGCATGCCCGTAAGCCTATCTTTGGCTATCAGGCGATCGCCTACTCCAGTTTGGCCATCTGCTGTGTGGGTCTCTTTGTCTGGGTGCACCACATGTTCACCAGCGGTACGCCCCCTTGGATGCGGATGTTCTTTACGATTTCAACCCTGATTGTGGCGGTGCCGACGGGGGTGAAAATCTTCAGCTGGGTGGCCACCCTCTGGGGCGGTAAAATTCGCCTCAACAGTGCCATGCTCTTTGCCATTGGCCTACTGTCAATGTTTGTCCTGGGCGGTCTCAGCGGTGTCACCTTGGGGACTGCCCCTGTGGATATTCACGTCCATGATACCTACTATGTGGTGGCACACTTCCACTATGTGCTTTTTGGCGGTTCTGTGTTTGGCCTCTATGCAGGCATTTACCACTGGTTCCCCAAAATGACCGGACGGCTTCTCGATGAGCGCCTAGGGATTCTTCACTTTGTGCTCACCTTCATTGGTACCAATCTGACCTTCTTGCCCATGCATGAGTTGGGTCTGAAGGGGATGCCCCGCCGCGTTGCTATGTACGATCCCCAGTTTGAGCCAGTTAACCTCATTTGTACGATAGGTGCTTTTGTCTTGGCCTTCTCAATCATTCCCTTCCTGATTAACATCATTTGGAGCTGGAATAGGGGCAAAGTTGCTGGCGATAACCCTTGGGGCGGTCTTAGCCTAGAGTGGGCGACCAGTTCACCGCCGCCAATTGAAAACTGGGAGGTGCTGCCCGTGGTTACCAAGGGTCCCTACGACTATGGCATTGAGCGGCGCCAGGAAAGCACCGATGAGGATCGTGACGAGGAAGAGTAGGACACTTAGGAGTTAGGAGCAAGCCATGCAAGGTACTGTTGAGTCTCAAGGGACGGCCATAGCGGTTGATCATGCCCATGAGCACCCTGATTTTCGGGTTTTAGGGTTGCTGGTCTTTCTAATTTCTGAATCCCTGATGTTTGGCGGCCTCTTTGCGGCCTATTTACTCCTGCGGGGCATGAATGAGCAATGGCCACCCGAAGGCACCGAGGTGGAACTGCTTGTGCCCACAATTAACACTCTCATTCTCATCTCCAGTAGCTTTGTCATCCACTACGGCGATGTGGCCATCAAAAAGGATGATGTTCGCGGCATGCGCAAATGGTATTGGCTTACGGCGGCGATGGGGGCGGTGTTCCTTGGGGGGCAAGTGTATGAGTACCTCACCCTCGGCTACGGTCTGCGCACTAATGTGTTTGCCAACTGTTTCTATGTGATGACGGGCTTCCACGGTCTCCATGTCTTTATTGGCATTTTGCTGATTTTGGGGGTCATCTGGCGATCGCGCCGTCCGGGGCATTACAGCGCCCACCGCCACACGGGGGTGACGATGGCAGAGATCTACTGGCACTTTGTGGATGTGATCTGGATTATCCTCTTCACACTGCTGTATATCCTGACTCGCTTTTAGGGGCAGGTCTTGAACTGGGGCGATCGCGGATCAAAGTTGCACTGATAGACCACGGGGGCTTGCCAACTCAAGGGAATTTCTAAGAGGTCACGGGTACCCGTAATTCCCTGCAATAAAAAGAGAACCAAAGCAAGGGAATTGAAGCCAATGTGAATCCGCCGCCACGTGAGCGATCGATCTTGGTAAATCTCTCGCACAATGGCCACAGAAAAAATCATCAGCATCACCGCCGCCAGTCCAAAGTAAAAGTGAGAAACCCACCACTCGTCATCGCGGCGAAAGACTCCGGGCTGAAGGGCGAGGATGATCACCCCCATTCCTGAGAGCGTGGCAAAGACAGCACGCCATAGCTTTGATTGAGCGCGATATAGGAGCACTGTTGCGGCGATGGTGACAATAAACATCAGCGCTACGAGGACCACAGAGAGCGGTTGCAGTGTGTTCTTCGCCGCCTGCATCAAGAAGCCCTGAAAGCCAAACACGACTGAATAGGCCAAGGCCACCAATGTGATACCAATGACGCCTGCAGCTAGGAGATTGCCCAATTTCACGTGCAAACTGCCGACTGTGGCAGGGATTGAGGTGGTGTCTTTGAGGCGACGCTGCCGGGTTTGCAGGGCAAAGAACGTTGTGATACCAAGCACGGGAAAAACAAATGTGCAGGCCAAGATGGGATGCAACAGCAAAATAATATCTTTGAGGTTGAGAAACATACTGGCTAAGAAGAATTAGTCCAGTTTTAAGGTAACGAATTTAGGGGCGAGGTCAATCAAAGAACAGCACTGTTGTTAGTCATCCAACAGTAGCCACCAACAGGGTCACTAGGAATCCCTATAACCGCGCATCCGTGCCTGCTTGTCGTTTGCAAATATCCTCGTGAATGCTACCGTATCAATCCGCTGCCCTAACTTGGTCTCGACAGCATTAATCTGTTGTTCTAGTTTGGCCTCGACGGCATCAATTTTGTCCTCAAGCCCTATTCTGACACTTCATTAACGGACGTGGAGGGATTCGAACCCCCGACCCTCGGAACCGGAATCCGATGCTCTAATCCACTGAGCCACACGTCCAGCTCTCTGATCATAGCATTAACCCAGGTACGCTTGCTGAACCCTTGGATCACTCAAGAGATCTGAGGCCTTACCACTAAGGGTCATTTGGCCTGCCTCCAGGACATAGCCGCGATCGCCCAATTGTAGGGCAAGGTGAGCATTTTGCTCCACCAGTAGTATTGTCATTCCCTGTTGCCGCAGCTGCGCCAAAATGGCAAAAATTTCCCGCACCAAATTGGGTGCTAAGCCTAAACTGGGTTCATCAAGGAGCAGCAAGCGAGGACGACTCATTAGGGCACGGGCGATCGCCAGCATTTGCTGTTCACCCCCACTGAGGGTTCCTGCCAGTTGGTGTTGCCGCTCCCGTAGTCTGGGAAACCGCTTGAGTTGCTCTTCGAGATCTTGGGCAATCTGCGCTGCATCTCGACGGCAGTAGGCACCGAGAAGGAGATTGTCCCGTACGGTTTGACGCGCTAGAACCTGACGCCCCTCTGGACAATGGGCAATACCCAACCTGACTAATTCATGGGGCGATCGCCCTGCAATAGATTGACCGGCAAAGCGAATAATACCTTCACTGGGAACAAGTTTAGAGATGGCACGCAGAAGGGTGGTTTTGCCAGCACCATTGGCACCCACAAGGGTAATGCACTCCCCGGCTTCCATAGACAGACTCACCTCTTGCAGAGCACAAATGCCACCGTAGTGGACACTCAGGGACTCGATTTCCAAAATGCGAGCTTGAGAACTCATCCCCTAGGCCGTGGTCTGTGATTCTGCTCTGTTGTGGGAGCTACCCCTTGCCTCTTCCCATTCAGCAATGGCGGCATTTTCTGTTTGGGCAGCGGCACTGGTGACGAGGGCGGTAATTTCTCGAGGAGAGAACCCTTCTTCCATGAGCTCCCGATAGATAGGATGGAGATTGCGTTGCAGTTCTTTGAAGATGGCGCGGGCGCGATCGGTATAGCGAAAGTTTTGGTCAAATAAGCTGGCCATCATAAACCTCGCAAGGGTACTGCCACTATAGCGTAGCGTAGTGACCGCAGGAATTGCGGTCAAGTTACCTTATCCCAAGCGGATAGCAGATAAGCACAGTGGCGGTAATAGGCAGTTGTTATCTCCTGTGCGGTTGGGTGTTACCTGTCTGCCTGTGTGCCCAAGCTGTAAGGCAGAAATTTCAATTTTGTGCCCTGTAGCTAGAAAAAAGGATTAGCCAGCTACTCTGCCTCTTCGTCGAGATGATAACGACGATAGAGAAAGTCAAGGGCATCATTGCGCAGTTGATAGTAGGTGGGATCTTCAAGGATGCGCTCGCGATCGCGCGGACGTGGAAAGGGAATGGTCATGATCTCGCCAATTTTGGCAGCGGGGCCATTGGTCATCATCAGGATGCGATCGGCCAAAAAGAGGGCCTCGTCAATATCGTGGGTAATCATTAGCACGGTGCAGCGGTGTTCTTGCCAAATATTCAACAACTCTTCCTGCAGTTCCTCTTTGGTGATGGCATCGAGGGCACCGAAGGGTTCATCGAGAATCAGGATCTCTGGCCGAATCGCCAGGGCACGGGCGATCGCCACCCGTTGTTTCATCCCCCCTGATAATTGAGACGGATATTTATTGGCCGCATCCGCCAAGCCCACCATGGCCAAGTGTTCGCGGACAATCGCCATCTTTTGTGGACGGGATTTTTCTGGCCAGACAGCATCCACTGCCAGATAGACATTCTCAGCCGCAGTTAACCACGGCAAGAGAGCATAGTTTTGAAACACCACCATGCGATCGGGCCCCGGCTCCTTGATTGGCTGACCCTTGAGGCGTACTTCCCCCGTTGTGGGACGCACAAAGCCCGAGATCATATTGAGTAAGGTGGTTTTACCGCAGCCAGAGTGGCCAATGACGCAAATAAACTCCCCCGCCTGAACATCGAGGGTAATATCCGTGAGTACAGTGAAAGGTCCATTACGGGTGGGATAGACTTTGCTCACCTGTTCTAGGCGCAAAAAGGATTCCGTAGAGCCTACGGCCACAGCGGTAGTCATGGTTTGATTGCCGTTGCTAATCATGGATAACTCCGATAACTCCAGGGGGGTCTGACATCAGGGGGGATTGCGGACTTAGGCTGCCCGTGACACAGGTAAATTCAGGGGAATCTCGGCCATATAGACTTCGTGTTTGATGGTGAGGCTATTGAGATAGCTAATGGGATCATCGGCATTGAAGGTCGTGCCATCAAACAGCTGGATAGGCCCGGTGCGATATTTAATATCCAAGAGTCCCAACTCGCGGGCGGCTGTGCTAAAGACACTCACGCGGCATACCCGTTCCAGAATCTCCACCCAATTGCGAGGGAAGGGAATCGTGCCCCAGCGAGCCATCTGCGTCATCATCCACAGGTGTTCGGTGCGACTGGGACGATTGACCCCGTCGCCAAAAAAGAGATGGTGCACTGGCCCACCTTGTTCATTGAGCCCTAGCTCCAAATACTCCGGGTTGGTGGCCACATAGGCTTTGCGGCTGAGGATTTCCTTAATCTCCTCACTGTGGGCAGGATCGGCACAGTAGCGACAGGCATCCAGTAGGGCCTTGACCAAGGCAATGTGGGTATTGGGGTAGCTCATCGCCCAATCTTCCCGCACCCCCAGTACTTTCCCTGGATGCCCAGCCCAAATGTCCATGTCACTGGCAATGGTAAAGCCCAGTCCCTCTTTGACCGCCCGGAGGTTCCAAGGATCGCCTACACAATAGCCATCAATACTGCCAGAGCGCAGATCCGCCACCATTTGCGCCGGTGGAATTGTTTGCAGGTGGACATCGCGATCGGGGTGAATGCCCCCTGCTGCTAGCCAGTAGCGCAGTAGGAGATTGTGCATGGAAGAGGGATGTACCATGCCCAAGCGATGGGGGCGATCGCGGGTTTGCCGCAAGTAGTGGTGAAAGTCACTCAGGGTACGAATCCCCTGCTCGGCAAATTCCCTTTTCAGGGTGATGCCATTGCCATTGCGGCTAAGGGTGAGGGCACTGACCACCGGCAGCGGCTGCTCTTCATGGCCGCCACAGGTCAGCCACACCGGCATCCCCGCTGGCATCTGAGCGGCATCGAGGTAGCCTGCCACAATCCCGTCCACAATGCCGCGCCAACTGCTCTCGCGCACAAGGGACACTTCCTCAAGGCCATGGTGGGCAAAGAACCCCTTTTCATAGGCGATGGCGATTGGAGCACAGGCGGTCAAGGGCACAAAGCCAATTTCCAAATTTGTTTTTTCGAGACCATGGCGGGCGATCGGCGGTTTGCGACGCGCCTGCAACTGTTTCACCCGTTTTTGCTGGTTGAGGAAATAGATGATTTCACTGCGCAGACTGTAGTAACTGGGGTGTTCAACAACGGCCATCCGCTGCCGCGGACGGGGAATATCCACCTCAAGGATGCCGCCAATTTTGGAGCCGGGGCCATTGGTGAGCATGACAATCCGATCCGAGAGGAGCACCGCCTCATCCACATCGTGGGTCACCATCACCGCCGTTACCTGCTGGGCTTCGCAAATCTTCATCAATTGTTCCTGCAAATTGCCCCGTGTGAGGGCATCCAAGGCACCAAAGGGTTCGTCCAGCAGCAGTAGCTTCGGCTGAATTGCCAGGGCGCGGGCGATGGCCACCCGTTGTTTCTGGCCGCCAGAGAGCATTGTGGGTGGCTTGTGGGCATGGGGGCGCAACCCCACCAGGTCAATATGGGACTCGACAATTTGCCGCCGTTCAGCGGCAGTCAGGTGAGCAAGCACTTCATCCACTGCTAGGGCAATGTTCTCGCGTACCGAAAGCCAGGGCAGCAGCGAATAGTTTTGAAAGACCACCATGCGATCGGGACCCGGTTGGCGCACTCGCTGTCCCTCCAGTGTCACAACCCCTGAGGTGGGCAGGTCTAAACCGGCGATCATATTCAGTAACGTGGACTTGCCACAGCCGGAGTGACCAATGAAGGAGACAAACTCCCCCTTTTGAATGGTCAGGTCAATCCCTTTCAGCGCAAGATACTGCCCTCCATTTGTGAGGTCAAAGATCTTCTCCACCTGATCTACGGTCACGAAAACGCCCATGATTCCCTCCTAGCGATTTGCTGGTGCAATTTTGCTTTGCAGGAAGCCCACCAAGCGATCCAAAATCAGACCAATGGCACCGATATAGACCACCGCGACAATAATTTCGCTGACATAGTTTTGCTGATAGGCATCCCAGATAAAGAAGCCAATGCCCGCCACGCCTGACATCACAATTTCGGCCGCGATAATGGCCAACCAGGCCAAGCCAATGGCAATCCGTAACCCTGTAAAAATGTAGGGTAGTGCTGAGGGCAGCAGAATTTTGAAAAAGAACGTTTTCCTGGATAGTCGCAGCACCCGCGACACATTTTTGTAGTCCTGGGGGATTTCCCGTACGCCCACAGCAGTATTGATGAGAATTGGCCAAATGGCGGTAATGAAGATCACAAAGATTGCAGCGGGTTCATTTTGGCGCAACGCCGCCAGGGAGATAGGTACCCACGCCAAGGGAGCCACCATGCGCAGAAATTGAAAGATGGGGTCGAGAGCTTTGTTGAGCGCTTTACTGGTGCCCACCAAAATCCCCAGCGTAATTCCAATAATCGCGGCCAAGCCATAGCCTTGGGCAACGCGGGTCAAACTAATTAGCGTCTGCCGTGCCAACCCCTGATCAAGGGGACTGTTATAGTAAAAGGGATGAAAAATGAGATAGCGACTGCGCTCATCAGCAAACACCTGAATTGGGCCAGGGAGGGCCAGAATTTTGGCGGTAGATAGCATTTGCCAAACAATGAGAAACCCAATCAGGCCAATAATCGGCAGATAAAAATCAGATCCCCGCTGACGTAAAAGCGTTGTCAGAGGATTGACAGGGCCATTGCGGCGCACAGATGCAGTAGCCATAGCAGTCTCCTATTGAATCCAATTAACTAGGACTTGACCTTGATTTTGAGGCTGTTTAGATAGGCTTGGGGGTTGTCGGGATCAAACTTGACGCCATCGAAGAACGTTTCCACGCCGCGGGAATCGCTGCTGGGAATGTCGGCTGCGGGAATCCCCAGCTCCTTGGCGGCCTCTCGCCACAAATCGGCGCGGTTCACCCGATCAATGATTTGCTTGATATTGTCAAAATCTTTAAGCTTATCGGCATTAAAGCCCCAGCGCAAATTCTCGGTTAAAAACCACAGATCATGACTCTTGTAAGGAAAAGAAACACTATTGCCGTTGGGATCCCGCCAGTAGAGAGGTCCGATGTTAAAGTCATTGAAATTTGGTTGACCATCCCCCATGGTGTAGGTGCCTTCATAGGGCGGTGTCAGGATATTGCCAGGAACGTTGAAGTATTCACGGCGGCTGCAAATCTGAATCAATTCAGGACGATTGGCCTTGTCGTCACACCACTGTTGTGCTTCTATGACTGCCTTGAGCAGGGCTTTGGTGGCTTTGGGGTGTTTGTCTACCCAGTCGGCCCGCACCGCTAGGTACTCTTCGGGGTGGTAGGGCCACATCTGGGCTGTCAGAGTGGCCATAAAGCCAATATCATCGCTGACAATGCGGAAGGGCCAAGGATCACCGGTACTGAAGGCGTCCATGGTGCCGTTGCGCATTCCGGCGACGGTTTCGGCGGGTGGGACGGCTAATAGGTCAATATCGCGATCAGGGTCAATGCCGTTGGCGGCAAACCAATAGCGGATCCAAAGGTCTTGGTTGACTTGGGGAAAGGTATAGGCGGCTTTGAATTTACGTCCGTTTTTAGCGGCAAAATCCTTGATATAGTTCGGGTCAGCAATTTTTAGGTGAATGCCTTTTCCTCGATTGGCTCCGGAAATGGCAATGCCGTTGCCTTGGGTATTTAATTGGGCCAGCAGGTACATGGGTACCTTTTGATTGTTGAGGGTAATGATGCCCTCGCTGATGAGGTGCGGCATGGGCATTTGCCACTGACCGCCATCAATGCCACCACCGGCGGAGCCAATGACGACGTTGTCACGGGCACTGGCCCAGTTGGCTTGCTTGGCCAGTTGCGCGTTGGCCAGGCCATGTTTGGCAAAAAAGCCCTTTTCTTTGGCAATGATTAGAGGGGCAGACTCAACAATGGGAATAAAGCCTAGTTTAATTGTGTCTGTTTCTACATCTGCGGCAGTTCCACCGCCCTGTTGCTGTCCTTGGGGACTTTGGGCTGGGGCACATCCCTTGAGGGCGATCGCCCCCACAGCAGTAGCAGTAGCAGTCATTAAAAAGCGACGACGCGATAATTGAGACATAGTGTGACCTATATCGAGAACAGTAAATAGTTGACAAAAAAACTCGATTCCCAAACCGGCAGGTTGGGACAGGTTTTCCAATTAACGGTGACGAAAGACCGAAATTTGGATTGTAGACAATCTATCATCACAGCCCGCCAAAAAGATATAGGTCTATACTATAAACTGGGTCAATGTTTTTTATTAAACTTATAACCTGAGCTAATGAGCTAATATGATTAAGTCCCTCTATGGGCGTAATTTGCCCACTTGATTAAGGAATGTCGGGAATAATGGCAAGTTAACTTGTTGCCAATCTTTAGCCTTGGGCTTGATTGGCAGCACTTTAGAGGATGTGCTCTTGGAGGTACACCTCAGCCTTATCTATGGTCAGCGGCGGGGCAAAAAGATAGCCTTGGCCAGAGGGACAGCGCAGCGATCGCAACCGTTGCAGTTGAGTGGTATTTTCAATGCCTTCGGCAATACAATCAAGGTGTAGATTGCGAGCCAAGGCCAAAATCGTGCGCACCAATTCAAAGTCTTCTTGGCTGCGATCCATTTGGGAAATAAAAGACAGATCGATTTTAATGCCATCCAAGGGAAGACTACGTAAATAGCTCAGGGAAGAGTAACCTGTGCCAAAGTCATCTATGTTAACGCGCACCCCCATGGCTTTGAGCTCGGCGAGAATTTCGCGGGCGGTATCCAAGTGCTGCATCAATGTACTCTCAGTAATTTCAATCTTCAGAAATTGACCGGCTAAATGGTGGTGCTCAAGGGTTTGCCGAATCTCAGGCACAAGGGTAGGCAAAGAAAACTGATTCGCTGACAGGTTGATACTTACCGTAAGGCCAACGGACTTAAGCTTGGGATAACGCTGTTGCCACTGCTGCAACTGTTCACAGGCACTGTGCAGCACCCAGCGGGAGAGTTCAAAAATGAGGCCAGTTTCTTCAGCAACGGGAATAAACACGGAGGGGGAAATGAGGGTATCCCCCTTTTGCCAGCGTAGGAGTGCCTCAAAACCTTTGAGCGATTGGTTATGGAGCTTAACAATTGGCTGGTAGTAGAGAACAAAGTCGCCCCGTTCAATGGCTTGCCGCAGCTCCACTTCTAAATGCAGGCGATCGCGCAGCTGTTGCAGCAGCAGGGGCTGAAAGACATCAATGCGATTGTGTCCCTTCGTTTTCGCGTGGTACATGGCCATGTCGGCATTCCGGAGCACTTCTTCACTACTGGTGTAATGGAGATTGCCCATGACCAGCCCGATACTCACAGTGGTATAGAGGGTGTAGTGCTCAATTTCAAAGGGATGGCTGAGGCGATCGCGCAGCCTTTCGGCAATGGCCTGAGCCTCCTCTATGCCCTGAATATCGTTCAGCAAAACTGCAAATTCGTCGCCTCCGAGGCGTGCCACTACATCCTGTGGGCTGACACAACGACTCAGGCGCTGGGCAAATGCTTTGAGAAACAAATCCCCAATGGAGTGTCCCAGGCTATCGTTGAGGGTTTTGAAGCGATCTAAATCCAAGCAGAGAACGGCGTAGTGGTAATTGGGGTGCTCGGCGGCATAGCGCAGGGTTAGGCGCAATTTTTCCTCAAAGAACGAGCGATTGGCTAAATGGGTGAGCTGGTCGTGACGGGCTTGGTACAGCAGTTGAGCTTCAATCGCTTTGCGCTCTTGAATTTCTGCTTGGGCTCTTTGATAGAGTTCCGCTTGGAGGATGGCGATCGCCAACTGGGTGGAAATTTGCTTTATCAGGCCAATTTCCCTATCCTGCCAGTTGCGAGGGTGGCCACATTGCTGACAGATGAGCAATCCCCAGAGGCGCCCTTCCACAACAATTGGGACGACAAGATTGGCCTTGACCTGGTAATAGGCCAGCAAATCGCGATAACAGGGGTCAAGGGCCGCCGTGTCTAAATTATGCACCACATGGATGCGACCGCGCCTGTAGGCCTCTGCATAATGGTCCCTAAAACAGGAATCCCCCACCAGCTCTCCCAAAGCTGATGACCAAGGAGGCACTACGGCTTCAACCTCCATAATGCCGCGCCCGCGATCGAGGAGACGATAAATAAGCACGCGATCGCACTCCAGTAATTCCCGGATATCGTTGACGGTATTTTCAAGAATCGTAGTCAAGTCGAGGGATTGGTGAATGTGCTGCGTAATTTCCATCAGCAGGCGATCGTACTGGGCTTGGCGTAGTAGGGCCTGTTCCACCTGATGGCGATCGATGGCATGGCGAAAACTGCGGGCGAGTAAATTGGGACTGAGTTCTTGAATCGTTAAATAGTCCTGAGCGCCACTGTGAAGGACTGGAGTTTCGACCTCAGGGCGATCGCTTGTATCAATGACCACCAGGGGCAACTGGGGATACTGCTGTTGGAGGGTCTCGACAGTATTGAGGAGCTCCTCCCCCTGAGCTATCAAAACAAGCAGATGGGGCTTCACCTGAGCAACCACCCCGGGGGTTAGATGAGCATAACAACAGATTTGAACGTCGTAGTAAACCTGCTCAATTTCTATCAGATAGGGATATAAAATTTCACCGGCTTGGGGAATGCTTGCAACCACTAGTAGGTTGATTGAGGCCAGTGCACACTTTTTGGGGGAGTGATTCTTCAAAGGGCCTGCCGCCTTTGCTTCAATGATGGCTGGCAAGTTATGGGGTGAGTCATCAAGAGGGGATAAAACGACTAGTTTTGCAATCATTCCTAAATTAGTGCTAGAGACATTAAAGCAAATAGTTATAAAAAATTTTCAAACTATTATTTAATTTTGCCTTCATTTTCCCCTCTTAGTCTATCATACACCCGTTTTCTAAATATTCAAAGTCCTGCATATGTGATGATCCCCTAGAGACATTGAGCGGTCTTTCTAAGGGCAATCTATCCTGGCTGCAAGGGTGACCACCCCTGATGGGGATCACGGTGCCATCGTGTTTAGAATACTCTAGATGTTGATGAAAGTAGCTAGCTTGGAATCAGTCTTCCCCAGCAAAAAAGGGGATGATTGTGTGTAGAAAACAAATTTAAGAATGACTGCAGATTTCTCTCTCCCCATTGCCGGTGGCGATCGCTTGGTGTTGCCTCCCCTTGTCCACTGGCGGATTTTTATCGAAACGCTGCGCCACGAAGGCTGGTACGACCCCAGTGCCATCCCCATTAAGTAGAAGCTTACCCCTGGGCACTTCCCAAACAAATATGATGTTGTAGGGACTAACTGTGGGGGGGGATCAAGGCGCCACAGTGGCGGCAATAGGGCAAGTGGCGGTAGGTGGGCTGCCCACAACTGGGACAGGGCATCCACTGCAAATAACCACAGTGGGGACAGTGTTGATCGAACGCTCGCAATCGTTTGCCACAGCGCACACAGCGTTGTTTTTGAATGCGTCCTGCCGCCTGTCGCTGCGGATTGAGGCAAAAGGCTTGAGCAATCTTGATGATACCAAACCCCAGTGCTGGAACCAGCAGGATATAAACATAGCTCACCAAAAAAAGCAAGCCGCCAAAGAGGGCAAGAATCCTTTGGGAGAGCCATGCAAAGAGTGCGCCCACCTGCAGCAGCTCAAAGATCTTCAGCACCGCAGGAATCAAGATGATCACCAATAGGTGCCAACTCATCAGGGCGAGGAGGCCATAGCGCCGGCGATCCGCGAAGCGATACACCCAGAGGGCAATGCCTATCAGCGGTAATAAAAAGAGAACCTGTAGGAGCAATTGCAGGCTGGGATACCAAAATTGAGAGCGTTGATATTCGCCTTCAAGCTGGGCAAATTGGCTGGTGTCCTCTAAAAAATTCAGGAAGGCTTGGCTATCGGGTTCCTGGAGAATCGCCCGTTCAAGGGCAGCTATCTCATTTTTGAGAGCGGCAATCTGGCGGTCGTTGGCCTCAAGGGTGACTTTGGCCTTGGCGGCCGCCACCAAGTTGATAGACTGATCCTGCGGCTGCCCCGCTAGCTGCTCCAATAGGGTCGAGTCATACTCTTGGCGAATGCGGGCATTGGTAGCCTCGAGGGTTTGAATTTGCGCCTGTTTTGTCTGGAGTTGTCTGAGTCGGGCCTGATTAGGGGGGCGGTTGACAGCATCCTGATATTTTGCATAGGTCAAGCAAATGGATGAGAGGGTTCCCAGTTTCCCTTTGGCGCTTTCTTCTAGCTGGGGTAGGTAGCCCTGGGGCAATGGCTCCAGGGCAATTTGCTGCTTGAGAAAACGAATCGCGCGATCGCTGGCTCTATCCTGACGATAGCTTTGCCAAGGCTCATAGCAGGGCTGCGCTTGAGTGGGACTCAAGGGCCAATTGCGAATTTCGCTGAGGCCACTAAAGACATTAATAAGGATAAAAATATCCACCAATATAATGACAGTGAGACTGACCCAATTGAGGGGCTCGCCATTGACAAGGCGCGATCGCCGCCAAAACGCCCCCCAAGCCTGTCTGAGCCTTCGGCCTATTCTCATGGGAGCGCAAACCCAAAGGCAAGTTTTACCCGCTCTAAAGTGGCATTTGCCACACTCGCTGCCTGCTGTTGGCCTTTTTTCAGCAAATCCTTCAGGTAGCTTGGATCTGCCATAATCTCGTTGTAGCGCTGCTGAATTGGTTCAAGGGTAGCAATCACCGCATCCGTGAGTAGGGGCTTAAACTGTCCCCAGCCCATATCGGCACACTCTGCCGCCACTGCCTCCTTAGTTTTTCCCGTGAGCACTTGATAGAGGCTCAGCAGGTTATTGGCTTCGGGGCGATCGGGATCGTCAAAGACCAAGCCACGAATCGGATCCGTTTTGCAGCGCTTGATCTTTTTGCGAATGGCATCAGGGGAGTCCAAAAGGTTAATCCGACTCAACTCCGATGGATCTGACTTCGACATTTTTTTGGTGCCATCGGTGAGACTCATCACCCGTGCCCCCGCCTGAGGAATCAAGGGCTCCGGCAGCTTCAAAATTGGCGGCTGATTGCGGGCAAAGAGGTAGTTTACACGGGCGGCAATATCGCGGGTGAGTTCCAAGTGCTGTTTTTGATCTTCGCCCACGGGCACAAGATCGGCATCGTAGAGCAAAATATCGGCTGCCATCAGTACTGGGTAGTCCAGTAGTCCTGCTGCCACATTTTCGCCCTGCTTGACGGCTTTTTCCTTGAATTGGATCATGTCCTCCAGCCAGTTGAGGGGGGTAATGCAGTTGAGGAGCCAAGTGAGTTCGGCATGGGCGCTGACGTGGGATTGCACAAAAATAGTGGCGTGGGCAGGATCAATACCACAGGCCAAATACAGAGCTGCTACTGTGTAGGTATTGGCAGCGAGTTCGGCCGGATTGTGGGGGACTGTAATCGCGTGTAAATCCACGACGCAAAAGTAGTTTTCATACTCTGCTTGACCGGCTACCCAGTTGCGAATGGCACCGAGGTAATTGCCTAAATGCAGGCTACCGGTGGGCTGTACGCCCGAAAGCACCCGTTTTTTGGTCACCCAAGCCTCCTTTAGTTGCTGCTCTATCTATGCTACAGCCCTAACTGGGGGCTGATTCCGGATTGGTAGCCTTAGTTCGTGCCTCCAATTCTTCAAGGCGGCTTTTCAGGGTTTGATTTTCCTTTTGCAATTCGCTGAGGGTGGTCTCTAGAGTCTTGAGACGATCATCACTGCCAATGGCTTTTTGCACCTTGGCAATGCTTTCATCCACGAATCGCTTGATGCGGCCATCGGTGGTGCGATCGCCCACCTGTTGCAGGATACCCAAAACCCGTGGATGGTCAATTTGACTCAGGGCCTCCACAACGGCCATCTGGGTAAAGAAGAAGGTCTCATGGCTCAGTTGCTCTAGCCGTTCCAGAATTAGCTGCAGTTGGGGATGGTGGCGATCGCCAATCGTGCCAAGGGTACGAATGGCCGCTAAACGCAACGGTTGCGGGACATCGGCAGCAGTATAGTCGAGAACTAAATTCACCGCTTCAGGCAAATTCTTAAGTTGCCCCACACCAGCGATCGCCCCACAGCGAACCACCTCGTTCCAGCCTTGGCGCGTTTCTAAGGCTTTGCGCAGTCGTTTCAGCACCTTTGCGGGCTTGGGTTTCGGTTGCAGTTTGGCAGCGGCAATGACACCAATTCCTTTGAGGGCGGCTGCTTCAACGCTATAACTGGGGTCGCCATGCTTGGCAATGGGCTTGAGGAGTTCGTAGGCTTTCGCGGACTTAAATCCTGCAATGGCCTCCACTGCTGCGGCGCGCACATGGGGATGGTGATCGGCAAGCGCCAGTTTCAGGGCAGCTAAACTTTGATCCAGTTGAATTGTGCCTAGGACTTTGGCAATTTCGCGGCGAACCCCCCAGAAGGGTTCCCGTTTCAGCGCCTCTGCAAGGACTTGAACCACCTCTAGGTTGCCTTTTTTACCAAGGGCAATCGCGGCTTGAATGCGTCCGAGCACATCGGGGTCGTCCTGAAGTTGCGCTTTCAGCTCTGGCAGGGGGTACTCTAGGGTAACAGTCTTTAGTGTGTGGTTGCCGGCATCAAAACTCACAAAGCTGGGCTGCTGTGGCAGCGGTAGATAGAAGGTGTGCTCTGGTTCATGAATGCGCAGCGGCATGATTTTCACTGACACTTGTCCCTGCTCATCTACGGTACCGATACCGATGGGAATCCGCAGATCAAAAAGATTGCGCTCTAGGGGGGTAACGCCTGCGGTCACCTGCTGCTGCTTGACCGTGAGAACCGCCAATTGATCCGCTGCTTCCCAGCGATAGCTGACATGGAAGTCGGGATGACCGCCGCGAAACACGTATTGGTCAAAGAGGGGAAGTAAGTTGCGTCCAGTGGCACTTTCAATGGCCCGCAGGAGATCCACCGTTTCAACGGTTTGATGGGCGTAGGTCTGGACAAAGGTTTGAATGGCTTTCCAGAATAGTTCTTCGCCGAGTTCTTGGCGGATCATGTGATAGACACAGGCGCCTTTTTCGTAGAGGTGGCGATCGTAAAGTTCAATGGCCTCGCGATAGATGTGGGTGACAATGGGGCGGCGGTAGCGATCGCTATCCTCACTGAGGTAGCTGCGCAACTCCCCAAGACGGTAGTAGGCGGCAAAATCAGCGCCATATTCCTCTTCAAACCACAGCACCTCGGCATAGGAGGCCATGCCCTCCTTAATCCAGGCATGGGACCAGTGCTTGATCACCACCAGATCCCCAAACCACTGGTGTGCCAGCTCATGGGCAACTAAGCTTTCACTGCGAAAATCTTCCGCAGCTGCCCGCTCATCCAAAAGACAGCGATCGGTGAGCAGCGTTGTCGAGGTATTTTCCATGCCGCCAAAGATAAAATCGGCCACACACACCTGGGCATATTTCGGGTAGGGGTAGGGATAGCCATAGATGCGGCTGAAAAAGTCAATCATCTTTGGCGTTTTGCCCAAGGTGCGTAGGGCATCGGCAGCGCGATCTTTAGCAACGTAGTAGGTGACGGGCTTGCCCTGCCACTGATCATCAAAAACGGCAAAATCCCCCACTGCCAAGGTCATCAGGTAGGTGGGGTGAACTTGGGGCTGGTACCAATCAAAGACTTGCCACTCCCCCTCGCTATAACAGGCACGCAATTCACCATTGGAAATGGCCTGTAAGGGTTGGCGCACTCGTGCTCTGATCTCTGAGGTGGCCAGTTGACCAGGATAGTCAAAACAGGGAAACCAATAGCGGGAGTCCTCATCTTCCCCTTGAGTCCAGGCTTGGGGTGGGTGGGTGGGGACAAAGTATAACCCTCGCTGAGGCTTCTCAAGGCGATAGTCAATGGCAATCAGCAGCGCCTGATCGGGGCTAATCCCTAGGCTCTCATCGAGGGAAATATCCAGGAATTCGCCATCGTAGTGGAAGGTTTGGGGTTGGTGCTGCACGGTCACACCCTTGATCTGTTGCCCCACGGCATTGAGGCGTAGGTATCGCAATTGAGAGTGGAGGGGGCGCAAGTGAATGTAGCACTGTCCCCAGCAGGTTTGAGCCTCTAAATCCAGCGTCAAATCCAGGAAAATATGTTCCACCCGTCCGGGGCGATCGGGACTGTAGTGGGGGCGGGCACCACTGAGAACAAAGGATTTTGCAGGAGTGACATCAAACGTCATAAAGTTATCATCAGGCCGCACGCTGTTATTAGTCTAGATGCCCTTCATCCAGCAGTTCAATCACCTTATGGCGACTGGTGTACCCTTTAACCAACTGAATACGCGACTTGGGTACGCGAAAATACTCTGCTAAGACGGCAATGAGTTCCTGATTGGCTTTACCATCATTGGCAGGGGCACGCACCATAACCAGAAGTTGACCTTCAGGGGTGATAGAGACAGAAGACTGCCGTGCATTGGGTTTGACGATGACGTGCTTTTTACTCATCGATTCTTGGGCTAGCGGTGGGCACAGATGTGCTGGCCAATTTCCTTATCAATTTTCATGATGTGGTTGACCAACCAATCCGCCAATTTACCATGAATCATCACGGCAACAGACTCATCCGCTTGACTGTGGCGATACTGCTGCTGAAGCTCCTCAAAGAGCCCGATGAATTGTTCATGGGCGCGATGGTTGACCTCTGCTAAGGGGCACTGGTATTTAGCAGCGCAGCTTTCCTCATTCTCAAAGTGCCACTCAGCGTAGTATTTCATAAACACAATGAGCTGTTTAATACGAGAAGCCCCCCGCCCCTGTTCAATGGCATCGGCAAGATCATTAATCGCGGCAACTAGCTCCTTGTGCTGAATGTCAAGCGTTGGCACGCCAGTACTCAGGCGATCTGTCCATTCAAAGCGTTGTATCATTGCCTTTGGCTCCATAGGAAGCGTTCACATGGGTTTTCGTTTTTAGGAATGTAAGGAGTCCCGCCAAAAAGGAGCTGCTGATTTCTGTCGTTTCACTCAGTTCAGGCTCAATAGCAGAGGGGGCACTAATGCCCGCAATCTCCTCGGCAATGCCCACCACCATTAAGCGGAAGCAGATTTTCTGTACCTCCAGAATCGGTAAGTTCAAAGCATGGCTAATTTCCTGAAGTGTCATTGTGCCTTTGGCGTACTCCCACACTTGCCACTCATGGCGATTTAGACGGTAGGGGGGCTGTCCCTGAATTGTGCTGGCGATCGCTGAACTGGGCAAGGGCAGCTTATCCATCAAGGCTGTCCAATCCCGCAGGAGTCGTAGACCCGCTAAGGAAATGTCCATCGGTGAGGCACTGAGTCCCGTCATTTCATGAAAGGGCAGCGGATGGTTGGCATCAAACTTGAACCAGCCCTCATTGAGACTAAAGAGCTGAGGAATCGGTGTCAGTACCTGCTGCTTAAACAATAACTGCAGCTGTTCCGGCTCAAGGGCACCCTGTGTTTTTAGGCAGAGGCCAAGGGAACCCGTGAGGGAACAAAAGGGCAGGAGGCGTTGGATCGTTGTGGGACGGAGCCATCCCCGCTGCTCAATAAGCCGTTGCAGTCCTTGATGATCTAAGCTTGTTGTTGCTGCCACAATCTGACCTAAGCGAAAGAAAATATAGTACTCCTGCGCCTGGGGGATGGGTGGCATTATCCCTGCCATTTCCACTGGTTTAATCGAGAGGCAGCCTGTTTTTTGCCCTTGCTCTAGAAAACGAAAAATTTCCCCCAAGGAAAATTCCGATAGATAACCTGTAATTTTCATACATTCCCCCTAATGAGTGATTGTTAAGTGGTGAGTGCGCTGTAGTTTGATTGCGAGGACTGGGCACGGGCATAGGCTTGAATGAGTGCCACCATGGCAGCAGCAACAGAGGACCTCTCCAAGGCATTGACTGGCAGCATCGGTGGGCGACGATGGGGACTTAAGTAGCCAAGGGCGATCGCGATCTCTTCAGCAGGCCAAGCATTGGGATTATCGGCATGGCTCAGACCCACTAGCATCGGAATCTTTGTGCGATGGCGCATAAAGGCCAAAATCCGCCGTGCCGCTCGAAAATCCTGGGGACGGTGAGAACTCACCAGCAGGATAAAGGCATGGGCTTTGCGAATGAGAATATCCCACATAAAGTCAAAGCGTTCTTGGCCAGGGGTGCCATACAGATGTAGGGCAACATTGGGGCCAAACTGAAGCCGCCCAAAATCCATGGCCACCGTTGTCTTTTCCTTGAAAGCAGCAGTTTCATCCGTTGCCTTGCGATCCGTATCCACTGGTTCAATCTCGCTAATCGTGCGGATGAATGTGGACTTGCCTGCCCCTACAGGCCCTGTAATGACAATGCGCATAATTTCCATAGGTCGCACCTCGATTTTGCCAGTCAGGGTGGCTTAAACATTCACTGCTGAACTCACATCGGTGAGTTGGTTTTGCAGATCGGCCAACACATTTTTAATTTCAAGATTGATAATTCCCAACTTGGCAGAGGCATCCGCTAGCACCAGAAAGACCGCATCTTCAGTACAACTAGTGAGAATGCCATAGCCATTGCTTCCCTCAACCAAAATTCGTTCCACTTGGCCACGACTCAGTTCTCGGCCAATCCGCTCCCCTAGGGACAGCATTGCGGCTGACATTGCCGCCACCCGTTCATCGTCCATGCCTCCTGGTAGAGCTGCTGCTAGCGTCAGACCATCGGGAGACACGAGGGCTGCCCCTTGGACATTACTGGCATTGGCAACAAAGTTTTGCAGTGTGGCTTCCAGTTTTGCAGCGTTAATCGGCATGGTTGAATCCTCTTTAAATACTCGTGCAGAATTTTGAACACTTAGCTCTCCTTGTTGGGAGACCTACATAGCAGCCGCACCCGTGGCAATCAGACGCTGAAACAGTGCCTGTGTCCAACCGGTTTCTTTGAGGACTGCTTGGGAAGAAACTTCAAAGTAGGCCTGCTCAATAAAGGCAAGATCAATCATGCAAATTTTGCCAAGAGCGTCACTGAGGGCTTCGGATTTGTTGGCTTCCCTTAATTTTTGGCGTACGGCATTCACGACAACCGCCATTGCAGGCACCACGTGCTGCGGGCCAATTCCAATGCGCACATGGACAAGGCCAATTTTCCAGCGTCGCTCAGCATAGGCTTTGCCCCAACTGTCCATTCCTGTGAACATTTCATAAAACCAGTCCACAAAGGTTTGGTGCAGACGATGGATTCGCCCCTCCGTGGCATTGAGGATAGCGTTCATTTCTTCGTCACGGCCTAGATAGTCATAAAAAATATCCGCCATTTGCGGAGCAATTTCTTTCCCCCAAGGGGCAGCTTCAGCTAACAGCGATTTGTCTTCATCGGTCAACTGGACTCGTCGTACCATTGTTGCCATAAAATTGATTGGCTCGATTGTCATCTTCTTTACCTCGAAACACTGAATGATTACTGCATGAATTTAGCTAGTAGATCAAGTGAATTGACTGATTATTCACAATTGAGTGATGAGAATTCAGTCAAGCGCCTGCTCTTACAAGTTAACAAGAAAATCCGCCAAAACCTGAAAATTTCGGAAATGATTAACGATTCCCCCTGAAAAATACAAGTGCTGCTGACCTAACGCTCTGCCTTAGAGGCTTAAAATACTTTTCCCCACACGACAATACTGAAATTTTGGCTTAGGTGCAACCTCTTGCGCATCACTTCAATACGGGAGTCAAAGCTGTCAATGAAGCTAGGAAGTGTGAAACCGGCTTACTGATAACCCGCCCCTAGTCTAGAAGCAGGTTGTTCATGCAGAGTATCCCCCTGACTGTCTAATACAAAGAATCTAATGGAAAGAATAGATTTACTCTTTGGTTCTTTGACTGTATCCCTGGGCACACTACACAAAATAAAATGATTAGATGTGTTTTTTAATTATTCTTTAGATTTTTAGTTTATTTTTGTGTAGAAATGAAAGCAACTTTTACAAAATATCCCCACTGCCTTGACCTCATTCTACGAAA
This sequence comes from Thermosynechococcus sp., assembly GCF_025999095.1. NCBI lineage: Bacteria > Bacillati > Cyanobacteriota > Cyanophyceae > Acaryochloridales > Thermosynechococcaceae > Thermosynechococcus > Thermosynechococcus sp. Next base: position 243,119 of record NZ_AP024678.1, on the reverse strand, counting down.
GTATGACACCGTTGCATTGTTATCCATCTAGCAATTCTTGGGCAATGATAGGTATTGATCTTGAAAACGGGAGGATGGTTGTACCTCCGATCGCTTGACCGAGCCAGGGGAGATAAAAGCCAAGCTGCAACAGCGCGGTGCCCAACTTGACTCAATCCAAAGCAAGGGCAGCGCTGGTGAAGATGTCAAAGTAGATATTGAAGCCAAAATTGAAGCCTTGAAGGCCAAACGCAATAAAGTCACTCAATAATTGGCTGCCCTCAAAGCAGGGGGAGATGATACTTGGGAGTCCATCAAAGCGGGGTTTCAAGACGCGGGGGAGGAGTTGAGCAAGGCCTTTGAGGAAGCAGCCAGTGGGTTCAGGAGGGCATAAGCACTAATAAGTACTAATTAAGTACTTTTTGGTTAAGTACTTTTTGGGTTCCAGCCCTCGATGGTCACATCGACGCGATCGCTCTCGTGGGACAGCGGTGCAATATTCAAGTAATACAAGGGCTGATCAGGGGATAAATTCCGCAGCCAGTGCAGACATTGGGCATCCACATGGACGTAGGAGCCGGTCTCCACAGGGGTGCGAGTCAAGGCAGTGGCCGCCACAGAATCGGCAGGGGGTGTCATGGGGCAAGTGATGAGTTCACCCACACCCGACACAATCAGGAAAATATCATCCCCCCGATGGTGGTAGTGGGGATAATTGGCTTGTCCTGGTTCGATGCGGTAGAGGCTAGAGGCCAGTTCAGGGTTATGGTGATCCAAGGGACAAACGGCATAGCCAGGCCGTTTGGGTGTCCAAGTTTGACAGCGCTCAACCAACTCAGGAAAAGAAAAAACTAACATTGGCTTTTCCGGACAAATCTTCACCATTGGGTTATTGTATCGCTAAGCGATCGCGCTATCCTAGCCTGTGGTCTGTGTCGGAGTTTGGCATGAGTACACCTATCTCAGTCATTGTTGTTGGCGCCCTTGGTAAGATGGGGCGCGAAGTCGTTAAGGCTGTACACCAAGCACCCGACACAGTGCTCTATGCTGCCATCGATCGCAAGCAGGTGGGAGAAGATATTGGCGAAGCTTTGGGGCTAGGGGCATTAGAAATTCCCATTAGTGGCAGCTTGCAGGAGGTGTGTGTGGCGGCTGCCCAAGAAAAACAACCCGTGGTCATGGTGGACTTCACCCATCCCCAAGCGGTGTACGAGAATGTGCGCATGGCGATCGCCTATGGGGTCTATCCGGTGGTGGGCACAACAGGTCTGAGTCCTGAACAAATTGAGGAACTGGCCGAGCTCGCCGACAAGGCCGATATGGGGGTGGTGATTGCGCCGAATTTCTCCATTGGCATGGTGTTGCTCCAAGAGGCGGCCATCCGCGCCAGCCAATACTTTGACCATGTGGAGATCATTGAACTCCACCACAATCAAAAAGCCGATGCCCCCAGTGGTACTGCCCTGCAAACCGCACAGCGTTTAGCTGAATTGGGCAAAACCTTTAACCCACCCCAGGTGCAGGAATCGGAACATCTTACGGGGGCGCGGGGGGCCTGTGCCATGGCTGAGATTCGCATCCACAGTGTTCGCCTGCCGGGATTAATTGCCCATCAGGAGGTGATTTTTGGGGCACCGGGGCAAATTTATACACTACGCCATGACACTAGCGATCGCCAGTGCTATATGCCGGGGGTACTGCTCGCCATTCGCAAAGTCAGGCAACTCAAACGCTTGATCTATGGCCTTGAGAAGCTGCTCTAGTCAAACTTCAGGAGTTTGCTGCAACAACCAAAAGCCCTGCAGGGTCTCCTGTGTCGGTTGTTCCTTCACTGCGATAAAGTGCAGCCCTTGGCTTTGGGTACAGGCGTCCTTAAAGGCCGCCAGTTCCCTTTGAATCTGAGGATTGCGGCCACTAATGAGAACCCAGCGATCGCTCGCCCCCGTTTCCAAGATCAGCAACGGCTGCGGTGTCTCCTCAAAACTGAGAGAGGCCGGCTCTAACCCCGATAGCCAACCCGCCAAGGGCAGTGCCCGCTGCGAATAGATAATTAACCCTGGCAGGAGCGCATCGTCGCTGAGGCTCAAAAAGGGCAGGGGTGGTACCTCACCAAAGGGCAGCTCCCATTCGGAGGCGGTTTTAATTTCCCCAAGAGGGAGGCCACTAAATTGCCAGCGATCGCCCCGCAGCGCCGCTGGTAAAGGTTGCGCTGCCGGCGGGATTAACTGGGGTGGCGTTGCCAGCTCCGCTTGGTAGTTCGGTAGGGTTGGATAGAAGTTTGTGGCGCGATCGCGCAGCCAATCATAGAGAGCAAACGTGCGCCGACTCGGCACCATCACTAATCCTGCCGCTTCTCCCCCCCGCGTAATAATGCTGGTCATGGCTCGGCGAAAAAAACGCACTCGCTGGGGTTGAACCCCCTCTGCCAGGCCCAGTTGCTGTCGCCATTGAACCATGGCTTCCTTAAGTGCCGCTGCTAACCAGCGGGCATTGGCTTCAGCTCCTGCACAGGTTTTGCTGAACCGAAATTGTTGCTGGCGATCGCAAACCAGCAGCTCCCAGATTTTCCTGTTGTTTTCATCCACAAGGGGACGGGAATAAAAATCCAACTCCCAGATCGTATCCATTCACACCTAGTCAGGAACGTTAGCTGCAAACTTGATGGGATTTGCCTTTCCTAGGATAGGCGGTTTTGGTCATCAAGGTAAATGTATAACGCGATACAGATTTTCCAATCTGAGAACTGGTGCAATCAGAAACTAACTGCGGGTCAATGCTTTGCTTGGCTCAAGTCAAACAGCAGCCAGATGATTTTCTGGCGCAATGGTGCCGCAACTGCGATTTCTCCTCCGCGGAACCCATGCGCAACTCTACGCCATAACCGTTATAACCGTTGAGAATGAAAGCGATGTCCAAGTTAAAACTGAAACGTGCTAGACGGCAAAAGCGCCCGTTACTAAACCTCGACTGGCAGCCCAATTTCCGTTGGCGATCGCCCGCCCTTGTCGCCTGCATTCCCCTAGCTTTAATCATTGTGACTGTTTGGGGAGTGGCTGCGCAGGCTCAGGATAAACCCCTCACCCCTGAAGACGTTCAAGGAGTGCTCAATACTATTTGGGTATTGGTGGCAGCAATTCTCGTGATTTTCATGAATGCCGGCTTCGGCATGTTGGAAACTGGCTTCTGCCGCCAGAAAAATGCTGTCAACATTCTTGCTAAAAACCTAATTGTTTTTGCCTTGGCCACCCTTGCCTACTGGGCGATCGGTTTCTCCTTCATGTTTGGTACCGAGGGCAATGCCTTTATCGGCTCAGGGGGCTTTTTCCTCAGCAGTGAAAACCCAGAAACCTATGGCCTGAAGCCCTTCCCAGAAGGACTGGTCATTCCAGTGGCGTTCCTCTTCCAGGCAGCCTTTGCAGGCACAGCGGCGACGATTGTCTCCGGCGCCGTGGCGGAGCGCATTAAATTCATTGACTTTTTGATTTTTAGTCTGCTGCTGACGGGAATTTCCTATCCCATTACCGGTCATTGGGTCTGGGGAGGTGGCCTGCTCAGTAATATCAGCTTCCTGGGCGAGGGGGTGGCTTTCAAGGATTTTGCCGGTTCAACCGTTGTCCATGCAGTGGGCGGTTGGTCTGCGTTAATGGGGGCCGCTTTTTTGGGGCCACGGATTGGCAAATATGCTGCCGACGGTACTCCCCAAGCCCTACCGGGGCATAACATGGGCTTTGCTATGCTGGGGTGTTTGATTCTTTGGATTGGCTGGTTTGGCTTTAATCCTGGCTCACAACTGGCTGCCGACCAAGCCGTCCCCTACATTGCTGTAACCACCAACTTGGCGGCGGCAGCCGGTGGGATTGCGGCAACAATTACCGCTTGGCTAGCTATTGGTAAGCCTGATCTTTCCATGATTATCAACGGTATTCTGGCGGGCCTGGTGGCCATTACAGCAGGCTGTGCAGGTGTATCTTACTGGAGTGCCGTGATCATTGGTGCCATTGGCGGCGTCATTGTGGTCTATTCTGTGCTCTTCTTTGACCGCATCAAAATCGATGATCCCGTCGGTGCCACCTCTGTCCACTTAGTCTGTGGCACTTGGGGTACCCTAGCCGTTGGCTTGTTTGACAAAGAGTTAGGCTTGCTCACCGGCAATGGGGTAACTCAATTGATTGCTCAGATCATTGGTATCTTGACCATCGGTGGCTTTACTGTGCTCCTGACCAGTATCTTTTGGCTAGCCTTAAAACAAACCCTTGGTATTCGCGTTTCCGAGGAAGAGGAACTTAAAGGCTTGGACATCGGCGAGCATGGCATGGAGGCCTACAGCGGTTTCTTGAAGGAGTAACTCGCCCGCCAATAAGTTTGGGGTCGTACCACGCCGCTGGACGATCCCATTGTCCTAGGTGGTTTTTGCTGTCCTCGGCTTTTGAGGGCAGTTTTTTTAATCTCTGCTTTTGATCATCAACAGCAGGGGAAGTGATCTACTGTCAGGGGATTGCTGCAGATGCTGCCACAACAGCGCCGTCAATATTGATTTCTGCGCCAGTGGTGCAACTCAACGCGTCAGCAGTAAAGATGACAGCTACTGCAGCGACTGCCGCAGGCAGTCCAAACTGTCTTAAGGGCGGAACATGGCCATACTCTCGTTCTGAGCCAGTGCCAAGGATGGGTTCTCCCATGGGGATAAGGATTGCTGCTGGGTGAATAGAATGACAACGCACGTTCATCCCTTGCTGAGGGCAATACAAGGCAATGGTTTTGGTGTGATTGCCACCGGCGGCTTTACTTGACGCCTAGGCAGCGGCTGCCGGTATGCCAACAGGACCTGAACGTGGCGAAATGTGAATGTATCGAGCCAGGACCACCCATTGCCCGGATGGCGTATTTGCACCCCAGAAACATGCCGTCAAAGTTTGTCCCATCAACTCAGCCCCAAGCTTTAAGGGAGGCATTTTCGGGAGCGCGAGAGACGGTATTTTCCTCTCGCCAATTCCAAGTGCGCCACCAGTGAGCAGGGCAACTTTACCTTCTAAATGCATTGAATCAATCTCTTCACAACAAACGGTCTAGGGGCTGGCTGCTGCAACGATCCAACCCTTGTGTAGAGTATGGGCCTTATTGAGCAGTTTTGAGCATTTTCAATCCTTCTGATCAGGGTTGTAGGTCTGAAAGGGTACAGCTGGCGTAGGCTGCATTTGAGATAAGCTACCCTATAGCAGCAGTACATTAGGGAGTTTTGGATGGGCGATCGCGCCATGGCAGTACGGGTGCGACAACACGTTAACCCTCTCAGTCAAAAATTCCAGCAGGACATTGCTGTTCCCGATTGGTCAAGGATTTACGAGCAACCTTCGCAGCCTTTACATCTGGATATTGGCTGTGCAAGGGGGACATTCTTGCTAGAAATGGCAGCACTTTACCCAGAGCAAAATTTTCTGGGTCTGGAAATTCGCTACCCGTTAGTGGTCGCTGCCAATGAGCGGCGCGATCGCCACCAACTTCGGAACCTCCACTATCTTTGGGGCAATGCCAATGTCCACTTGCGCAAAATTCTCAGCGGCCTTCCCCTGCACACCGTCACGATCCAGTTTCCAGATCCCTGGTTCAAGCGCCGTCACCATAAACGCCGCCTCGTCACCCCTGAACTGGTGGCCACTCTTGCTGAACTCCTGCCCGCTGGTGGACATGTTTTCCTGCAGTCGGATGTTTTTGAAGTGGCTGAATCAATGGTGCAACAGTTTCGTGCCCATGGCGCCTTTCGCTCAATCTGTCCAGATTGGTTACCCCAGAGCCCTTGGCCCATCGCGACAGAACGGGAAAAATGCGTCCTCAATAAAGGATTGGCCGTTTACCGCTGGCAATTTGAGCGGTGTGCTGTCTAACTGGTCTTGAGATACTGCTGCCAATGAGCAACAATTTCTGGGGAGCCGTACCAAGGGGCATCGGGGCGATCGCGCCAACGGCTGCGCGGCGCATGCAGCACATCTTCATAGACCAGATTCTCTGCCCCTTCGAGGTGGGCGGCTGCCACTGGTGTCACCCCATCTCCCCAACAGGCACCTTCGCCACAGGTGAGTTTATAGCTTTGATACGTAAACCAATTGGCAAAGGAGCCGCGTGATGTCCCATAGATTGCTTTGCCCGCCAGACACACATAGCGAACTTGCGCGTAATAGGCACCGGGGTAGGTGGTGTTAACAAAGTCGAGATTGCGACGGGTCCAACGCTCCTGACTCCGATGGGGAGTACCCAACGTAATTAGTGTGTGCACCCATTTGTGACCTGCCCAAACTTTGCCATCATAGGGTTGATCCCCTAGGTAAATGCGGCTAATCCAGCCCCCCGCTGAATGACCAATGAGATGCACAGAAGGGGCCCCTGTTTCATTCAGAACACGCTCAATGGTGGTATCGAGAGCCCGCAGAATTGGCGCCACCGATCGCCCTCCCAATGTGGGCAACCACGAGCGTCCCCTGAGGGGGACCACCTCCACCACAAACCCCAACTGCCGCAGATAATCCCGCAATGGGTAGTAGTCAGGGGCAGCCGCTAAATATCCCGGTAGAACAACGACAGGCAACACAGGCGCTAACTTGCTTGAGGCGTTGCCGGGAAGTGTATCACATTTGGATAGACGGAAATAATAAGTCCCTCGCGAGCAAGCAGCGTCTGCGGAAATTTTGCCCGTGCCAACTCGCCAATGCGATCTAAACAGTCATCATCATGGCTGGGATCATGGTGAAACAAAATCAGTTGCTTGACCTGGGCTGCTTGGGCAAGCTTAACCGCCTCCTGCCATGTGGAATGCCCCCAGCCCACCTTGCTCTGCTGTGGGTGATAGTATTCTTCATCGGTATAGGTGGCATCGTAAATCATCACATCCGCGCGATCCGCCAGGGCAAACGCCCCCGGATGTAACCCATCCGGCAAATGCTCCGTATCTGTAATATAGGCCACATGAATGCCCTGCCAACTGACACGGTAGCCCACCCCCCCGCCCGGATGATTCAGAGCCTCATTACTCACCACCACACCGCCGCCTAGGGGTACCTGCTCCCCCACCTGCAAGTCATGGAAGTGCAAATCTCCGCCCATAATTTGCAACGGAACGGGAAAGTTGGGGTGGAGCATTTGATCATTCAGTCGTCGTTCAATGCCCTGACCATTTTTCCCCGGCACTGCATAGATATGGAACTGATTTCCCGGTACAAAGGCGGGTTGAAAGAAGGGAAACCCCTGAATATGGTCCCAGTGGGTATGGGTAAAGAATAAGTGTGCCGTCACCGGCTGTTGGCCCATTAAGTGCTCCCCAAGAACCCGCAAACCTGTACCACCATCAAGGATGATCCGTTGACCATTGGCTTGAATTTCCACGCAGGGGGTGTTACCACCGTAGCGGACAGTGTGGGAACCGGGACAGGGAACACTGCCGCGCACGCCCCAAAACCGAATGGTAAGTGGGTTAAACATGGACATATCGCAAATCTTGATCGTAGTGTGCCACAGAAAACACGCTTGACTTGTGATATGGATCATCCTCCTGCTGTGACGCTAGACGTTGATAGAGTAGGGCCTAGCCGCCCCCAGGCTTGGCAAAAAATCTTTTCTAAAATCCGCCAGGCGAGTGCATATTTGCAAAAACATCACTGGCTAAGTGAATAGAGGATTGTCTCGGGAGGGAAGAGAAAATATGCCTTGGGAAGCAACCCTGAAGCAGGAAGAACAGGAAACCCTAGATATTCTCGGCTTCTCCTATGGGCTAACAGCTCTCGATGAATGGCAGTAGCCCCTAACCCCCTATATCTCAACCCCAGTCATCCCGTGGGTTGGCCCAAAAATTGCTGTTCTCAAGGCCCAAGAAGAACCCTACCCCCCTATACTGTCCTGTGGTACTATAGCCGCCCTATTCCCTGCCAAAAATTTGCAAATTTTTAGCAATAGTTGACTGCCCCTAGAAAGGGGGAAGTGCGGTGCTTTGTGGGAATCAACAGTCCTCATTAAGAAAAAAAGGGGTCGTCGCAATGACTGACCCCGCCTGCCGATTCCTCAGAGAGGAGAACACTGAGACTTAGCCTAGATCAAATGAGAAAAAATGTCAATAAGCTCCAAGAAAAAAGTTTGCCCAGGCTCCCGAGTCCTCTTTTGCCCGCGGATGCCAAGCCGTTAGAAACCGTTAGAAAGGTTGCCAACGCTGAGGGAGTCCTAAGGGTTTAACCTTAGCCTAGGAGAGCAATTGCAGTTGCTCAATCACAGGTTTGGGCGATCGCGGTATCTGTGGCGTGTCTTGACTCTCCGGTGCAGGATTGCCCTCAAGGGTTTGGAGTGCCGCCAGCAGATCCTGCCGCAGGGGTTCAAGATCGGGGCGATGATCTAGATACAGTTGCAGCGCATGGCTGGGGTCAAGGCATTGTTCGAGGGCAACTTCTGGCAGCCGGGCAATGGGCTCACTATTGGCAAGTTGGGGCAGGAGGCTGATGCTATGGGCGCTTTCAAGAGCCTTTTGTAACTCATGGAGGTTAATCAGGGGAATTTGATCGGGGCGCAGTTGATACATGACCCGCACCACGGCTTCAGTGATGTCCACGCTGGCGATCGCCGCCAAGAGGGCAGCTTGGGGATCGAGTTCCACCTCTGTCAAGTCCACACGAATTGTGCGGAAGGGGCGGGTGGGTAGGGGACAAAACTGAAATTCTGTTTTCCCTTTGACGAGGTTCACCAAGACATAGCCCTTTTCTTCCCCCTCTTCGCCAAAATCCACCCGCTCAATACTGCCGGGATAGACCACGGGTGGATCGTGACACAGGACTTGATGGCGATGGACATGACCAAGGGCAACGTAATCAAAACAGGGGCGGGCCAAGAAACTGAGGGGAATTGTAAAGCCTTTGCCTGCACTCAAATAGCGTTCAGAGCCGTACTGGGCGGTGTCCACCATCGCATGGGCAAGTAAGACGGTAGGTAAGGCAGGATCGAGTTGGCGAATTTCCCCCTCAAGGGCAAGGTGGAGCCGCTCTAGGAGCAGTTGATGCACATCCGCAAGGGAAAGGCCACTGGTTTCCGGCCGCGTGAGGAGTGTCGATCGCGTTAACCAAGGGAGGGTCATGACTTGAACACTGCCCTGGCGAGTTTCAATGCGATGGGTGGCCAAGCGATCGCCCACAATAAAGCCGGGTACCCCCAGGGTGCGATAGAGACTGAGACTGGCGCCCCCCTGTCCTTGGGCGTGCTGATCGTGGTTGCCCACCAGCAAAACCGTGGGAATCTGGGCATCCGCCAGGCGGCGAAACTGCTGGGCAAAGGCTTGGTGCACTAGGGGAGGGGGAGTGGCGTCGGGAAAGGCATCGCCTCCAAAAAGCACCAAATCAACGGGTTCACGCAGAGCACGGTCAATACAGGTGGCCAGAGCAGCAATAAAATCCTCAAGGCGCGTGTTCAAGCCCGTGGCAGGGTTAATGTGGCCATGACTGAGGCCACTGCCAAGGTGGATATCAGACACATGGAGAATTTTCATACCAATCAGGTAATGACTGTGGGGCGATCGCGACCCGTTAAGCCTTGGATATTCGCCACTTCATTGGCCAGTTGAATTAAAGCGGCGAGTGCCACTTGGGCATCGAGGTGTTGCTGGGAAGGATGGGGTTCAAAGCGCTCCAAATAGACCCGCAGCGTTGCCCCTTGGGTTCCTGTGCCTGACAGGCGATAGACAATGCGGCTGCCATCTTCAAAAATGAGCCGAATGCCTTGGTTTTGGCTGACGCTGTGATCCACAGGATCGGTATAGCTGAAGTTATCGGCAGTGGCAACGGTATAGGCCCCCAGGCGCTGACCTACGAGGCTGGGCAGTTTTTGCTCCAGTTGGCTCATTAACGTGTGGGCGCGATCGCTCTCGATGCCCTCATAGTCATGGCGCGAATAGTAGTTGCGGCCATAGGTTTGCCAATGGGCTTTGACAATCTCGGCCACAGAGGTTTGGCGGACGGCCAAGATATTCAACCAAAAGAGCACAGCCCAGAGGCCATCTTTTTCGCGCAGGTGGTTGGAGCCAGTGCCAAAACTCTCCTCACCGCAGAGGGTTGCTTTACCGGCATCGAGGAGATTACCAAAGAACTTCCAGCCCGTAGGGGTTTCGTAACAGTCAATACCCAGCTTAGCAGCAACGCGATCGGCCGCTTGACTGGTGGGCATCGAACGGGCAATCCCCGCTAATCCATCTTTGTAGCCGGGCACAAGTTGGGCATTAGCCGCCAGAATAGCTAGGCTATCACTGGGGGTGACAAAACACTTGGCCCCCAAGATCATGTTGCGATCGCCATCGCCATCGGAGGCAGCCCCAAAATCCGGCGGCTGCTCACCAAACAGTTGCTGCACAAGGTCACGGGCATAAACCAAATTGGGGTCGGGATGACCACCGCCAAAGTCGGGTAGGGGCACGCCATTTTGCACCGTGCCCTGGGGAGCTCCCAAGCGCTTTTCCAGAATTTGCTGGGCGTAGGGTCCTGTAACCGCGTGCATGGCATCAAAGACAAGGCGCAGCTTCCCTGTACGAATCACCGCGGCAATGCGATCAAAGTCAAAAAGGGTCTCCAGCAGCGCTTGATAATCAGCCACGGGGTCAATGACTTCAACAATCATTTCACCCAAGGGAAACTCCCCAAGGGTGTGCAGATTCACATCGGGGGCAGTGTAGATTTTGTAGTGGGTGAGGGCAAGGCTGCGCTCATAGATCGCATTAGTAACTTTTTCGGGAGCAGGCCCCCCATTGGCAATGTTGAACTTGACGCCAAAATCCCCCTGGGGCCCGGCGGGGTTGTGACTGGCTGAGAGAATAATGCCCCCTACTGCCCCATACTTGCGGATCACGCAGGAGGCCGCTGGGGTTGAGAGAATCCCATTCTGCCCCACCTTGACCCGGGCAAAGCCATTGGCTGCTGCCATTTTGAGGATGACTTGAATAGCTGTGGCATTGAAGTAGCGACCATCGCCCCCTAAGACAAGGGTTTGCCCCTGCGGTGCCTCAATGGTGTCAAAAATTGCTTGAATAAAGTTTTCCAGGTAGTGGGGCTGCTGAAAAACAGGTACTGGCTTACGCAAGCCAGAGGTGCCAGGTTTTTGATCCTTGAAGGGAGTGGTGGCAAGAACTTGAATACCCATTAGGAGACTCCACAAGGGGACTGTCACTATAAGGGCAGCTTAGTCGGCTCAAGAATCGTGGTCAAGACCCAAAACAGAGGCATCCTCAGGCAGCAGTTGATGCCCTAGCAGATGGCCTGGGCGGGAATTTCCGCTTACGTCTGCGTCTGCCCTAGTTGATTTTCTGAGAGACTTGTCATCGCCCCTAGACGCTTGCTACAATCATAAAGCACTTTCAAGCCGGGATAGCTCAGTTGGTAGAGCAGAGGACTGAAAATCCTCGTGTCGCCAGTTCAATTCTGGCTCCTGGCATTAGCTCTAAGATGCGCCTTGTTTCCCTCCTGCCCAGTGCCACAGAAATTATTGCTGCTCTGGGGTTGCTGCCGTTTCTGGTGGGTCGCAGCCATGAGTGTGACTATCCGCCCGCGGTCAAGGCATTGCCTGTCTGTACCCGGCCTAGGTTAGATGCCCAACAGTCGAGTTTAGCCATTGAGCGAGCGGTTCAGGATCTGCTGCAAGCGGCCTTGGGCATTTATGACTTAGAACTGGCGACTCTGCAGGCGCTAAAACCCACCCACATTATTACCCAAGATCAATGCGATGTGTGTGCGGTTACCTTGGCAGATGTCCAGCGGGCGATCGCCGAACTCTGGGACTCGCCGCCGCAGTTAATTTCCCTCCAACCCCATTGCCTTGAGGATGTCTGGGAAGATATCCGACGGGTGGGTCTGGCCCTTGGGGTTGCTCCAGACCCCCTACTGAGTGCCCTGAAAGACAGGATTCGCGCCTGTCAAAGCCGGGTGAGCGATCGCCCGCGCCGCCAGGTGGTAACCATTGAATGGATTGACCCCCCCATGGCCAGTGGCAACTGGATCCCAGAATTAATTGCGCTGGCGGGCGGTGAAAATCTACTGGGTACCGCCGGAAAGCATTCCCCCTACATTGAGTGGTCAACCCTGCTGGCGATCGACCCCGAAGTGATCCTTGTCATGCCCTGTGGTTTTGACCTGGAACGCACCCAGCAAGAACTTGACCAAGCCCTGCAAACCTATCCCCAGTGGCAGCAATTGCGTGCCCTGCAAAGCGGTCAAGTGTACATTGTGGATGGCAACGCCTATTTCAACCGTCCGGGTCCTCGCCTGGTGGATTCCCTAGAAATTCTGGTTGAGATTCTCCACCCCTGCCCAGAACCGAAATTCCGCGGCCGGGGTTGGCGGCCATACGTAGTACCCTCCATGGCAAAAATGTCAGACTAACGATAAATGTGAAGAAAAGATAAAAATGACCCGTTGCAGATTTGGCGATTTCGCCTAAGATGGGGGAAACTCAACTGATCTCATTGATCCCCCGCCGTTGTCCCAAATACATCAATAGGCAAGCTTCCTATGGCAATTGGTTATCTAGCGCTGGTTTTGCATGCTCACCTCCCCTTTGTCCGCCACCCCGAGAGTGACTACGTTTTAGAAGAAGAGTGGCTCTTTGAGGCGATTACCGAAACCTACGTGCCCCTGATCCGCATGTTTGAGGGGCTAAAGCGTGACGGCGTAGACTTCAAAATCACAATGAGTATGACGCCGCCATTAATTTCAATGCTGCGGGATCCGCTGTTGCAGGAACGCTACGATCAGCACTTGGCAAAACTAGAGGAACTGGCGGAACTAGAGGTAGAGCGCAATACCTACAATGGCCATATCCGCTACCTCGCCGAGCACTATGCCCAAGAATTCAACCGCGTACGGCAGACATGGGAAAACTACGATCGCGACCTCGTCAAGGCCTTTAAGCAGTTTCAAGACACTAATAACCTAGAAATCATTACCTGTGGCGCCACCCATGGCTACCTGCCCCTAATGAAAATGTATCCTCAAGCGGTGTGGGCACAACTACAGGTGGCCTGTGAGCACTATGAGCAAACCTTTGGGCGTCCACCCAAGGGCATCTGGCTGCCAGAGTGCGCCTACTACGAAGGTCTAGAGCGCATGCTAGCAGATGCTGGTTTGCGCTATTTCATTACCGATGGCCACGGTATTCTCTACGCTCGTCCCCGCCCTCGCTTTGGCACCTATGCGCCCATTTTTACTGAAACTGGGGTGGCTGCCTTTGGCCGTGATCACGAATCTTCCCAGCAGGTGTGGTCATCGGAGGTGGGCTATCCGGGGGCACCTGAATACCGTGAGTTTTACAAGGACTTGGGTTGGGAAGCGGACTACGAATACATCAAACCCTATATCATGCCCAATGGCCAACGCAAAAATACCGGGATCAAGTACCACAAAATTACTGGGCGTGGCCTTGGTCTAGGGGAAAAGCAGCTCTATGACCCCTACTGGGCACGGGAAAAAGCTGCCGAACACGCTGCCAATTTCATGTTTAACCGCGAAAACCAAATTCGCTACCTATACCACCTGATGCAGCGTCCGCCGATTGTGGTCTCTCCCTACGATGCTGAACTCTATGGCCACTGGTGGTATGAAGGGCCTTGGTTCCTGGACTTTCTCTTCCGCAAGGTCTGGTTTGACCAAGACACCTTTACCATGACCCACTTGGCAGACTATCTACGCGCCCATCCCACCCAGCAGGTGTGCCGTCCTTCCCAGTCCAGTTGGGGCTACAAGGGCTTTCATGAATATTGGCTGAATGACACCAATGCTTGGATTTACCCTCACCTCCATAAGGCTGCTGAACGGATGATTGAACTGGCCAAGGGGGAGCCGTGGGATGAACTGAGTTGGCGTGCCCTCAACCAAGCGGCACGGGAATTGCTCCTTGCCCAATCCTCAGACTGGGCCTTTATTATGCGCACGGGAACGATGGTGCCCTATGCGGTTCGCCGCACCCGTAGCCACCTGATGCGCTTCCACAAGCTCTACGAGGACATTAAGGCACAAAAGATTGATGCCGGCTGGCTGGAAAAGGTGGAGGCGATTGACAATATTTTCCCCCACATTAACTATCGGGTCTATCGCCCCCTGTAGTCGCAGCAGTGTTTAGAGAAGGCGTTTAGAGAACGCCAAAGCCTTTGCGTTTCTTTTGCTTCTTGGGCTTTTTGGCAGTCTGAGCCCGTGCTCCTCGACCCATGGGGGTCATACCCGGCATACCCATGCCCGGAAAGCTCCCTTGACCCATCTGCTGCATCAGCGATCGCATGCGTTGGAAATCGCTGACCAACTTTGTGACATCGGCCACCTGATAACCGGCACCTTTGGCAACCCGTTCACGGCGACTGGGGGAGCTGGCAAGAAGTTCAGGATTGCGGCGCTCTTCGCGGGTCATGGAGTTAATCATTGCTTCTGCCCGTTTGAGTTGCACTTCCCCCTGCTGGAGTTGCTCCGTTGAAATTTTATTCATGCCGGGGATAAGCTTCATAATTCCCGCCAGGGAACCCATATTTTTTAGCAAGCGCAGTTGCTTGAGGAAGTCATCAAAGTCAAACTGGGCTTCGAGGATTTTGCGGGACATTTTTTCGGCATCGGCCAAGTCCACTTCCGCTTGGGCTTTTTCGACAAGGGTGAGGACATCCCCCATCCCTAAGATGCGCGAAGCCAAGCGATCGGGATAGAAAGGCTGGAGAGCTTCGACTTTTTCACCAACACCAATAAACTTAATCGGCTGTCCAGAGACCTGACGCACCGAGAGAGCTGCGCCGCCGCGTGTATCGCCATCTAGCTTGGTGAGAATGGCTCCCGTAATCCCCACCTGCTCATGGAAAGCACGGGTGAGGTTGGCCGCCTCTTGCCCGGTCATGGCATCCACCACTAGGAGGGTTTCGTGGGGTTGGACCGCTGCCTTAATGGCCGCCAGTTCTGCCATCATCTCGGCATCAATTTGTAGGCGCCCCGCAGTGTCAATGATCACGGTATCCACACCCAGTTCCTTGGCTTTGGCCACCCCTTGGCGAGCAATTTCCACAGGGCTAACCTCTGTCCCCATTTCAAACACGGGCACATCAATTTGTTTACCAAGGGTCATCAACTGGTCAATGGCAGCAGGACGATAGACATCGGTGGCTACTAAAAGGCTGCTACGACCTTCTTTGCGCAAGTGCAGGGCGAGCTTTGCGGTGGCGGTGGTTTTCCCCGTTCCCTGTAAACCCGCCATGAGAATGATCGTGGGCGGTGACTCCACGTGAGCAAGGGGACTGTGGGATTCCCCCATGACCTCAACGAGGGCATCATAAACAATTTTGATAAATTGCTGATCGGGACGAACCCCGGCAATGACCTCAGCACCGATCGCCCGCTGCCGGACGTTTTCAATAAAGTCTTTGGCGACCTGTAGGTTGACATCGGCCTCTAAGAGGGCGCGGCGCACTTCCCTAAGCGCTTCCTGGATATTGTTTTCCGTAATTTTGTCTTGACCCCGTAGGGTTTTCCAAGCAGATTCAAGGCGTTCGGCAAGGGCGTCAAACATGGATTACAGCTCAAGGGGTGACAATCATTTTATTAGTCTTAGCGTATTTATCGTAGCAAACCGTCTTCCCCGTACAGTCTTTGCTGCCGATTAAGCAAGGGGCTGCAAGTTGCAATTTGTAGCAAAGTTAGCAGTTGCAGTCAACCGTATCCGCTAGGCTTTCACGATAAAATGAAAGCACGAGGGTTGGAGTCTTTTTGCGGCAAGGTTCTATAAAGACTCTCTATGAAAGGCTCTGATCCGTGGGAGGTGTCCGATGCTTGTGATCCTCACCCAAAATCAGATTTTACCGTCACAGTCTGTGTGTCAATCCTGTTTATTGGCCGATCGCCAAGGCCAACCCCGCTGGCAGGAGGGTCAGCTTCGTTGTGGGGCCCCCCTAGGGAGTACCGCTGCAGCGGGATGCCAACACTTTCGCTGTCAAATGGGGTTTCATCTAGTGGCGGTTTCCGATTTGCCGACGCCTCTAGAGCAAGATCATTGAGGGAAATCGCCACAAAGGAATATCAATGCGGGAATTTGACAACTACGATCCGGGAGACTTTTACGACGAGTGGTTTCTTGCCAAAGGACAGCCACGCCCTTTTATTGAACCGCTGTTGCAACGGGTGCGATCGCTCCCAGCGGGACAGCTCCAACAGCGCCAAAAAACAGCACAACAGGTAATGTTTAACATTGGCGCCACGTTCACGGTCTATGGTGCGGCTGAGGGCACGGAGCGGATCATGCCCTTTGATATTCTGCCGCGGGTCATTCCCGCCCAAGAGTGGCAAGCCCTTGAACGGGGTCTAAAGCAACGGATTGGAGCACTCAATACCTTTATTGCTGATGTCTATGGCGATCAAAAAATTATTAAGGATGGTGTCATTCCCCGGGAGTTGATTGAGTCAGCTAAGGGCTATTTGCGTCCCTGCCATGACCTGAAGCCCCCAGGAGGGATTTGGTGCCATATTACGGGTACCGATTTAGTGCGCGATCGCGATGGCACATTCTATGTTCTAGAGGATAACTTGCGCTGTCCTTCGGGGGTCTCCTATGTGCTGGAAAACCGCCGCGTGATGAAAAGCACGTTTCCCCTGCTTTTCAGAGAACTGCACATTCAACCGGTGGACGAGTACCCCAGCCGTCTACTGGAAACCCTGTTGAACCTTGCGCCCCCCGGTCTACCGGATGCGACAGTGGTGGTACTGACGCCGGGAATATACAACTCCGCCTATTTTGAGCATTCCTTCCTTGCGCAGCAAATGGGGGTGACACTCGTGGAAGGGCGGGATCTGGTGGTAGCCGATGGTTACCTCCAAATGCGTACCACCAAGGGGCTTGAGCGGGTGGATGTGGTCTATCGCCGCATTGATGATGACTTTATCGATCCAGCGGTATTTCGTCCCGATTCGGTCCTAGGGGTGAGGGGTCTGGTAGAGGTTTATCGCCAAGGGCGGGTGGCGATCGCCAATGCCCTCGGAACTGGTGTGGCCGATGACAAGGTAATTTATGCCTATGTGCCGCAAATGATTCGCTATTACCTCGGTGAGGAACCCCTACTGCCCAATGTGCCCACGTACCTGTGCTGGGAGCCGCAACAGTTAGACCATGTGCTCAAGAACCTCGATTCCCTCGTGGTGAAATCTGCCAACGAGTCCGGTGGCTATGGCATGCTGATTGGTTCTCAAGCGACGGCTGAACAGCGGGCAGAATTTGCAGAACGCATCAAAGCCAATCCCCGCAACTACATTGCCCAGCCCACTCTTTCGCTGTCGCGCGTGCCCACCCTTTTGGGGGGTGAAATTGTTGGCTGCCATGTGGATTTACGCCCCTATATTCTGTACGGCAAGGAAATTTATGTCCATCCTGGTGGTCTGACGCGGGTAGCAATGAAGCGCGGCTCATTGGTGGTGAATTCATCCCAAGGGGGAGGGAGCAAGGATACTTGGGTGCTCAATGAGTAGCGCCGTTTTTTGGGGCAATGGGATGCTAGCGGTAAGGCACCACCTATGTTAAACAATTATTAGCTATTAGCCAACGCTGATCGGTGAACTTAGCCTAAACTTGCTGAGGTACTGAAGGAACTTAAGCCCATGAATGAATTTGAGACAGCCCCAACCACAGAAACCACCCATACAGAAAAGCCTATTTTTGAACCAACGCCGCCGCCAGCACCCTTAGCGGAAGTAGAGTCTCAGACAGCGACGCCAAAGGTTGGTGGTCTCACGGATGAACAGTGGCAACAGGCTCGCGAAAAACTCTATTGGCTCCTCACAGTCTTTCCCGATCAGGTTAGTGAATTTCTGGGCGAATACCAGCAGTCCCTGCGTACCCTTCTCATCATTCTCGCTACTGTTCCTTTTGTGGCACTGGCGGTTGCCATTTTGGAAGTGGTGAATGCGATTCCCCTCCTAGGGCCGACCTGTGAACTCGTGGGCTTTGGCTACACCTGTTGGTTTCTCTATCGCTATGTCCTCTTTGAATCGGGTCGCCGTGAATTGGGTCAAAGGGTGAACGAGTATAAATCCCGTATCCTTGGCAATCAAGGCGGTAGTTCTTCCTAAGGGGATGCATGCGGCTGCACTACCTCCAGCATGTCCCCTTTGAGACCCCCGCCCATATTGCGCAGTGGGCGATCGCCCGGGGGTTTGATTGGCAAGGCAGTCATCTCTATGCGGGTGAGCCGCTACCCGCATTGACGGAGGTAGATGCCCTGATCGTCATGGGTGGCCCCATGGGGGTATACGATGAGGCGCTCTATCCGTGGTTAGGAGCTGAAAAAGCCTTTTTGCGGCAGGCGATCGCCAACGGATTACCCATTTTAGGGATTTGCCTGGGTGCTCAACTGTTGGCACAGGTCTTAGGGGCAACGGTCAGCGCCGCACCCACGAAGGAAATCGGCTGGTTTCCCATTGAACTCACAGCAGCCGCCCAAGCCCATCCTTGGTTTCAGGATTGGCCACCCCAACTGACGGTGCTGCATTGGCATGGGGATATGTTTAGCCTACCCACGGGCGCGATTCGCCTCGCCAAAAGTGCCGCCTGTCCGCAACAGGGATTCCTGTGGGGCGATCGCGTTGTTGGTCTGCAGTTTCACCTAGAAGTGACGCCTGCCAGTCTTGGGGAGTTGATTCAGCACTGTCAGCACGAGCTGGTCCCCGATCGCTACATTCAATCGGCCACAGAAATTCAAGCCCAAGCAGGGCAAACAGCACTCTTGGCTCCCTATCTGGAACGTTTTCTGGAGCGCTGGATTCAGCAGTGATCATTACCAGTCGCCAGAATCAATTGGTGCGCTCGATTCGGAAGCTGCACCACCGCAAATATCGCCAAGGGCACTTGCTTTTAGAGGGGACTCATCTAATCCAAGAGGCACTGGTAAGTGGCTATCACTTATCTGTGGTTTGCTATACCAGTGCTTGGCAAGCTAAACAATCTCCAACATTTTGGCAGCAGCTTCTCCACAGGAGCGATCGCGCCGTTGAAGTTAGTGAGGAAGTCCTTGCTGCCCTTTGTACAACAACCACCCCCGATGGCGTCGTCGCCGTTGCCGACTATACACCCCTGCCTACCTTGCCGCTCCAGTCTTTGGGGCTGTGTTTAGTAACGCTTCAAGATCCGGGCAATTTGGGAACGATTATTCGCACCGCTGCCGCAGTGGGGGTTGAGGGTCTATTGCTGACCTCCGATTGCGTCGACATGACCCATCCAAAAGTGTTGCGCGCTAGTGCCGGTCAATGGTTTCGCCTACCCATGCAAACTGTTACCGATGGCTTAACAACCCTCAAGGCCTATCAAGCCCAAGGATGGCAAATTGTTGTCACACTACCGACGGCGCCCCTGGTCTACTGGCAAGGGGATTTCCGTCAACCCACCTTGCTGGTCATGGGCAATGAAGGCCAAGGATTACCCCCGGCCTACCAAGATCGCACCTTTACGGCACTGCGGATTCCTCAGGAGCCAACTGTCGAATCCTTGAATGTGGCGATTGCTACGGCAGTGCTTTTGTATGAGGTCTATCGCCAACGCTGGCTGGACTAAACCACAAAAAAGTTGAGAACGCCCACCACCAGCACTAGGGCAATCCATAGCCCGGAGCCAAGGAAAATTAACTGCCTTGAGCGATCCCAATCCTGGGGAGAGGCATAGGCCACGGGTACACCGATCACCATCACAAAGGACAGGATGACGAGGGCAGCCAAGGCCAGTTGAAACAAAATGGTCATTGTTGCTAACTCCCAAATCTTATCAGCGGCAACGGTAGTAAGTGACTACCTCTGAAGTAGCATTATCGCCCATTTGTTGACCCTAAGCTAGGCAGGGAGCTGAGTTCCTGTAACAACTACTGCCACCCCTGCGCCAGCCACGATCGCGGATCGACGCACTCGCCATTGACGTAGAGTCCCCAGTGGAGATGGGGGCCTGTGGCGGCACCCGTATTGCCAACGGTGCCAATGACTTCCCCTGCCTCAACCATTTGTCCCTCTTGAACGCGGATTTGATCAAGGTGCAGGTAAATCGTCAGCACCCCCTGCCCATGATCAATACCGACCGTGTTGCCATGGATCAGAAACCCTTGAGATTCTTGCCCCACGAGAGCAACCCGTCCCCGCTGCGCTGCCACTACCGGTGATCCCTTGGGGCCTGCATAGTCAATGCCGCGGTGGAAATAGTCCTTGGCAAAAACGCCGTTGTAATACCGCCGCACACCGTAGGGGGTGGTTACAGGGCCAGTGTTGGGACGCACAAAGGCGCCCTGCCAGAGTCGTTGGGGGGTGACCAGTGCCTTAAAGGCATCCACGCGATCAAATTCAAAATCTGTGCCTGAGGAGTCCTTGCCCGGTGGTAGCCAAATGCGTTGCACAGGAAAGGCGCGATCGCCCACCCAAAGCAGCAGATGGCGGGTTTGATTTCCTGAGCGAATCACTAAGGAACGGCGGCCGGGTGTCTGGAGCGGTGTTGTTGCCACAAAAGCACGCCATTGCTGGGGGCCAATGGAGAACACCGGCAGTGCTTTGCCCGCCACCTCTACCGTGGGAGCTTCTGGAGCATTGACCACAATGGCCAGTGTATCTCCTAAAACAGGGCGATCAGGACTGATGCTGACTGTAAGTGGAATCGTCACTTGACTACTGGCCGGCACAATGGTGGCAGGGATAATGGCGCTGACCAGCCACGGGAGAAGGTGATTGCCCATAGTTCAAGAAATAACTGACCTCTATGTTAGATGCTCATAGATTGGGTTTCAAAGGCAAAACCATGGAAAAAAGCCGCCAGTAGTATAACCGACGGCTAAACCGCTAGAGGACATTTGGAGAATGATCAGGGCGCTTTAACGGCGGCGGGGCACTTTGGCAAGGTAGTCAATATCAGCCGCACGCAACTGTTGGGCATAGCGAGTTTTGGGCGCGATCGCTGCTGCCAAATCGCGGTATTTGCGGGGGTCGCCCTCCGGTAGCCGCCGCTCCTGGAACTTGCGATCGTAGAATTTCTCCAGCGCAAACCGCCAATCTGTCTTGGTGGTACCCACTTTGTCGCGATATTCAAAGCCATAGCGCGGCGTCACGAGGTTAAAGGGACGTCCCTCCATCCGCTTGCGCTGATAGGGCACCGTAAAGTCACCAAAGGCATTGGTGTATTCCTCACTGTCGAGGAGGGCATCGACAAAGCCATAGAAGCCAAGGGTGCCAATTTTAATTGACCAAGCAATTTTTTCCTCTTCGTTGTAGGCACTGCGCCCCAAGAACCGCCGCAGGCAAACATCCACCAAGCGGTAGTTGTCGTTTACGGCCACCACTGTATTGTAGAAGCGCTCTGATTTGGCCAAACCGCGAATAAAGTCCCGCACCGTAATCACTCGGTTCACTAATTGGGATTCCAAAGTGATTTGACGGTTAAAGGCCAAGGTGGCATGCTCACTAAACACCTGCCGATAGCAGGCCCAGATCACCTCCCGAATTTCCGAGGCGGAGGCTGCATCCTCAAGACGATAGATATAGGGGGTATCTTCGTTTTGATCGGCAATGCCAAAACTAGCGACGCGGTGGTTTTGAGTTGTGGGTTTGTAGGCGAGTAGAGGTAAGTCCATGGATCTCTCCCAAGTCAAAGAGTGAAACAATAGCTAGCGCAGCGGAAAGCTCGCCGTCGGGTTGATCGAGGCCGGGACAGTCGGGCGATCGCGCCGTGTGGTATCAGGGATTTGCACATTGGCGGTGGAGACCGGCTTGAATTGCACGGGCGTCACCTTGACCGATCGTGCCATCTCTAGGAAGTTGCGGATGTCGCCCCACTTGTAGCGACTGTTCTCTAACTTATCGCGCCAGTAGTCACTATAGCGAGGGGTCACCAGATTAAACGGGCGATCTTTGTAGCGGCGACGCTGATAGGGCACCGTGTTATCGCCAAAGTTTTGCGTATATTCGTCGCTGTCCACCAGGGTATCCACAAATTTCTGCCAACCATCGGTGGCAATGCGAATGGACCACGCCAGTTCTTCATTTTTGTTGTAGGGAGCACGTCCAAGCAGCCGCTTTAGGGCAATTTCCACCAAGCGATAGTTGGAGTTCGTCTCCACCACCAGGCGGCGGAAGGTCTCTGATTTGGCCAAGCCGCGAATAAAATCCCGTACCGAGATGGCACGATTGGCCAATTGTGATTCCAAATGGGGCTGGCGGGTACTCTTGAGGACCACGTGTTCGCTAAATACCTGGCGATAGGCTGCCCAAATCAGTTCCTCAACATCCGACTGATCCACTGCATCCTCAAGGGAATAGCGCCAGGGGGTTTCTTCATTGGGTACTTCGTAGCCCGGTACCCGCTGATTTTGAGAACTGGGGGCATAGCTCAGCAAGGGAATCGTCATGGCTTACACCTTTGGTTGAGAGGGCAAATAACGGTAGGGCAACGCAACAGGCACCGGTTTGACGGGGGTGGGCGGCAGATCCCGTTCTTGGGCAGTATTGGGAACCCTCACCAAACTTGAGGTGGCCCGTGCCACATGGCGTTGCGTATCGAGGGTGGGCACCACGATTGAACGCGCCATAGACAGGAAGTTGGCTGGAATCGCCCCTCGGACAATTTGCTTGTCGAGTGGCCCTGAACCGTAGTAGCGCGCTTGATAGTAAGAACGGCCACCCAGGGAGATTTCCTTGTTGCGCCAGTAGTCGCTGTAGCGGGGATTAACGAGGTTAAAAGGACGGGCCATGCGCCGCCGCCGTTGGTAGGGGACAATATCGGCACCAAAGTTTTGCTGGTACTCGTCGCTGTCCACGAGGGCATCAATAAACCCTTCTAGGCCACGGGTGGCAAGGATAATCGACCAAGCAATTTGCTCCTGCTGGCCATAGGTGGGGCGGCCAAGGAATCGCTTGAAGGAAATATCCACAAGGCGGTAATTGGAGTTGACGGCTGCCACTTGCTCGCGATAGACCTCCGACTTACCCAAGCCACGGATAAAATCCCGTACGGAAATGGCACGGTTGCGGAGTTGAGATTCTAGGAAGGGCTGACGGTAGGAGGCCAAAATCAAGTGCTCGCTGAAAATCTGGCGATAGGCTGCCCAAATTAGGGCATCCACATCTGCGGCATCGGTGGCATCGCTGAGGCGGTAGATGACGGGATCATCCTCGGCGGGGACTTCATAACTGACCACCCGCTGGTCAAGGGTTCTGGGCTTCACAGCCAGCAAGGGTAACGACATAACTTTCCAATCCTCTAGGTGTGCATCGATAGAGAGTCCCTCTGGAGGGCAAGTTGACAACGG
Source organism: Thermosynechococcus sp. (assembly GCF_025999095.1). Taxonomy (NCBI): domain Bacteria; kingdom Bacillati; phylum Cyanobacteriota; class Cyanophyceae; order Acaryochloridales; family Thermosynechococcaceae; genus Thermosynechococcus; species Thermosynechococcus sp. The sequence goes on along the minus strand of NZ_AP024678.1, from coordinate 219,856 downwards.
GAACGCACCACAATATCGGGGTCGCGATCGCTCAAATGATTGAGGAGTGAACGCACCGCTTCCCGAATCGCACGGGCCGCCGCCTGCTGATGCAGATGATCAAGGGCAACGCCCACAGCATAGCGAACCGCCCAATCCGCTGCTGCACTGTTGCGTTGGAGAACCGCCAGTGCCTCCTTTAACTGGGTCTCTCTTGCCGTCTCCTCAGGGATTAAGTGCCAGCGGAGCGTTCCCAAGGCCTTTGTGGCGGCGCGGCGAACACTGGGGGCAAAATCCGACTGCGCAGCAGCCAATAGGACCTGCAGGGCGGCGGGATGACCAATACTCCCCAAGACACGCACCCCATAGGCACGGGCACCGTAGTTATACCCATCCAACTGTGCCAGCAGCGGCTCTACAACAGCATCCCCAAGGGCAATCAGACCTTCCACAGCAGCTTGGGCGGCAGCGGGGTTGTTGTACCCCAAAACGGCAATCAGTGTGGGAATGGCAGCGGTGTCTTTTTGCTGGGCAAGCTGAATCACCGCCTGCCGCAACGCCGGCCCAGAGCTGGCGGTCTCAACAGCATGGATATAGGCATGGAGGTCACTCACAGCAGTTGATCCAATCCTTGAAAGAGGGAGAGGGTCTGGGGTAGTGGGGCAGCCTGCCGCAGTTGCTTCCCTAGGATGCCGTGGAGGGCAATGAGCTTGAAGCTGGCCTCAACACCCGCCTGCAAAATAGCCTCCGCTGCTGGCAGATACCCCATTGCTCCCAAATCTAGAAGTGCTGTCCGCCGCAGTTGCACATCTTCACTGTTGAGGGCGGCTAGGAGGCGATCGCCATACACCGCGTCCCCCGTCAGCTGAAAGAGGGCCCGCGCAGCGGCAAATTGCACTCGCGGCATTTCATGGGTCAAGAAGGGCTCAATGAGGGCAATGGCTTCGGTAGCGCCAAGGTGACCCAGGCTTTCAATCACGGCTGCCACTGGCTGCACCAGATGCGGGCGACCGGGGACAAGCTGCGCCATCGCCACACCGCCTTCTAGGAGCGATTGTAGGGGAGCGATCGCCCGCGGATCTCCCAATTGGCCGAGGGCAATAGCCGCCGCCTCCCGGACATAAAAATCCTCACAGCGCAAGCACTCAATCAACGCCGGCACAGCTTGGCGATCGCCTAGCTTACCCAATGCGCGGGCGGCATTTCGCCGTAGGGGGTAGCCCCCCAATTCTGTGCGATCGGCTTCATCGGCCAAAGCCGCAATCAAAGCGCTGACAATGGCCTGCCGCTCCGCTGCTGTCGCGGTTTCTAGGCCAAACTTCCCCAGCCACCACGCCGCATAGTAGCGGAGACTGATATCCGTCCCCTGAAGCTGCGCCAGCATTTGGGGAACCGTCAGCTGTACCGGTTCAGAGACCGCCGTCATTCCCTCTCCTGACCTCAGCGACCTAGGAGGCAACCACTGGGGTAATAGAAACGATTTTGCCCCCCATGCGGGTAATGCGCTGCATCTCTTCATTCATGCGGCTGTAGGGCACCGTAATAAAGGTGCTGCCGCTGCGCCGAATTGGAAACCCCATTTTGTCGGTTTCTTCGTTTTGACGCAGGCCCACAACCTCGTAGCGGAAAACACGCGCGCCGGAGGGGCTAAGGGCAGCACTTCCAGACGCAGTTTGACCAAACATGACACCTGACTCCCAATCTCAAAAGGACGCTAAATATTCCTAAGCAGGATTGACACTGACAATGCGAGCACCCGTCCGCTGAAGCTGCTGCATTTTCGCTGACAGTTGCTCATAGGGCACCAAGAAGGCGGTACTACTGCGGCGCACCCCCGGATAGCCCGGCTGGCGAATCCCCGCCACTTCAATGCGATAGACGCGGCCACTTTCCCCAAAGGACCCCCCCAAACATGCCCGTGGAGGAACATCGGCACTGGGGGTGTAATAGGCAAAGGCCGTATCACTATTGGAAGGGGGCACCACCGTATTGGCACGGTTGGTGGCCAAATCCCGCGCTAAACGGGACATGCTGCCTTCCGCTTGGGCGCGATCGCTATTGGCATAGCCGCGATAGAGACGAAACATGCGGTTAAAGCCGACGGTTTTCTGACCCGGCTGGGTATTAAACCCGCGATAGTAGGGCACCACCCAATCCCCAAAGCTATTGGTGTATTCAGGGGAATCAATGTAGGAGTCAATGTCGGCATCAAAGCCCTCATTTTCGTAGAGATCCAAGTGGAAGATCACTTCCGACTCATCGTAGGGTGCCCGCCCCAACAAATGTTTATAGTTCAGTTCAATGACACGGGTTTGGAAATTGCCGTAGAGAAACTTCTCTTTGTATAGTTCCGACTTAGCCACTGCGCGCACAAACTCCCGCACGGTAATTTTGCCATTGCGCAACAGTGACTCCGCACTCACTAAACGCTCCGATGCCATGACATAGTCATTGCCCAAAACCTGGCGGTAAACGGCACGGATGACAGTCTCCAGATCTTCCTCGCTCCAGTTGGCACGCAGCTCCACCCGCGGAGCATCACTGAAGGCGGAGGTACCCAAGCGCGAAGCAGCAGCAGTAATAGCCACGGTACAAACTCCTAAATATCGAGGGTACAAACAAGCCCGGTGTTGTAAACAAAGGGTCAGCCCAACGCCGACAACATCTGCTTACCTCACCGGGCAACAAAGGGAAACGCCTATTAGCTGAGGGCGTTAATGGCGTAGTCGATGTAGGCGTTGGCTTCCACCGCAGCTTGGCCGGTCAAGCCATGGTTGGCTTTGATGTACTTCAGAGCTTCGATATACCAGCTTGGCGACAGATCAAAGGTGCTGTTGATTTCAGACAAGCCGGCAATCAGGTACTCGTCCATCGGACCGGTGCCACCCGCCACGAGGCAGTAGGTGATCATCCGCAGATAGTAGCCGATGTCACGGGCGCACTTGGCTTTGCCTTCGGGGGTCGAGGCATACTGAGAGCCTTGCATGGTGGTGGTGTAGGGGAATTTTTGATACACCGCTTGGGCTGCGCCGTCAATCAGGCTCTGGGCATTGTTGGTCAGGGCGCGAGCCGCTTCCATGCTGGCCACAGCGCGCTTGAAGCGACCATCCACCGCTTGCAGTTCGGTGTTGCTGAGGAAACGACCTTGGGTATCGGCGGCGGCAATAGCTTCAGTAATCGGCGTTTTCATGGATAAAATATCTCCCTAAAAAATGTGCGTGTTCAGAACGGTCAAAGTTAAGGAACGTCTAAGGTGTCCTAGGCAACAGCGGCAGCGGCACGATCAAAGTAGCCAGCGATTTCGGACATCAGGGCGCTGCAATCGCCAGGGGTGATGCCATTGGGATCATTGGCGATCGCGATCGCGGCATCTTTCATTTTCTGAATGGCCACAGCCACAGAGGAGCCGGGCGTACCCAGGGCTTGGTAGGTTTCCCGCAGACCGTTCAAGCAGCGATCATCCAGCACGCTGGAGTCGCCGGCCAAAATGGCGTAGGTCACATAGCGCAAGATGATTTCCATGTCGCGCAGGCAAGCCGCCATACGACGGTTGGTGTAAGCATTCCCACCGGGTTGGATCAGTTGGGGTTGCTCTGCAAAGAGGGCACGAGCAGCGTTAGCAACGATCGTGGAGGCATTGCTGGTGATGCGGTTGACAGCATCCAGACGCTTGTTGCCTTCTTTCACCAAGTTGGACAGGGCATCGAACTGGGCGTTGGTGAGAAATTCACCCCGGGCATCGGCCTGAGCGACAACTTTGGCAAATGCATCTAGCATGGATCAATTCTCCTTAAGGGTTATTAAAGAAGTGAGACCTTCTTGACATTCCTGCCCCCAGAGATCAGGCAGGATTTTTAGGGGGCTAATCAGCAACTCCCTAAGGGCTGTGCCAAGCAACCCGAGAGCGACCAAGCTGATCCTTGGTGTAGTTTTTAAGAAACGTGCAACGCTCTTGGCGTGACGGAAAGGTCTAACGATCACTGATGGGTTGTTCCGCAAAGGGGTCTGGGAAACAACGACCGTGTTGTTAAACCCTTCAGGTATTTCTTATACAATGCGGTGGGAAACCTGTTTCGCCGTAGTTATTAATTTGTAAAATACTTTTGTGAGATAAATTAAAGTTCTGGCGATCGCCATAAAATTGGTGTGACTTGTCCTAAGTTTTTCCTAATTTTTGTGAAGTTTCTTTAACATTGTTCTCAGGAAGTTACGATCTGCATGAGTGAGCCGTTGCAATTTAGCTTATTTGACAGCCCTACGGAGGCCAAACCTGAGCCAGCGACGCCCCTGGATCCTGCCACCTATGATCAAATTCCCCTCCGGGCTGAGGTGCCCATTCCCGCTGGCACCTACCGCACCTTGGAGGCCCTTGCGGCACATTGTCAGCAGTGTCAACGCTGTGGTTTAGCGGCTACCCGTACCCGGGTGGTGGTCAGCCGCGGTAATCCTGCTGCTAAGCTGATGATTATTGGGGAAGGACCAGGTCAAGCAGAGGATGAAAGTGGCCGCCCCTTTGTCGGTAAGGCGGGGCAACTCCTCGATAAAATCCTGGCTTCGGTCAATCTCGACAGTGAGCGGGATGCCTATATTTGCAACATTGTTAAATGCCGTCCCCCTGGCAACCGTGTGCCAACACCCATTGAAGCAGCGGCCTGCATACCCTACCTATTAGAGCAGATTCGCTTGGTCGACCCCCGCATTATTCTGCTGGCGGGGGCAACGGCTGTATCGGGATTGCTGAAAGATCATCGCGGGATTACAAAAATTCGTGGCCAGTGGATCGAATGGCAGGGACGCTGGTGTATGCCCATTTTTCATCCAGCCTATCTATTGCGCAATCACTCGCGGGAGCCGGGCAGCCCCAAATGGTTAACGTGGCAGGATATCCAAGCCGTGCGCGATCGCCTGCGCCAGCTCGACTCCTAAGATGATTCCTGACGGTGGGGATGTTCCTGCAAATAGCGCAGCCAAAGCTCCGAAAGTTCTCGCGCCTGTTGCTCCTTTTCGTCAACAATGTGGTACATCCGCCGAGGCCGACCGCGACCTTCGACCTTTTTCCAATAGCCATCAATAATCCCCTCATCTTCTAGAAATTTGAGGGCGCTGTAGAGAACTGTATCGGATAGGCGGTAGAGGGGATATTCATTTTCAATGGCTTGAATCAGGGCCGTGCCATAGGAATCCCCTTTTTCCACAAGGGTATAAAGCACATAGCACACCGCAACTTCCTTACTCAAGTAAATGGGCGGTGGCTGGCGGAAAAAGGTGTAGATATCTTCCAGTTTCATAACCTTGTCCTCAGCAATCGGCTACTGCTGATACCTTGACTCCCCAAAATTCCTCAGATCATGGCAGGGTCTGAATTCAACTCCATTGTTCCAAAGGATGGGAAACACAAGTATCCCCCTCATATCAGGTCCCATAGCATGAAAGTAACTAAGTACTTATCGATACCAAGGTTTTAATATTCTCTTCCAATTTATCTAAAATATTAGGAGAGATAATTCTCTCCCCCCTCGGCTTTCACGGTTGTGAGCGTGTGCCATCCTTGGGCAAAGGTCTCTACTTCTGATTTTAGGAAGTTTGAGAGAAAAGTATTCCTTGCATCATAATTCCGCAGTTGGCAAAAATCAAGTCATTGACTTGTTGCCAATTGATTTTAAGGGGCCTCAGGGGCAAGATTTCTTAACAAAAATTCACGATAGATCTGCCAGCGTCGGCCATTGTGCACCAGTAGGGTGAGGTGGGATACCCAACAACGGGCCGTAAAGGGTTTCTCCTGAAATTCGGCCCAGGCGTGGCGAAAGTGCTCCTTGGTTAAATCGCGAAAGGCAATCGTCATGTGGGGGGTAAAGGGATGGCGTTGCGTAGGGGGAAGGTTCAGGGGTTTCACTACTGCTTTGACCAGCTGTGCTTGCAGGTCTTTGAGCGCTGGGGTGGGTGCCACGTGGATATAAATGACTCGCGGTGCAAAGGCAGCAAAGCCATCGAAGATTAATTCCACTGGAGCGACTTGGCAGCAAAAGGTTTCTAGGGCTTGCTCCAGCTCTGCTATTGCCGCATCCGGCCACCAAAAGGGGGGATAGAGGGTGACGTGGGGGGGAGAGCGCAGGGCCGCTTGACTTTGGTAGCGATCGCAACAATACTGCTTGAGGCAGGTCACTTCAGCCTGAATTTCAGGGCTGGGCAACAAAGCCATAAAGTATTGCCGTCGGTTCATTAGCGCTGCGCTACGACGGTCCAATGGCGATCGGAGGTGAGGGTGGCTTGCCACTGCGGCGGCGGCTGTGGCAATGTTCTCAGGAGATCACTCATTTCCCTTAGGGTCAGCGCCGCATGGAGGGAGTCAGCAAAAAGTTGCTGCTGTGTGGGTGTGTCTTGGCCAGCATATTGCTCAACCAAAGCTTGCAGTTCTGCCAACGTTTGCGGACGACAGAGATCGCGAATAAATAGGGTACCCTGGGGACGGAGCACCCGCAGCATTTCCCCTAGGGCGGCCTGAGGGTCGGCTAGGTGGTGGACAAGGCTATTGCTGATGACCACATCAAAGCTGGCTGCGGCAAAGGGCAAAGCTTTGGCGTCCCCTTCAATAAAGTTCAATTGTGGACTGTGGTGGCGAGCGATCGCCAACATGGCTGGACTGAGGTCAATCCCCGTCAGGTGCCAATGGGGGTACCGTTGATGCAGCATTTGCAGAATCCGCCCGTTCCCTGTACCCACATCCAAAACCCTTAAAGGTTGCTCAACCGTGGGCAAGACCGCGGCTAAATCTTCACAGAAGGCAGTGTTAACAGCCGTAAAATCCATCGCGTCATAGGCAGCAGCGGTTTCTGGCGTCTCCATGACCGCGGGTTCAAGAATGCGTGGCAGCGGCATAGGCTATAGCCCCGTGGCCGATCGCCCCTGCTTGGGTAAGCGCACAAACACAAAGTAGCTGAGATAGAGCATATAGATCACCAGGGCAACAGCTGCAAAAAAGCCAAGAGTCCCTGCACGGGCTTGGGCATGGAAAATCTCCTTGAACATCAGCGGTGGCTCGAGCCAGACTTGGCAGCTGGGGGTCTGAACCGCGCCAGCAACAAACGCACAGCGCAGATAAAAGGCCTGACCAATGGCGGCAAGAACACAGTAGAGCGTTACCCCCCAGCGCCAGCTACTAAAGACCTGACCAATCAAATCTTGGCGATCGCTAATTTCTTCATTGAGATCCACCCAGAACCAGAGGCTAATGGGAATCAACACCAAGGCCATAAATCCAGTGACGTAGGCCACTGGCCACTGTGGCATCATCAGATACACGGTAATTGCCAAGAGACTAGAGACTCGCCAGTAGATAATCAGGAGTTGGGTAATGGCTGGCACGTTTTTAATCGTTGACCACAGCAGCAGGATCACGGGAATAACCACGGTAAAGAGCACCGCCAGGCGGTAGTCCATCCACACCAGCGATCGCAGAAGTTCCAAGGACATGGCAGGCCACAAACCCAAGGGTAACGGTTCTATTATTAAGGATCACCTTCCCACGGCACAAGGCTAGAGCGATCGCACCCGCTGATACCAACGCATAAGGATAGCTGCCAACTTTCGTGAATCGTGGCGCACCGTGGGTGTGGATTCATCCATGACATCCGCCAGGATCAGCCGGCAGTTTTGGCGAGCGAGTTCTTCCCGATCAATGGCCACAACGGTACTGCCCTGCTGCGCATAGCGTTCAAGGTGAGCGGCACTGGGGGGATATTTTTGCACCAGCACGGCATCGAACAGGCGATCGCCCGTAACGGCATCGAGGGCACGCACATGGTCACCCACGGTATAGCCATCGGTTTCCCCCGGCTGCGTCATAATGTTGCAGACATACACACAGGGGCACTGGCGTTCTGCTAGGGCTTGGGCAATCTCAGGCACCAAGAGATTGGGAATGATACTGGTATAGAGACTGCCGGGGCCAAGAATAATGTAGTCGGCGTCACGGAGGGCTTGAATAGCGCGGGGCAGAGCTTTGGGGGCTGGGGGCGAGCAGCCAATTTCGACAATTTTGCCCCGGGCGGCGGTAATGTTCGACTCTCCATGGATAAGGCGACCATCGGCAAGACGGGCCCAAAGGGTCATATCTGTTAGGGTGGCTGGCAACACTTGACCGCGAATGGCTAAGACTGCTGAGCTGGTGGCGATCGCCTGCTCCAGATCCCCGGTGATATTCGTCATCGCCGTCAGAAACAAATTGCCAAAACTATGTCCTGCCAAGCCATCGCCCGCCTCAAAGCGATACTGAAACAGTTCAGTAACAATTTTTTCTTCATCGGCCAGAGCCGCCAAGCAGTTGCGAATATCCCCCGGTGGCAGCACCCCAACTTCCCGCCGCAGTCGCCCGGATGAGCCACCATCATCGGCCATCGTCACAATGGCGGTGATATTGGAACTATAGAGCTTTAGTCCCCGCAGAAGCGTTGACAGCCCCGTCCCACCCCCAATGGCAACAATTTTCGGTCCGCGCCCCAGGCGCCGATAGGTGAGGAGTCGCTCCACCAGGGCTTGATCGTCTTCTGGCAACAGCACTTCTGTAATCGAACCCAGGGTACGCGCATAACCCCAAGCAATCAGTGCCAAACCCCCAAGGAGCAGTAAAGGGCCACTGATGTAACTGGGCACAAAACGCGCCACACTCTGGAGGAACTGCTCCAGAAATTGCAAGAAGTAAAAAATAGGGGTGAGATTGATGCTAATGGCAAAGCCCAGACTCGCAAGCAAAACCCCAACTGCACTAATGAGGAGCCATCGCTTCACCATTAGCCCAGGCAAAAGCCATTGGGACCACAAACGGATTTTACGACGTGCCGGACGCAGTCTCACTGAGAGTTGTGGAGCCTTATTCGCTCTCCTCATCCGCACCTATACCCAAATAGGTTTTACTAAGGTAGCGGGCGAGGCGCTGGAGCGGATTGGTCACTTTAGTTTTGTGTTCAGCGTGATCTCTGTTCACCGGAACGCCTAAAATGCCTGAAAATTCCTCATCGCTCATTTCCCCTGCTTGGTGCTGGGCAAAGGAATCAACCACCTGAATGAGCTCATCGGTGGAAAATTCAAACCCATGCTGACTGGCAAAATCCACTACTTTCGGCGCCATTTCTCCCCGCAGCGCTGCCAGCTCCTCGGCATCTAGTTCGGCCGCCCCACTAATGTTGCCATCTCCGACCCCCAGCAGTTTTTCCAATTCATCCCGCAGTTGGGCATCCTCAGCGGTCTTTTGCATGAACGCTAATACCTGTGCCGTGGCCATAGGCTTCCTTCCTTCGCTCAGTAAATGTCTGCACGAGCCGATTGGATTATAACATTCTCTAATGAGAGTATTTTTAGACAACGGTTCTTAAGAAGGGTACCTCAACGACCTGGGCTATGATGCCCTCTGGGGTGTGCAACGTTAGGCCAGCCCCACCAACTTTTGTGCGCACATACCCAAGGCCAAAGGCACCCCTCCCTAGGGGAGTGCAACTGGTAACAAGACCCACTTTTTCACCCTCTAGGATTAAGGGTGTAGGTGGTGTCACTGCCGCAGTTAACTCCAGTCCCCAGAGGTGTTGTTTGACCCCTTGGTAGGTGTTCAGACGGGCGATCGTCTCTTGGCCGATATAGCAGCCCTTATTAAAAGAAATGGTATGCCCTAACCGTCCTTCCAGGGGGTTGTACGCTTCGGTGAGTTCGGCGTCGGCAGCGGGTCGACCTTGGCGGATGCGCAGGTGCTCCCAGTCAGCGTCACTGAGTTGGGGATAGGGGCTCAGGAGATCCCTGAGGGGGCGATCGCTCCAAAGGGTTAAACCGGGAATGGCTAAGCCACTGGTGGCAGCAAACGTTAAGGGGGCACCTGCATGGGTGATAGTGACATGATCGTAGGGATTGGCCAATGGTCCTAGGCCAAACTGGGCAGTCATCTTTTCAGCAACGCTCCCAAAAACTCGATAGCAGTAGCTCTCAGGGGTGCGATCGCTGAGTTGGACATCATCGCCAAAGAAAATGTACTTATCAAGCCACTTGAGGAGAAACTCGCGGCGCTGCGGTGATACCAGTAGATCCACCCACTCCCGATGGACAAGTAGAGTTGCTAAATCAAGGATGCGGGCTGTGGAGGTCAGGAAAACGGTATCTGTGCCTTGGCCGGGTTGAAGGGCGAGGCAGTGATTTGAGCTTTGATTGTGCAAAAACTGCAGGCGATCGCCCCCCGTCAGGCGCAGCCGCCCCCAATGACTGCAATCATAAACTGCACCGCTTGTGCAGACCGTTTCCAGTAGATCTGTCATTTTGCCTGTCATTTTGCTACTCCCAAAAGAAGTAGGTGCCGCTCAAGGAGCGATCGCACGCCGGCCAGGTTGAAGTCTGGCTGTTGTGCCAATAACTCAGCCACGGTTGCCTTACCGCTGGCCGCACTCAGGAACTGCTGTTCGGCCTGGTTGAGGTGAATCACCTCATAGTGGCAGTTAAAGACACAGGCCCCTGGCCAGCTGTCAATGCAGGGGTGGCGCCAGGGAATAGCTGCCAAGAGTTCACTGTCTGCTGCCCAATCGTGACGCGGCAGTGGCGGCTTAGCCAAAAAGAACTCAAAGTGGGTCATGGCTTCGGGGTCAAGGCACTCAATGAGTTGATATTGCTGAATCGGGTCAAGTTGCTGCGCCCGTTGCAACAGTTCGGGCTGGCTGCCCAATAGCCGCTCTAGCTGCCAAACTTGAGGGTTGGAAAAGCCGATAAACTCTAGGCCTGAAGCACGAATGAGGTCAAATAGGCTGGCGATTGTATAGTCAATTTCCTGGGGATGCACATACATATCGGCAAAGCATTCATCCCGCTGATTTTCAAGACTCCAGCGCTCCTGCTCCCGCTTTTTCAGGCGGTTGTTCGCCGGCAATGCCGCAAAGAGTTGCCGTCCAATAGCCACTCCCTGGCGATAGTTGGGGCGATCGCTCCCCTGCAGAAGGGCAATGGCCTGCTGCATCAGCCGAATTTCCCAGCGACCGTATTCACCATAGACAAAGATATGAAAAATGCCACCGGGGGCCAGGACATTGGCAAGGGCTTGAATCCCCCGCTGCGGATCCGGCAGGTGGTGCAGCACTCCGACACAGTTAATCATCTGGAACGTTTGCCCCAGTTGCGCCACGTCCTCTAGGCTCAGGTGGTGAAATTGGACATTGGTGGCGCCCGATCGCCGGCACCGTTCCCGGGCAATCTCTAGCGCCCCTTCACTGAGATCCAAAGCCGTGATCTGCGCCTGTGGATTCAGATGGGCTAAGTACTCTGTGCCTACACCGGTGCCACAGCCGGCATCGAGAATAGCAACATCCAATTGGGAAGGATAACGCCCTGTGCAGAAGCTATAGGCTGCCGGCCAAGACCAGCGCCAGTTGTACCCGGGGGGTGGTTCATCGAGGAGGGGTTCCGGCGGAAACGGATAGATATTGTACAGTTGCCGCACCGCCGCAGTAATCTCAGCCGCCGAAGTCATGGTTCCCCCCTTGAGATAGGCGTTGCAATAGCTCCCGTGTTGTGGCTTCTGGATCTGGTGCCTCCATAATGGCGCGCACAACAGCCACCCGAGTGGCCCCGGCCTTGATGACCTCCTCAATGTTGCTCAGATTAATGCCGCCAATGGCAAACTGGGGCAGCGGGGCATGTTTGCGGGCATATTGCAGATAGTCAAAACCCGCGGCCGCCTTACCAGGTTTGGTGGGCGTGGCAAAAATTGGCCCGACACCGACATAATCGGCCCCTTCGGCAATGGCCCGCTCCAGTTCTTGCGCATTGGTGGTCGAGCGTCCCACCAGGCGATCGCGCCCTAGGATTTGTCGCGCCAATTCCATGGGAATATCCGTCTGTCCGAGGTGCACGCCATCGGCGTTGGCGCCAAGGGCAATATCCACGCGATCGTTGACCAGAAACAGGGCACCGTAGCGTTGGCAGAGGGCTTGCAACTGGCAAGCCGTTCGCAGGCGAGTATGATCATCGCTGGTTTTATCGCGATATTGCACCAGGGTCAATCCCCCCTTTAATGCAGCTTCAACAATTTCCAGTAGGCGATCGCTCGGCGAAGTGACCAGATAGAGTTTGGCGGCGTGCAGGTGTCGCAATCGCGCTTGGCGCGGGTTGAGGGTCAGTGCCTGCTCCAGAATGTAAACGCGGTAGCGTAGCGCTTTAGCGGTTTCACTGAGCTCGGTATCCGTTAATTTCCCATACTCCTCAATCACCCGTAGCGCTTCTTGAACACGGGCAAAGTTGGCGGTGAGCACCGCGTTGAGGGTCTGGCGATCGCGCTCCTGGGGATGACTCAAGGCAGTCCCTGGATCCTGATCCGTCTGCCGTGCCGCCCGCAACTCCTCAGTATGGTAGCGACCTAGGGTTTGGCGCAAATCTTTGCATTCCGCACTGAGGCTGGCATCTTCGCGGCCAAAGCGGCACCATTCCTCGATCACCCGCAAACCTTCGCGGGCACGGTCAAGATTGGCATCAAGAATCCGCCGGATGCGTTGCCCCTCAGATTCGGGAGCTAAATTTTGCATAGCACGTCCGATCCCCACAGAAAAGAATCAACACAGTTCTGTTTACCGTTCATCGGCATTGTTGATAGAGCAATGAAGTCTTTGATGAGCCGTGTCAGCATTCACTCCCAGCCGTGGTTGAGTCACCTATGTTTGATCCTAATGGGTTGGGGGACGCCTGCATTGGCGGCAGAACCGATTCCCATCCCCGTACCACCGCCAGAGGTGAATACCGTCATCCCCATTCCCGTGCCTGCCCCAGAGGTGAGGACCGCTCCAATTCCTACCCTACCGCCGCCGCTGGACAGCTCCCGCGAACGATTACCGGTGCCCAGTGGCCCGATTCCGATGGGATTTGTGGGGAGCGATCGCGGGATGAATCAATTGCCCCCCCCACCAGAGATTTCTGACGCCGACTTAGCAACCCTAGCTCCTGTAGCCCCCAAAACGCGCTTTCGGGTGATTGTTTTAGATGTACGGGAGGAGGATGTGGCCAATCAAGAACGCCTGCGATCGCTGGTTCCCGAAGTTGTACCCATTACCTTGGGTCAGCGCCGCGCCCTGCAAGTGGGAAGTTTCCGAAACGAGGCCAATGCCACCCAAATGCGTGCCTTTATGGAGGTCAATGGCTTTCGCGCTGAGATTCAACCTCTCCCCTAAAGGACCTCAATCGGATCGCAAATGCCGCGAAGAGGTCTAGGCATTGTGCGCTTTTTGGCGCAGGGAAATACCCCCCTGCCAAAGCAGTCAATTTTTCATACACTTAGAGAATTAGTAGCAAATGGCCACAGGAGTTGAGTTGCCTCAAAAGCATACAAAAATCTCCAGGGACAACAGCAATATCAACAAGATAGATGAGCAAGACCGTGCCTTCCATGACTGGTATCGGTTTGTGCTGTCCTATCCACCCCATCTTGTGAGGGGTTACATAGAAGACTTTGGCTTGAATGAAGAGAGTGTCATCCTAGACCCCTTTTGCGGCACCGGGACAACACTTGTGGAGTCGAAGCGCCAAGGCATTCCATCGTTGGGTATCGAAGCCAATCCCTTCGCCCATTTTGCGACATCGGTAAAGACCGATTGGAGGGTTGATCCTGATTTACTGTCCAGTCACTCCTACGCGGTGGCCGAACTTGCCCTTAATATCCTACGGCAGCAAGGGATAGAGGACTCAGTGCCTTTTGCGGCCAATGTTGCTGACCTACCGCTACGCCAACTATCTGCAGAGCAAAATCAACTCATCCTTGCGGGGTCGATCAGTCCACTTCCCTTACACAAGGTATTGGTGCTCCTTGAGTGCTTAGAGAAATACAAAATAGAAAAGGTCTATCGGCATCAATTGCTGGCGATCGCCCACACTCTCGTTTTTGCCGTCAGTAATTTGCGCTTTGGTCCTGAAGTGGGTGTTGCTAAAGCCAAGGTTGATGCGCCAGTGATTCGTGCTTGGCTTACCAAGATTGCTGAAATGGTGGAGGATTTGCGGCGGGTACAGGATCAAGAGGATACCCCTGCCCACGTCTATCTGGCCGATGCCAGAGGTCCTGACAAGGTCTTGCCCCCACAGTCGATTGATGCGGTGATCACCTCACCCCCTTATCCCAACGAAAAGGACTACACCAGAACAACCCGCCTCGAGTCGGTGATCTTAGGCTTCATTAAAACTAAGGCTGATTTACAAACCTTGAAGAAGGGGCTCATCCGTTCTAACACTCGCAATGTGTATAAAGCCGATGATGACGATCGCTGGATTCAAGATCACCCTAAAATTCAGGCGATTGCAGAGGTAATTGAACGCCGCAGAATTCAACTGGGTAAGACCTCCGGCTTTGAGAAACGCTACAGCAGAGTCACCAAACTTTATTTTGGTGGCATGGCCCGGCACTTGGCTGCCCTGCGATCGCTGCTGCGCCCCAATGCTCAGCTCGCCTATGTGGTTGGTGACCAAGCCTCATACTTGCGGGTGATGATTCCCACAGGTGAGTTATTAGCTGACATTGCTCAGGCCCTCGGCTATGAGTTGGTGCGCACGGATCTCTTCCGAACACGGTTTGCCAGTGCCACTAAGGAACAACTGCGAGAAGAAGTCGTGATCCTACGCTGGAAAGGCGCATGTAGCCAATTCAGACAAGCTGAGGGGCGGTAGAATTACGGTAGAATAAGGCATCAAATTGGCAGTACACCCACCCTATGGTTACCTCTTGGGCGAAATGGTCATTGCCGCGGCCTCAACGGCGCTTAACTCCGCTGCGCCAAAGGCAATCGCAACGGCTGCGCGGGAAATCGTTTGTTTTTAATCTGCTGTCTGAGCGTCTTTTGCTGGTCATTGGTGCACTGGGGGCAGGCCGGCTCCTGTGGCAAACAGATGCCCCCCTGCTGATGGCAACCCTCAGTGGTGTGGGTACGATTTTTCTCCTCAGTCACTGGCAACGCCGACTTTTGACGCTATGGCAAAACCTTTGCCAACGGATGTACGAATGGCTCCATCACCCCTTTGCGTTTACGGTGGTGGGGGGTCTGCTGGCCTGTGTGGGTACCTATACTCTCTTGCATCTCGGTCAACATGCGGCCGATCCGTGGTTGGTGGTCGCTCTTGTCATCCTTGGTATCCTGTTGGGGGGCGTCATTGTCCTTCTCGGCACAATCATCGGTCAACTGCAACAGCAGCATCAGACCCAACAGGTGTCCCAGTGGTTGACTGATCTGACCCATCCACAGCCCCTGCACCGCCTAGTGGCCATTCGCCAATTAGCTCGTGTCTCGGAGGGTGCACA
Organism: Thermosynechococcus sp.; assembly: GCF_025999095.1. NCBI lineage: Bacteria > Bacillati > Cyanobacteriota > Cyanophyceae > Acaryochloridales > Thermosynechococcaceae > Thermosynechococcus > Thermosynechococcus sp. Next base: position 204,585 of record NZ_AP024678.1, on the reverse strand, counting down.
GCGTCGCCAGCTGCAGGAGGCGCTATATCTGCTACTGGCACAGGAAAGGGAGGCAGTCGTTCGCCGGGCTGCCCTTGAGGTGCTCGATCACCTTGATGATGCCGCCTGAGTCCCTGAACTGGCTAGAGCGGTGGTGCTTGGCTCGGCTGATTGGCGCGATCGCCAGTGCCATTGGCGTTGAGCCACAGCGATGGGACTATGTTGGCTTTGTTGAGATCACCCGACAGCTGAAACGGGGGCGATCGCCCGCGCAGCAACAGGCCATTGTGGCCACGGTCTTTGATCGCCTTATCCCACCAATGGTGAGTACATTGATACGCAGACTCTTTCGACCAAGCCGCTGGGTCTGTGAGGGGAATGCCTGGTTTGCTACCCGCCTCACGGGCTGGTTAGTGGGTGCCAGCGATCGCTACTGGGTCGAGGTCATTCCCCCCGATCAACTCCCCCAATGGCAACACAGTGGCGTGCGCATCCAAAAATGCCGCTACTTGGCTGAATCCCAATGTATGGCGTTGTGTATCAACCTGTGCAAAAACCCCACCGAGCAATTTTTTCGGCAGCGACTGGGCATTCCTTTGACGATGACGCCGAACTTTAGGGACTACAGTTGCGAAATGGTTTTTGGCACCCCTGCCCAGCCGATTCCTGAGCCGCCGCTGCTCCCCTGTTGGCAAGATCCGAGCCAAACCCCCTGCCCTTACGTTTAAGCCCATTCTCTTGGGGAAGCATGTCTGCCGATTGACAATTCAAGATTATTTGAAATAACTTAGGGGTGTCCCACTGGCGTAGACACCATGGGCGTTGGCATTGGCATCAATGGTTTTGGCCGCATGGGTCGCTTGGTTTTGCGTGCCGCATGGGGTTGGCCTGAACTGGATTTTCGTCACATCAACGAGATTAAGGGAGGCACAACCGCTGCTGCCCATTTGCTAGAGTTTGATTCGGTTCATGGCCGTTGGCCCCAGACCATCCAAGCCAAGGAGGGGGCGATCGCCATCAACGATCAAAGCATTAGCTTTTCGGAAGCGAAAACTCCGGCGGAGGTGCCTTGGCAAGAACGGGGAGTCGAGATTGTTCTGGAATGCTCGGGTAAATTCCGTACCGCTGAGCAACTGGCGGCCTACTTTGCAGTTGGGGTGAAAAAAGTGATTGTTGCTGCCCCTGTCAAGGAACAGGCGCTCAACATTGTCATGGGGGTCAATGATCACCTCTACAATCCCTCCGCCCACCACTTACTCACCGCCGCCTCCTGTACGACAAACTGCCTTGCCCCCGTCGTCAAAGTTATTCACGAAAGCTTTGGCATTCGCCACGGCTTGATTACCACGATCCACGATGTCACGAATACCCAGACGCTGGTGGATGCTCCCCACAAGGATTTGCGCCGTGCCCGCTCTAGTCTCATGTCCCTTATACCGACGACAACTGGTTCAGCTACCGCTATTGGTCTCATTTATCCAGAACTCCAAGGCAAGCTCAATGGTCTAGCTGTACGGGTACCCCTGTTGAATGCGTCGCTCACCGACTGCGTTTTTGAAGTGAGCCGCCCCACCACTGTAGCCGAAGTGAATGCCGCCCTCAAGGCCGCTGCAGCCGGCGAACTCAAGGGAATCCTCGGTTATGAGGAACGTCCCCTTGTTTCCATTGACTACTGCAACGATCCCCGTTCCAGCATTGTTGATGCCCTCTCCACCATGGTCGTGGATGAAACGCAGGTGAAAATTCTGGCGTGGTATGACAACGAATGGGGTTACAGCAATCGTATGGCCGAATTAGCTCGTCGCGTTGCCACTACTTTGCCCTAGGGAGTCTGCTATGGCTGTGTCCACCAGTGTCCGCAACTATATGATTGTTACCCTCGCCTATTGGGGGTTTACGATTACCGATGGCGCACTGCGGATGCTAGTGCTGCTCTACTTTAACCAGATTGGCTACACACCGCTGCAAATTGCCTTCCTATTTCTCTTTTATGAAGTTTTTGGCATTGTCACCAACTTTCTCGGTGGCTGGATGGGTTCCCGGTTCGGGCTGAATGTCACCCTCTACGCGGGTATTGGCCTGCAGGTGATCTCGCTGATCATGCTTACGCCCCTCACCCAACAATGGCCCCTGTGGTTTGCGGTGCCCTATGTGATGGCAGCACAGGCAATGTCGGGGGTGGCCAAAGACCTGACAAAGATGAGTTCTAAGAGTGCCATTCGCTTAGTGGTGCCCCAACAGGCAGAGTCGCGGCTCTTTAAGTGGGTGGCAATTCTTACAGGTTCTAAAAATGCCCTCAAGGGGGTGGGCTTCTTTGTGGGCAGTGTGCTGTTAACGTTGGTGGGCTTTACAGCGTCTCTGTGGATCATGGCGATCGCCCTGCTGCTCATCCTATTCACTGCAGGGTTATTACCGCGGGGGATGGGGCAGATCAAAAAGACAATCAAATTTCGGCAACTGTTTGCCAAGAGCAAGGAGATCAACATCCTCTCCGCCGCCCGCTTTTTCCTCTTTGGGGCACGGGATGTCTGGTTTGTGGTGGGTCTGCCGGTCTATTTGCAAAGCGTCCTCAACTGGTCATTTTATGAAGTGGGGGGCTTTCTCGCTTTGTGGGTCATTGGCTATGGCGGTGTCCAGTCCTCAGCGCCAGTTCTGTTGAAATACCTCAATCGCGGTCGCCCTCCCCAAGCGGCCACGATTCAGTTTTGGACATTTACGCTGACAGTTGTGCCAGCAGTGATTGCTTTCGGCTTGATGAGCAACTGGAATCCCAATGCCGTCATTATTGGTGGGTTGTTTCTCTTTGGCTTGGTTTTTGCCATGAATTCGGCAGTCCACTCCTACTTGGTGCTAGCCTACACCGACGATGAAAAAGTAGCCTTGAATGTTGGCTTCTACTACATGGCCAACTCTGGGGGGCGACTAGCGGGAACTGTCCTCTCTGGCCTCATTTATCAAATTTGGGGCATTGTCGGCTGTCTGTGGGTTTCAATGGTCTTTGTCCTCTGTGCCGGCCTCATTTCCTTAACGCTCGAGGATCCGAAGCGGCAGCAGCCTTACCCCTCCTTGGCGGTGGGCGATGGTGAATAAGTGCAACATTTCCCCAGATTGGCTACAACTGAATAGAATGAAGATAAGGTACAGCTCTTTTCGCAAGGATGAGGCATCCTCAGCACAAAGCAGGTGTGAGAAGGGTAGTACTTCCAGAAAAGGGTTGTAGGAGAGGTTCCCCGAGGAATTGCCATTATGATGCTCCCCCAAGAAATCATCGGCCAAAAAGTGTGGTTAGAAGTGGAACCCGAAGACGCCTACTATCCGGGTGAGAAAATTCGAGTACAGGCAGAAATTAGCCAGCCCACTGCTCCCCCGTGGTACTATGCTCGCTACATTAACCCGCCCCGCTGGTTCCGCACCCAAGGCCAGTGGCTCACTCACCATGAGGCTGAGATGGCAGTGCTCTTGAATCCTGTCTTGGAGGATTTGGAGTTAGAGGAAGAGCACTATGACGGTGATGAGCTGACGAATGGCGATTTTAGCGATCGCTAGGAGCACCGAGGGGGTATTGACCAGGGTGGCGATCGCCCACGGTTAGCTGCTATACTAAATCCAACGAACAGTGGTGTATTGGCAGCACCCAGGAACGTTCTATTGTGAACGATTCATAAGTCTCCTTCCCCTAGGGAAGTGGGAGTGTCACTTTTTGAGATTGTTTGGGTGTGGTGGGCAACGTCCCGCCTTTTTTATTTCCTATGCAGATACAGATGCTTTTGCCTGTGGTGCAAACCCTTGCCCAGCAGGTTGCCGCCCAAGAAAACCTTGATCTGGTGAGTGTGCAGTGGCTTACCCATCAATCGCCCCCCATTTTGCGGGTGGAGGTGCGCCATCCTGAGAACGACACCAGCTTAGGGGATTGCGAGCGGCTGAGTCGGGCCCTGGAGATGGCTTTGGATGGGCTGGCAGAGTTGGAGTTTGCCTACATTCTCGAGGTGTCGAGTCCCGGCCTGTCAGACTACCTGAGTAGCGATCGCGACTTTGATGCCTTTCGTGGCTTTCCGGTACGGGTCACGACCACCGCACCCCATCGGGGTAAAACCCTTTGGGAGGGCAACCTGATTCGCCGTGACGAGGTGAATGTCTATCTCAATCAACGGGGGCGATCGCTGGCGATTCCGCGGTCACTCATTGCCAGTGTCCAACTGTACACCCCCAGCAGTGAGCCTTAGCAGCAGTTGATCTACATAAAGAACGAGGTTGTAACAGACGATGACCATCTATCGCTTACCCGGCCTACGGGCCATGATCAATGAAATCAGCCAAGAGCGGAATTTGCCCAAGCACGCAGTGCATCAAGCCCTCAAGGAAGCACTGCTCAAGGGATACGAACGCTATCGCCGCAGTCTGCGCCCAGATCATAGCCACTTTGAGGAGGATCACTTTGCCAACTTTGAAGTGGAACTAGATACGGAGCAGGAGGGCTTTCGGATTTTGGCCACCAAAACCATTAAAGAAACAGTAGAGAACCCCGATCGCGAGATTGCTCTTGCCGATGTGATTGAGGTGGTACAGGATGCCCGCGTCGGCGATACGGTGCTGTTGGATGTTACCCCCGACCATCAAGAATTTGGCCGCATGGCGGCGATGCAAACCAAGCAAGTGTTGGCACAAAAATTACGGGATCAACAGCGTCGCCTCATCCAAGAGGAATTCAAAGAGCTTGAGGGCACCGTTCTCATGGGCCGCGTCCTCCGTTTTGAGCGGCGATCGGTGATTATGGCGGTGCGCAGCGATGCTAGCCAACCGGAAGTGGAGGCCGAACTGCCGAAATGGGAACAACTTCCCAACGACAACTACCGCGCCAACTCCACCTTTAAGGTGTACCTCAAGCGCGTCAAAGAGGGCCCCCAACGTGGCCCCCAATTGGAGGTTTCCCGTGCCGATGCCGGCTTGGTGGTCTATCTCTTTGCCAATGAGGTGCCAGAAATTGAGGACGAGGTGGTGCGGATTGTGGCCATTGCCCGCGAGGCCAATCCACCCACCCACAAAGTTGGTCCCCGCACCAAAATTGCGGTGGATACCTTAGAGCGCGATGTGGATCCGGTGGGGGCCTGTATTGGGGCACGGGGATCTCGCATTCAAGCAGTGGTGAATGAACTGCGGGGCGAAAAAATTGATGTGATCCGCTGGTCACCGGATCCAGCTACCTATATTGCCAATTCCCTCAGTCCAGCGCCGGTGGAGGAGGTGCGGCTAATCAACCCCGAGGCCCGCATTGCCCATGTCCTTGTGGCCCCCGATAAGGTCTCCCAAGCCATTGGTAAGGAAGGCCAAAATGTGCGCTTAGCAACTCGCCTAACAGGCTGGAAAATTGAGGTGCGCGATAGCTCCCAATACAACTACGAAGAGGAGGACCGCTTAGCCATGGCCGCCCTGGCAGAACCCCTCGAAGAACAGGTTGCCAGTTAGGGATGATGGCTGTTCGCCAACGCCGCTGTGTTGCCTGTGGCCGGGTGGCCGATCGCTCGCAGTTCTGGCGGATTGTTCGCTGCTGGCCCGATCAAACGGTGCAGTTGGATCGGGGGATGGGGCGATCGGCCTATCTGTGTCCCACGGCTGAGTGTCTTAAGGTGGCCAAACAAAAAAAACGCTTGGCGCGATCGCTCCGCTGTCCCATTCCTGAGGAGATTTTTACAGCCCTTGCTGCTCGTTTAGATGCCCATGGCAACCATGACTGACTCCCCCATTTGGCAACCCTTTACACAAATGAAAACCGCTGGCCCCCCCCTAAAGGTAGTGCGTGCCGAGGGGGCTTGCCTTGAACTGAGCGACGGCCGTCAGATTATTGATGCCATTTCCAGTTGGTGGGTGACGCTCCATGGCCATGGCCACCCTGTGCTGGCTAAAGCGCTCTACGACCAGGCGCAAACCCTTGAGCACGTCATTTTTGCGGGCTTTACCCACGAGCCAGCGGAGCAGCTTGCTCAACTCCTGTGTGCCCACACCCCAGCAGGATTACAACGGGTCTTTTTTTCCGACAATGGCTCAACGGCTGTGGAAGTGGCGCTGAAGATGGCCTATCAGTATTGGCAGCGGCGAGATCAACCCCAGCGATCGCGCTTCATTGGCTTTGCGGCAGGCTACCATGGCGATACCCTTGGGGCCATGACTGTCGGCCAAAGTTCCCCCTGGTGGCAACCCTTTCAACCGCTGTTGCCCCCCTTGACCATCCTCCCCTACCCCGCCACCTATCCAGGAGATCTAGAGGTTGAAACCAAGGAAGCGGAGGCGATCGCCCAACTGGAGCTCACCCTCAAAACAGACCCTGACGCCTATGCGGCCCTCTTTATTGAGCCCCTGGTACAGGGAGCGGGCGGCATGCGCATGTGTCGTCCCCAGTTTTTGCAAGCGGTTTCTGAGATAGCCAAAACCTATGGCGTTTTAGTGGTCTACGACGAGGTGATGACCGGGTTTGGCCGCACCGGGGCCCTTTTTGCCTGTGAGAAAGCAGGGACGCAACCAGACGTGCTGTGTTTATCCAAAGGGCTATCGGGAGGCTGCTTGCCCATTGCCGTCACGTTGGCCACGGAGGAAATTTACCAAGCCTTTTATGGCGATGACCCCGCCCGTGCCTTCTTCCACAGCCATTCCTATACGGGTAATCCCTTAGCCTGTGCCGTGAGTGTGGCTTCATTCCAGTTACTGCTTGCAGAACCTGACTCTTACCAAGGCCTAGAGGCGCGCCATTGGCAGTGTTATCGGCAGCATCTTGCCGACATCAGTCATCTCCGGCACTTTCGTACCTGTGGCACGATCGCGGCCATGGAATTAGAAACAGAGGCCTCCTACTTTAGCGATCTTGTGCCCCAACTGCGCCGCCGCTTTATTGAGCTGGGGGTACTTTTGCGACCCTTGGGCAATACCCTATATATCCTGCCCCCCTACTGCATTACTGATGCGGAACTAGCCACCGTCTATCGCGCTATCCGCCAAGTGGCGATCGAGGTAGCTGCGGGTTACTTTGCCTGAGCTTCCTCTTGAGTGGCCATGTAGCTGAGGAGCCAATTGACAGCAGTGGCACGGCGGGTACGGCGGGGGTTGAGTTCCTTAATTTCGTAACCGGCAAAGCCCAATCGCTCCTTGAGAAGCTGCTTGTGGGCAGGGGGAATGGAGCGGGTGAGCTTGACAATAGCCGGGCGGCTGCCAATGAAGTCGGGGGGTTGGGGATATTCTTGCCGCCATTGCGCAGAGACGCGATCGCTGCGCCAAGTTTGGCTGTGGGCGTCATACCGGTAGCCCAAGCAGTGCCACAGCAGCCGATTGACCGTGGCATCATCCAGTTCCTCATTGAGGATTTGCCACAAGGTCGTTGCCGTTAGGGGAGGTAGTTGCGAATCGGGAGGGCTCATTCCTAGCTCTGCTGGCGATCGCCGATGGATCTTGCGAGTCACTACTCTATGTTAATTGTTAATTATTAAATTTAATGATTGCTTTGTCCATGGTTTCGTTTGGCAATAGCAACAGATACAATGCCCTGATGTTGCTTTGCCTGAGGGGCAGGTCGTAGGTGCTGTCGCTGGCAACTCAAGGGAGGCAAGACGAGAGCTCGCAGGAGCAGCCACAGGGTCTGCAATTCAGTGGGGGCTTGTTGCCATTGCCAGCGGTTGGGTTCACAGAAAAGGAACGTGATCAATTGCCGATATTGAGCCGGAGTGAGGGGATCGAAGCCAATCTTGAGGGTCGTTGGATTGGGCATGTTCACAATTTGGCCGCTGAGGTCAATGCCGGCCTCCAACAGCCGACAGGTGAGGGGCACACCCATTGCGGAGGGGGGGAGGGGTTGATGTAGATGAACGAGAGCCCCCCCGTCAGAAAGGCGAATCGTCCTGCCCCAGAGGGCAGTGGTTCGATCCCAAGCCAGATGGAGTTCAACGGTTTGCTGTACATTGAGCCAATCGTAGGGATCGGGGCGGGGGCGTTCGATGAGGCTGTAGAGGGCAAGGGCAAGAATCAGCAAGTTGTAAAGATTCCAGACCCAAGCCAGGAGTAGCCCCTTGGTGTGTAATGTCTGCCAATTCACTACAGCAGCAACAACTGAGAGCACAAAAAGTACGAGTAGCGGTGCCCCTAGGTGCCACTGAAAATGGTAGCGATCGCCATACCTCCCCTTCGGTGTTACCCAAAAACGGTGACCAAAGGGACGCAACAGTGTCTGAATCACGGTCAATGTCAGGGGCACACATTGGACAACAGCATAGAGATCTGAGACCAGAGCCGAACGACTGTGACAATTGAGCCAGCGGAAGGTACTGAGTAGCAGCCAGTAGTAGGGCACAAAATAGTAAAGCCACTGCCGCAGTGTTGTTTCCAGGGGCACGATCCCCCAAAAGGCAGCCATTAAGGGCAACAGCAGCAAGAACAAACGCAGCGGACTGTGAAACCACTGGGTCATGCCCTCTAGGTGGGCAAGGCGCTGCAGCCAGGTGAGATTGGCTACCCGCAGCGGGTTGGCAGCAATAAAAAAGCCCTGAAGCGTCCCCCGTGCCCAGCGTTGGCGTTGACGAATGTGAGCCGCCATGTCCTCCGCACACAGTCCCGCACTCAGGCTTTCATTCAAGTAAATCAGCCGATAACCGCCCGCTGCCAATTGGATGCCGGTGTAGTAGTCCTCACTGAGAGATGCAGTGACAAAGCCGCCAATGGCCTCTAGGGCCGATCGCCGCACCACAAAAGAACTGCCGTAGCACAAGGCCGTTTCGATGCCATCCCGCAGCACTTGATAGTGACGCGAAAAGATTTCCACCTCTTGGGGCAAATGCTCCTCTAGGCCAAGATTGCGGGCAATGGGGTCAGGATTGTAAAAGCTCTGGTAGGTCTGCACAAGGCCAATATCGGGAGCCTGAAAAAAGCCCACCGTGCGGGTGAGAAAGTTGCGGGTGGGAACAAAATCAGCATCAAAGACCGCAATGAGCTCACCCTGAGTTTGGGCAAGGGCATGGTTGAGATTGCCCGCTTTGGCATGGCGATTGTCTGGACGGCTGAGATACTCACAGCCTAGCTTATAGGCCAATTCCCGTAGGGCAGGGCGACGAGTATCATCAAGAACATAAATACGTTTGTGGGGATAATCAAGGGCTTGGCAACCGACAATTGTACGTTGCAAAATCGTCAGAGGTTCATTGTAGGTGGGAATAAAAATATCCACCCACGGCTGGTAGTGGCCACTTTTGACTGCAAGGGCAGCGGCATCGGCTTCAGGACGACGATTTTTGATGTGCAGGAGGAGGTAGAGTTGCAGGCCATAGCCCGCCATCATAAAACCTTCAATGCCCAGTAGGAGTAGGCTAAGGGCAGCCTCTGGGGGCGTGCGCAGATTCAGGGTGGCTAGCGATCGCCACAGCAGATAGTGCAGCATTAAGGCTATCACACTGCCAACAACAATAACCCGCGCCCACTGCTGCTGCACGTTTCCCCAGCGCAAAACGACACTGCTGAGAACCACCATCAAGAACAATGGCCAAAAAATCCATGGCTTGTCTAAGTGTTCAACGGCGAGCCAAGGTGTGACAGGTGGCATCGGTGGAGCCTCAATGAATTGAATAGTAATGTAACGAAATGTAAACCAACCGTTGGACAGAGATCCCATTGCCAAGGTTCCCCGCCCTAGCGATCGCCCCCAGCAGTATGTCAGGATCAAAATCACCAAATGCTGATGTAATCCTATGACGGACGCCCAATACGGGACGAACCTACCCCCTTTTATTTTTCACAACCAATTCCGAGGCTGGATGGAAGTCTATGCGCCAGTGTTACGCTATGAAACCTACCTCAACAACCATCAAGACTGGTTCCATCGTTGTGCCCACCCCATGAAAGCAGAGCCGGTGGGCAAGCATGGCTACATTCTCACCATTGGTCGCTACGGTTCCCATGGCTATGAAGTGGAACCTAAAATTGGACTGCACCTGCTGCCCCAAGAGCAGGGGGTCTATCGCATTGAAACAATTCCTGTGCCCGAGCAGCCGTTTTTGAACTACGAGGTGAATTTTCAAGCGGCAATGGCCTTGGTACCGATGCGCGCCAACCCCACAACGGATAGGGACCTGCTGGCCTTGAACATCCTTGACTACACCCGGGTGAATTGGGAATTGGATTTGCGGGTGGAAATGTACTTTCCGCGGTTTATCTACCGTTTGCCCCATGGTCTGATTCAGGGGACAGGTAACCGCGTCTTGGCTCAAATTGTCCGCCAAGTGTCCTACCGCCTAACGGCAAAAGTCCAAGACGACTTCCACAAAACCATTGGCCTGGACATAGGCCAACGCTGGCGACGCAAACGCTTCCATGCTGAGCGGGTGCGCACCCTTACCCCTACCCCTGCCCCAGGGCCTGATACGCCTGATGAGCCTGAGCCACCTGCTGCTTGAGTCTCGTCAGATCCGTACCCAGTTGGCTGCCCATGGCGATGGCGATCGCGCCGGCACGCCAGAGGGGCACCACATCTTCCCAACCAATGCCTCCACAGGGGATTAAGGGAATTTCAGCAAACAAGGGTCGCAAGGCCTGCAGGTAGCTCGCACCCCCCACTGCTATGATTGGAAAAATCTTCACGGCCGTTGCCCCAGATTGCCAAGCATAGAGAACTTCCGTGGGGGTCAGTGCACCCAGAATCAGAGGACAGTTGGCATCCTTGGCAAGGGGCACCACCTCTATGGCTGTATGGGGGGTCACTAAAAATTGGGCACCCGCCGCGATCGCCGCCTCCGCCATGGGTGGCGTCTGTAGGCTAGCCGCTCCGATGGTGCAGTGGGCATGGTCTTGACGCAGTTGCTGCAACACCAAAGCAGCGTCGGGAGTTGTCCAAGTCACCTCTAGGCAAGTAAAGCCCGCTTGAATATACATTTGAGCGCGGGCGATCGCTTGGACCGGATCAGGGGCACGCACCACGGCAATCAGGGGCAAAGGCTGCAGGAACTGTAACTGCGCTAACATACTCCCCTGCCCTAAAGAGTGGGAATTTTAGTGGCTGGTTCAGTGACCGTGCTGACCATTGTAGGTTGCCTGCGAATCGCAAGGAAGATGGCTTTACCAAGAACTTGTTACCTACTTTACCGTGATGCTCTCCTCTTCCCTGAAGGGGATGGGTACTCTTGCGCCGCTCTATGCCGCTCTACAAACTGAGAGCCAGCCCCCACAGCAAAACATGAAACCCAGTTTTTGGGTAACTTGGGGGTAGGGGCTTAGCAGTGGGGTAAAACCCTACGGGCAAGTGTCATGTTGCCCCTACCATTAATCTAATCAAGCTTTAAAAGCCTAGCTCGGCGCGCATCAGGTGACGGGCTGCTTTCAAGAGTTGAACGGCAGCGCGATTGCTAGCCAAGTAGGCAACATTCCCGTTTGTTTGTGGGGGTATAGTTGCACTGACAGTGGCTGGTTGAGCGAGCTGGCGGCCCTGGTTGTACAGATCGCGGATTGTGCCATTGCTACCCCTATAGTAGGCCATTTCTGCTTCGGTGCGACTTAACTCACGGCTGACGACGAAAGGAGCATCGTAGTAGCTCCGGGAAAGAAAAGCTTGCCCCGTGCGGGCTTCCACCAGGTTACGAGCGGCTTCATAAACTCGTGCGGCTGCCTTAGCTGTTTCTCTGGCGCCGAAGTAGTTGTTACTTTGCTGCTGCTGGCGCGCCGTGGCCAACAGACGATCGCCCAAACTGAGGAGTGTCGTATCGGCACCGCCGATGCCTTTGGCTCGGGTGCCTTCATATTCCGCTTTTGAGAGATCGCGAAATGCTTTTTCCGCGTCGCGCCCCACCATGGGTGGCCCACCCCAACCCGGACGGGCAAGACTAGGGGGGGCGATCGCCAGGGGGATCGCTAGGGCTGTAAGGGTAGCAACCATGAGCGGTTGTAGTCGTTGAATCTGCATGTTTTATCCTCCCTTCAACTGTTAAAAGTCATGGTTTTAATCCTGGTGTTTATTCCCCAGAACACCTCGAGAATAACCAATAAAAATGACACAAGTATGACAACTTCAGTTAGAGGCCAGGGGTAGGCTAATGCTAAAGGTTGAGCCGTGATCCTCTTGGCTGACAACAGCGATCCTGCCTTGATGCAGATCCACAATTTGGCGGACAATTGCCAGTCCTAGCCCTGAACCGTTGATGCCCCGCTGCCGCACCCGTTCATCGCGATAGAAATAATCGAAAATGTGGGGAAGGGCCGTGGCACTAATGCCCATGCCAGTATCACTGACCTCAATTACAGCAAAATGCTCTGCAACTTCCAGGCGCAGGGTAATGGTTCCACCTGCCGGTGTATAGCGGTCAGCATTGCGCAGCAAATTAAGAATCGCCTGTTTAATTAGGTCGCGATCGCCCTTAACTACTGCGGAGATTGAGGGTAGTTCAAGGTGGAACCCATGACTTGCTGTGCAGGTTTCCTGCCATTGTTGGGCAACTTGTTCCAGCAATGTTACCAATTCAAAAGATTCTGTGAAATTAGGAGATGATACTCCTTCATAACGGGCAAGAAACAATAGATCGTTGACCAGTTGCCCCATGAACTTGGCTAATGTTGCTATTTTTTCTAGCCGAAGTTGGGATTGCTCAGGGGCTTCCTGCGCCAGCAGGAGTCCCACTTGAGCATGGCTTAAAATGGCAGCAATGGGCGCCCGCAACTCATGGGAGGCATTGGCCGTAAAGCGAGCCAAGCGATCGCAGGCCGCCTCTAGGCGGCGTCCCCGTCGATCCAGTTCTTGATGAAGCTGTTGAAACCAATATATGGCTAGGCCACTACTTCCTAGTCCGACAACAACCGCCACAACAAGAACAAAGCTATTCATTCGCCGCAACGCCTCTAAGCGTTCCTGGCGTTCGAGCAAAAGCCGTTCTTCTTCCATCAAAAATGCATCAATCGCTGCATGGGCGCGATCCATCGCTTGTTTTGCCTGCTCCAGTTGCTGAGCAAGATAGTGGCGTTGTGTTGCTTCCTCTGAGAATGGATCAAGCCGAAGTGCAACATGTTGTGCCAGAATCTCGAAGACTTGTGTGACTAGGGATTTGAGCTGCTGAAAGTGTGCTAGTTGTGTAGGATTATCCCTGATCAGGTCCTCTAGATTTTCTAGGGTCAAAGGTAGCTCAGCCGCAGCACTATGATACGGCTCCAGAAAACCCGGCTGACCAGTCAGTTGATAGCCCCGTACACTGGTTTCAGCATCAATAAGGAGATTCAGTAGCTCGCGTCCTTCAATTTTCACTCGTTGCGTGTGACGCACCCAGCCCTCGTAACTAGCAATGCTGGCGCTGAACCACATCAGTATCCCCACGGTACCCAAGAGGCAGCAAACCGGCAGTGCAATGATGACTATTCCCCGCCGAGTGGGGCGCAGTTGCTGCCATCTCTGGGCCGTTAGCTGGAGTTTCTGCAGCATTTGATTATTTTTTAGGAATTGGCTTGTAAGCGGTAGCCGATGCCGTAAATTGTCTCTAGCCAATCGGCACATCCCACTTCCTCAAGACGGCGGCGCAACCGCCGAATTTGTGTACTCACCGCATTGCTCTCCGGTTGGTTATCCCACTCCCAAAGATTTAGCTCTAATTGTTCACGAGTGATCACCTGGCCTGGATGACGCAGGAAAAATTCTAAAAACTGGTATTCCCGTCTGGAGAGCAAGAGGGTGCGATCGCCCCGCTTTAGCTTCATCGAGGGCAGATCAAGGGTTAAATCGTGTAAATGCAGTTGATCTCCCAGCCATTGGGGCGATCGGCGACCAAGGGCACGCACCCGCGCTAACAATTCCATGACATCCACTGGTTTAATTAGATAGTCATCGGCGCCTGCATCGAGCCCCATCACCTTATCGGCAGTGGTGTCTTTGGCAGTAAGCAACAGAATTGGCGTGTTCTTTCCCTGTTGGCGGCACTGGGTGCACAGCTCAAGGCCGCTCACCTTAGGCAGCATCCAGTCCAAAATCAACAGGTCATAGGTTTTTTCCTGCATCAACCATTGAGCGGTTTCTCCCTCTTGCACTCCATCTACCAAATGCCCCGTATGGGAGAGTGCAGTACTCAATGGCTCTAGTTGCTCAGGATCATCTTCTACAAATAGAATCCGCATGAAAGTAACAGTGGCTGAGTCACTCTAAGAGAAAAACACTTCAAGCCATCTTTATTCAATCACCGATAAGTGTACAGCATCCCTCAGTCTCCAAACACCGAGAAAGCTACTGCCTCACATTATCAGCACTTAGCTCAAGGTTGACGCAGTTGCCATCATCAGTAACATCAGTAGATTCCTTTTCGTCAATTTCATCTACTGTAAGTCGTGTGAGTGGATCAACAGACGTTTCTCGGCTATTGATAAGGACAAGACGAGACTTCGATTTACTTTCCTGATTCTCCTCTGTAGCTTGCTCAATATTACGAGAACAACTGATCTTGGTTGTTCCTGTCGCTACCGTAGCGCTACCTCCTATTTCTGCTTTCGTTTCAGAAACAACCTGGCTAGTACTGGGGAGCTGACTAGTACTGGGAGGTTGGCTAGTACTGGGGGGCTGGCTACCACCACTAGGTGAATTTAAGATATTCAATCCACTGGTTGTAACACTATCACTGCCAACAGTACTAGTTACTGTACCAATGGCAACCAAATTCAAGCCACTATAGAGTAGGTTACCATTTATATTCGCAGCAAAAACTGCTGTTATCACAGGTGCGTTGTTCAGGTCAAAGGGGCCTGTGCCTTGCAAGCCCAGGCCACCGGCGGTGATGCCGCCGCCTGGATTCTGTTGCACACCCCCTTGGCTAATCAGGGTGAGGTTGCCGCTGCCGAGGTTGCTGGTCTTATCGAGGGTGAGTGCACCGGTGCCGCTGTCGAGAATGGCATCGTTATTGTTCGTCGTCAGGCCGGTGGTAGTTGCAATGTCACCGCCAACATTGCTCGTCACCTGACCTAGGGTGAAGCCACCAGTGGTATCGCTGAAGGTAACACCGCCAGTCACACTGGCCGCAAAGGTGGTCACATCGTTGCCGGCGTTGTTCAGGTCAAAGGGGCCTGTGCCTTGCAAGCCCAGGCCGCCGGCGGTGATGCCGCCGCCTGGATTCTGTTGCACACCCCCTTGGCTAATCAGGGTGAGGTCGCCGCTGCCGAGGTTGCTGGTCTTATCGAGGGTGAGTGCACCGGTGCCGCTGTCGAGAATGGCATCGTTATTGTTCGTCGTCAGGCCGGTGGTAGTTGCAATGTCACCGCCAACATTGCTCGTCACCTGACCTAGGGTGAAGCCACCAGTGGTATCGCTGAAGGTAACACCGCCAGTCACACTGGCCGCAAAGGTGGTCACATCGTTGCCGGCGTTGTTCAGGTCAAAGGGGCCTGTGCCTTGCAAGCCCAGGCCGCCGGCGGTGATGCCGCCGCCTGGATTCTGTTGCACACCCCCTTGGCTAATCAGGGTGAGGTTGCCGCTGCCGAGGTTGCTGGTCTTATCGAGGGTGAGTGCACCGGTGCCGCTGTCGAGAATGGCATCGTTATTGTTCGTCGTCAGGCCGGTGGTAGTTGCAATGTCACCGCCAACATTGCTCGTCACCTGACCTAGGGTGAAGCCACCAGTGGTATCGCTGAAGGTAACACCGCCAGTCACACTGGCCGCAAAGGTGGTCACATCGTTGCCGGCGTTGTTCAGGTCAAAGGGGCCTGTGCCTTGCAAGCCCAGGCCGCCGGCGGTGATGCCGCCAGTACCAGACTGCGTCACTCCACCGCCACTAATCAGGGTGAGGTTGCCGCTGCTGCCGAGGTTGCTGCTGGCATTGAGGGTGAGGGTATTCCCTGTTTCCACAATCGCATCGTTGCCGCCCGTGGTCAGGCCACCAGTGGTGATGGCGTTATCACTGCCCACGGTGCTGGTAATGCTGCCAACTACGGTTAGGTCATCAGTGTCTTTGAAGCTCAGACCGCCATTAATGTTCGCTGCCAGATTGTTGACATCGTTGCTGGCGTTGTTCAGGTCAAAGGGGCCTGTGCCTTGCAAGCCCAGGCCGCCGGCGGTGATGCCGCCAGTACCAGACTGCGTCACTCCACCGCCACTAATCAGGGTGAGGTTGCCGCTGCTGCCGAGGTTGCTGCTGGCATTGAGGGTGAGGGTATTCCCTGTTTCCACAATCGCATCGTTGCCGCCCGTGGTCAGGCCACCAGTGGTGATGGCGTTATCACTGCCCACGGTGCTGGTAATGCTGCCAACTACGGTTAGGTCATCAGTGTCTTTGAAGCTCAGACCGCCATTAATGTTCGCTGCCAGATTGTTGACATCGTTGCTGGCGTTGTTCAGGTCAAAGGGGCCTGTGCCTTGCAAGCCCAGGCCGCCGGCGGTGATGCCGCCAGTACCAGACTGCGTCACTCCACCGCCACTAATCAGGGTGAGGTTGCCGCTGCTGCCGAGGTTGCTGCTGGCATTGAGGGTGAGGGTATTCCCTGTTTCCACAATCGCATCGTTGCCGCCCGTGGTCAGGCCACCAGTGGTGATGGCGTTATCACTGCCCACGGTGCTGGTAATGCTGCCAACTACGGTTAGGTCATCAGTGTCTTTGAAGCTCAGACCGCCATTAATGTTCGCTGCCAGATTGTTGACATCGTTGCTGGCGTTGTTCAGGTCAAAGGGGCCTGTGCCTTGCAAGCCCAGGCCACCGGCGGTGATGCCGCCGCCTGCATTCTGTTGCACACCCCCTTGGCTAATCAGGGTGAGGTCGCCGCTGCCGAGGTTGCTGGCCTTATCGAGGGTGAGTGCACCGGTGCCGCTGTCGAGAATGGCATCGTTATTGTTCGTCGCCAGGCCGGTGGTGGTCTGGGTGTCATTCCCACCTGTGCCAGGGACACTGCTGTTCACCTCACCCAAGGTGAATCCATTGCCATCGCTGAAGGTAACACCGCCAGTCACACTGGCCGCAAAGGTGGTCACATCATTGCCGGCGTTGTTCAGGTCAAAGGGGCCTGTGCCTTGCAAGCCCAGGCCACCGGCGGTGATGCCGCCGCCTGCATTCTGTTGCACACCCCCTTGGCTAATCAGGGTGAGGTCGCCGCTGCCGAGGTTGCTGGCCTTATCGAGGGTGAGTGCACCGGTGCCGCTGTCGAGAATGGCATCGTTATTGTTCGTCGCCAGGCCGGTGGTGGTCTGGGTGTCATTCCCACCTGTGCCAAAGACACTGCTGTTCACCTCACCCAAGGTGAAGTCACCAGTGGTATCGCTGAAGGTAACACCGCCAGTTAACGTGGCCGCAAAGGTGGTCACATCGTTGCCGGCGTTGTTCAGGTCAAAGGGGCCTGTGCCTTGCAAGCCCAGGCCACCGGCGGTGATGCTGCCGCCTGCATTCTGTTGCACACCCCCTTGGCTAATCAGGGTGAGGTCGCCGCTGCCGAGGTTGCTGGCCTTATCGAGGGTGAGTGCACCGGTGCCGCTGTCGAGAATGGCATCGTTATTGTTCGTCGCCAGGCCGGTGGTGGTCTGGATGTCATTCCCACCTGTGCCAGGGACACTGCTGTTCACCTCACCCAAGGTGAATCCATTGCCATCGCTGAAGGTAACACCGCCAGTCACACTGGCCGCAAAGGTGGTCACATCATTGCCGGCGTTGTTCAGGTCAAAGGGGCCTGTGCCTTGCAAGCCCAGGCCACCGGCGGTGATGCTACCGGCACCAGTCTGTGTGACTCCATTGCCACTAATCAGGGTGAGGTTGCCGCTGCTGCCGAGGTTGCTGCTGGCATCGAGGGTGAGGGTATTCCCTGTTTCCACAATCGCATCGTTGCCGCCCGTGGTCAGGCCACCGGTGGTCGTGACAGTATCACTGCCCACGGTGCTGGTAATGCTGCCAACTACGGTTAGGTCATCAGTGTCTTTGAAGCTTAGACCGCCATTAATGCTCGCCGCTAGATTGTTGACATCGTTGCTGGCGTTGTTCAGGTCAAAGGGGCCTGTGCCTTGCAAGCCCAGGCCACCGGCGGTGATGCCGCCGCCTGCATTCTGTTGCACACCCCCTTGGCTAATCAGGGTGAGGTTGCCGCTGCTGCCGAGGTTGCTGCTGGCATTGAGGGTCAGGGTATTCCCTGTCTCCACAATCGCATCGTCGCCGCCCGTGGTCAGGCCACCAGTGGTGATGGCGTTATCGCTGCCCACAGTGCTGGTAATGCTGCCAACTACGGTTAGGTCATCAGTGTCTTTGAAGCTTAGACCGCCATTAATGCTCGCCGCTAGATTGTTGACATTGTTGCCGGCGTTGTTCAGGTCAAAGGTGCCTGTGCCTTGCAAGCCCAGGCCACCGGCGGTGATGCCGCCGCCTGCATTCTGTTGCACACCCCCTTGGCTAATCAGGGTGAGGTCGCCGCTGCCGAGGTTGCTGGCCTTATCGAGGGTGAGTGCACCGGTGCCGCTGTCGAGAATGGCATCGTTATTGTTCGTCGCCAGGCCGGTGGTGGTCTGGATGTCATTCCCACCTGTGCCAGGGACACTGCTGTTCACCTCACCCAAGGTGAATCCATTGCCATCGCTGAAGGTAACACCGCCAGTCACACTGGCCGCAAAGGTGGTCACATCATTGCCGGCGTTGTTCAGGTCAAAGGGGCCTGTGCCTTGCAAGCCCAGGCCACCGGCGGTGATGCTACCGGCACCAGTCTGTGTGACTCCATTGCCACTAATCAGGGTGAGGTTGCCGCTGCTGCCGAGGTTGCTGCTGGCATCGAGGGTGAGGGTATTCCCTGTTTCCACAATCGCATCGTTGCCGCCCGTGGTCAGGCCACCGGTGGTCGTGACAGTATCACTGCCCACGGTGCTGGTAATGCTGCCAACTACGGTTAGGTCATCAGTGTCTTTGAAGCTTAGACCGCCATTAATGCTCGCCGCTAGATTGTTGACATCGTTGCTGGCGTTGTTCAGGTCAAAGGGGCCTGTGCCTTGCAAGCCCAGGCCACCGGCGGTGATGCTGCCGGTACCAGTCTGTGTGACTCCATTGCCACTAATCAGGGTGAGGTTGCCGCTGCCGAGGTCGCTGCTGGCATTGAGGGTCAGGGTATTCCCTGTCTCCACAATCGCATCGTTGCCGCCCGTGGTCAGGCCACCGGTGGTCGTGACAGTATCACTGCCCACAGTGCTGGTAATGCTGCCAACTACGGTTAGGTCATCAGTGTCTTTGAAGCTTAGACCGCCATTAATGCTCGCCGCTAGATTGTTGACATCGTTGCTGGCGTTGTTCAGGTCAAAGGTGCCTGTGCCTTGCAAGCCCAGGCCACCGGCGGTGATGCTGCCGCCTGCATTCTGTTGCACACCCCCTTGGCTAATCAGGGTGAGGTTGCCGCTGTCGAGGTCGCTGGCCTTATCGAGGGTGAGTACACCGCTGCCGCTGTCGAGAATGGCATCGTTACCGCCCGTCCTCAGGCCGGTGGTGATTTCAGTTTCGATGCCAACATTGCTCGTCACCTGACCTAGGGTGAAGCCGTCGGTATCGCTGAAGGTGACCCCGCCATCCACATTGGCCGCAAAGGTGGTCACATCGTTGCTGGCATTGTTCAGGTCAAAGGTGCCTGTGCCTTCTTGCAAGCCCAGGCCGCCGGCGGTGATGCTGCCGGTACCAGTCTGTGTGACTCCATTGCCACTAATCAGGGTGAGGTTGCCACTGCCGAGGTTGCTGCTGGCATCGAGGGTTAGCAAACCACTGGGGGTGCGCAGAATGACATCAGCATTGTTAGTCGTGATGCCGTTAGCAGTTAAGGTGATCGATGAGCTGGTGCAACAACTGGGATATGTACTAACAAAAGGAATACTGACACTGCCAACCGTAAGAGCACTTTGATCTCGGTATGTAATCGCACCGGTTGAGCCAGCGGTTGCGATGGTGTTGACATTATTTGCGGGATGGTTGAGGATAAAAGTGCCGCTGCCCGATAAAAGTAAGTTAGCTGCACTAAACGGTGCTGTTTGATTGACAGCGCCTCCATTGCTGAAAAGACCTAGTGTTTGTCCACTTAAATAAATTAGTTGGTTGAGGTTAATAAAACCACCTCGCAGGCTGAGGTGTTGGTTTCGAGTGATCAGACCATTGACTGTAACTGTTCCTGTGCCATCTGCGCGGCCAAAGATGATGTGACTAAAACCAGTCGTTAAACCAAATTCTGTGGTGTTAAACGCCAGAGCAGAGTTGTCAGGCGCGGTACCAAGGATATCAATATTACGACCTACTGTATGAGGTTGGACGACTAAAATGCCGGAGCTATTTAATGTGGTGGTACCAGAAGCGGCATCAAGCTGAATCCTATCCCCAACAAGAATAATGTTGCCGCCATCCGTACTTCGAATTGTGCGTGTGTTTCCCTGTGCGCGGATACTCCGCCAAGTAGAGCCTGCAGGGACACTATTGCCATGCTCACCAATTAAACAGATATTGCCTGTATTTGTTGTGACAATAAAACCACCATCATTACCACCGCTCGCTGGCTCGCCAAACTTAATCGCATTATCCGTGGCGTTACCGCCCCGCAAAATACCAGTTAGGGTAATATTGCCTGAACCCGTTGCCGAAATCTCGGCACTGTATCTCACAGTGCCATATAGCTCTTGATGCCGTTGTAATTCTAGGCCATCCTTGTTGCCCGAACCTGCGCCTGTGCCTGACGTACCAATGTAAGTGATATTGCCTGTCCCTGTAGTTTGCACCAACGCATTCCACTGAGCGATGCCATCGTCTGTGGATCTACTTCCCTGAGCAGTGCCTGTGATTGTTATGTTACCGTTATTGTTAATAATTTGAGTTTGGCGAGGACTAGTGGTCGGTGAATTCGGAACGTCGTCATTACGTGGGCTGGTTGTAATGAAAACACCGTCGTTGTTTGACCCACTACTAGTACCAGATGCACCAGCAACACCAGTAATTGTAATGTGTCCAGCGGTATTCTCAATACGAGCACCTCGGCTCAAGTAAACACCATAGTTGTTTGTACCAGCAGGATTACCTCCTGTGCCAGTGAGGCTGATGCTGCCGCTGTTGCTAATGAGGTTGGCGTTGCCCGTTAATTGAATGCCATAGTTATTATTGAGGCTGTTACCTCCTTTGCCGCTAAGGGTTATATTGCCTGAGGTTGTTTCTATGGTAGTGGATTGAGTACCAGTGCCGCCATCAATAAAAATACCCTTGAAGTTGCCACCTCCGTTGCCATCTGCTTTTAGTGTGATGCTACCTCCACCTGTACCTCCATATGTATTTTTGATGGTTACATTGGGGTTAACAACGATATCGCGCCCTGCTTGGAGGGTGAGGTTAGTTTGTTTATTCCAAGTAATATCTACATCGCTATTGATCGTGATGGTTTGAGCAGCACCATTGGTAGATGCAGTAGTGCTAATGGTTACATTGGCACTACCTAGTTGACTGGCAATGTACGCATCATTGAATACATCTGAAGTTGTAGGCGGGTCATTTGGGCCATCTTGAATCGTGACACTACCAGGGTCGAGCAGGAGAGTACCAAATTTGCCATTAGTTGCACTCAAATCCGCAAAACCACCCATCCACAAGTGCTCTTTCCCAGATACCTCAGCAAATCCACCATCCCCGGCAATAATGCCGCCTTTAGCACTGATAAAACCCGCAAACTTCGTTGTCCCATCCGCCCACACAATCACTTCCCCACCATTGCCTTGGGTGAGGGCATTGGCTTGAAGTTGTGCCCCTGCGTCAATGAAGGTGTTTCTGGCGTTGGGTAAGGGACCTTGTCCTTGGAGACTGCCACCAATAAAAATCTGACCCCCACCAAGGTCGCCGTTGGCCGATAGATGGGCAGTGTTTCGAAGATGAATATCTTGGCCTGTTACGGTAATTTGGCCGCCATAAGTTCCATCAGCATCCAGCCGTCCGCCGATACCGACTTCACCAATGGGACCGCCAGCTAAGAGGATGCGCCCTTGGCGATTGTCAACGGTGCGTGCTTCGATGACGCCGTCAACGTTCATTACCCGATCCATGATGCGCTGAGCCGCACTTGCGGAAAGAAGGACTTGCCCGGCAGTAATGTGTCCCTGTTGGTCAATTAGGCTAGATAGTGGGCGACCATAGATGTCGGTCACTTGCTCAGCGAGATCGCTATCTACCCTGACGCTGAGGAGACCATCCCCTGTGAAGTCAAGGGTTACACCGGTACCACTCGCCAGGGCAACTTGACCTAAGCGGGCCGAAATAAGACCTGTGTTTTGAATCCCCGGCGCAATTAGGGCTACTAGCCCGCCCTCTTGAGCAGTAATACGACCCTGGTTGGTGATAGCAGCAGGGGGGGTATTGGGAAGGCTGTAAAAGCGTAGATTGTCCTGTAAAAAGTCTTGATCTTTGATGTCAAGGGTACTGGCAATGAGGCTACCCACATTGACTTGAGCGTTGGGCAAAAAGACGATGCCGTTGGGGTTAATCAAGAAGATACGACCATTGGCACTCAGTTGACCAGCAATACTTGAGGGAGTTAATCCTGTGACTCGGTTCAGCGCGGCTGCTGTTGCTCCTGGTTGGACAAAAAAGACACCTTCATTGCCGGCAATGCTAAAGCCCTCCCAGTTGATAATTGCCTTATCGCTGCTTTGGAGAATGTGGAGTTGATGGGCGGTGCTTTGGTCAAAGAAAACCTGACCATGTGTGACACTGGGATTTTGTGGCAGAGCCCTAACCACTTGGGGATTTAGGCTTCCCAGAAAAATACTTGAGAGAGTAAGACCAAATCCTTTCAGGAACACACTAAGCAGTTTTTTCATAGGGGAACAAACTCCTGTCTTTTGCTGTAGATACCCAGATTAAGACCCCCAAGCTAAGGGCTATGGTATTCTTGGCTTTAAGCTGAATTGAGGTTACCTCCTCCACCAACGCCGTTTGCGTTTCTGTACTTTAGGGCCCTGGAGATCGGCGGTATCTCTAGTAGAGCACTTCCGCCACTCCTCATGGAATCTCAGAAGTGTAGGTGAGCAGAGTTATCTCATTCCTACATTCCTAGAGGGGAGTTTATTGCTTACCTCTCCTTATACAATATACTTACCCCTACAGTCAATAGCGCATATCTACCTAGATTGACTATTGGCTAGAAACTTAATATGGGCTTAATCTGGACACTCGCCTTAAGGGACATGCGACTAACTGTTGTGTGAAGCTCGCCCCACCTGTGACCCGAGGTGGTGGTGTCTATGTCTATCTGAGGATTGAGAATCCACAGATCACACAAATAAGACCAGCTCCTAAGCAAGGTAAAAATCTAGAATACACCTTGAATCTGAAAGAATAGACGAGGACTTCGCTCAAAGTTAGGTGTAATTCGCGTGAGCGGAAGGGCAAGCTCTAGGCGAAGTTGGAGGTTAGGGTTGATTAGTTGACGCAAACCAAAACCGGTTGAAAAAGCTTCCTGACTCTGAGGTTCAACAATAGTGGGCCTTTTAAGAAATGTCTGGCCGTAGTCCACAAAGGCATAGGGTTGGCTAATAAAGTCTGTCTTGCCTAGGCGATAGCGACGGGTATTTTGCAACTCAAGGCGTAGGGCATAGCCATCATCTCCTGTAATGGCAGATTGAATGTAGGCAGATCCAAAGTTAGGGCCGCCAATTCCAAACTGCTCAGAAACCACCAGGGGAGCTGCTGCCACTTGAGCTGCACCTGTTAGGGTGACTGACCAATTTTGTGGGAAGAAGAAAATCTGGCTAACGTCAAAGTTAGCTTTGAAGGCTGCAGGAGTGGCATTCAGACGAGAGAGCGGTAAAGTGGGGGTTCCATTCAAACGAGCACCCAAGCCTGCAATGCCTTGGGAGAGCTGTATGGAAGCGCTGGTGAATCCCACCGAACTGAGATAGCTGAGTTGACTCGTGGTGCGGAATACGCGGACTCGGTCTTGATTCAGAGGAACTGGCGGCCCTAAAAATGTAGTGCTGACAGTGCTATTTAGGGCATCAAAGGAGATACTTGTGAGCAGATTCAGTTTTCTTGAGCGAATGGGGTAATAGCTGAAGCCTATGCTGCCCGCCCAAGTGGTACCTTTGATCCTGAAGGGAGCAAGATTACCTCCAGGTTGGCTTTCAGCGTAACTCAAGCTGCCTAGGAATCTGAGGCTGTTTGAATTTAAAGGAATGTTTGTATCGAAGCGACCACTTTTCAGTTCATTGAAATCAAAGGGGACTGTTGTGCTACTGAGAATAAATTGTTCACCTCGATTGAGCAGAGAGTTAAAATAGGTTCCTGCCTGAAGACGAACAGGCCCGACATTGTCAGCAGACCAATTGTTGATTGTAACAAAAGGTTGAAACGAATCTTTATTTACAGTGAGGGAAAGAATGGTTGCACCACGCTGGCTACCGGGTTCAAGGCGCCCACTTACTTGATAGCCCGCTAAATCGCTTATTAATAATAGGTTACGCTCGAGAACCTTAGCCTTGAGAGGGCGGGAGGATTGGATGCGATTGGCATAGGGCTGTAGCGGTTTGATAGCTCCTTTAGAACCTTCAAACCGTACCTCCTCGACATAGCCCTCGATGACTTCGAGGCGCACAGTACCTTCGACTACTTCCTGAGCAGGGACCAAGACACGAATCAGAAGGTAGCCTGAGCGACGGTAGTATTCACTAATTCTTTGGGCAATGGTGTAGATATCGGAAAGGCTTACCTCGCGGTTGAGCTGATCTGCGTATAGCTGTTTAAGGGTTTCGGGAGTATAGACAGTGGAACCTCTGATAATAATGTCCTTGAGAAAGAAGCGAGTTTTATCGGCATCGGCAGGTGGTTCAATTTCCTGACCCTGGGGAATGGTAATTTTGGGCTCACGAGATGGTAACGAAGGGGGTTGAAGCTCCTCAATGATGCGCTCAGGGGAAAAAGCTTGAGCGATTAATACCGCTTGGTTGTAGTTGAACGAAATAGGTGTAGGAAACATCAAAAATACCAATAGGGAGTTCATTAACTAGCCATAAGATGTTAGTACGGTTATTCTATAGAAATTATTATATGCGCTGCATTGCTGCTGCTGATTGTCAATTGTGCACTTGACAAGCTGTCATCATGCTAAATTTACTTCTTGCTTAGTTTTTGATTAGATGATCCCATTTTGAGGAGTGAAGTAGCCAGTGATTCTGAGGAAAGGGCTTGGCTTGAGCTCTAATCGGGCCGTAGGGTCGGACCAACCCGAACTCGTGCCCTGGAGAGGGGGCTGCTACGAGGGTACTAGGAAGCAGTCCTGATGTCTGCGTAAGCTTCCTTGTTGTTGCAAGACCAAAGCAGCATCGGGGGGTGTCCAAGTTACCCCTAGGCAAGGAAAACCCGCTTGAATATGAATTTCGGCGTGGCTGATTGTTTCAGCAGGACCATTAGCACACACCACAGCAATGCACCACGACAATCAAGGGCAGGCCTTGCAAAAACTCTAACTGCTGCAGCTTGGGCATGGCGTCACAACTATTCAGCAAATGGGTGGGAAGGCAGTGATAAGATGAAAACTCTTCCTATCCCTAAACTACGGTATATTGGCAGTACCCTTGCGGAGTTTTTGATGGGCGATAGCATCAAAGTCCTAAGTGAAAATCGCCAAGCGCGCTTCCAATACGAAATTCTGGAAACCTATGAATGTGGTCTCGTGTTGCTCGGCACCGAGGTAAAGTCTATTCGCGCTGGCAAGGTAAATTTACGGGATGGCTTTGCCCGCATCCGCAATGGTGAAGCGTGGTTGATGAATGTCCACATTTCGCCCCACGAAGGTACCAACCCATCCTATAACCATGAGCCCTTGCGCGATCGCAAGCTCCTTCTCCACAAGCAGGAGATCCGTAAGCTAGTGGGCAAAGTTGAACAAAAGGGGCTGACCCTTGTGCCCCTAAAGCTCTACCTGAAAAATGGTCGGGTCAAGGTCTCCCTAGGACTTGCCCGTGGTAAGAAACTCCACGACAAGCGCCAAGACCTCAAGCAACGGCAGGACAAGCGGGAAATGGAACGGGCAATGAAGCAACGCTAAGCCTAGCTTTGCGGCGTTGTTGCAGTGGGGATGTTGGTTTCGGTGCTGACGGGCTTGGCAGGAGCAGGAGCGCTGCCTGTGGCTGTTTCCCAAGTGTCATTTGTGAAATAAACATGCCCCAGCACTTGGCCTTCGTAGGTGCGCCGCGTCAGCCGCCAAGTGGGTTCCAGATGGAATTTGAGAAATTGCCCTTCCTGCATACCGTGGGTGCGGCCAATCACCATCCGCGGACCACCGCGATTGCTACTGCCAACAAGGAGCAACTCCCCATCCCTCTGTTCAATGCGCAGACTATACTGCAACCCTAAATCCTGTTGCGCTACCCGAATCGAGTAGCCATTGCTATCCGTAGCCCGACCACAAATGCCCGTAAAGTCAAACGTCGTCAACAGCGGATCAATCACCACAGGGTTACTGCCCGATTCACGCCAGCAGGGGCGAGTATCCTTCATTTGCTCCACCACCAGTAGGCGATAGCCACCGCGGGCCAGGGGCACAGCCATCACCACATAGCGGCTTTGATCTACTTCCGTTTGCGTAAACATATTGGCTTGGGCCGGCCGAGGGGCAATTGTTCCCAAACAGGCCACCACTGTCAACAAGCTCAAGCCAAGTTTTTGCCAGTATTTCATAGGGACACTCCTCAGCAACACGTGGGGATTTTGACAGCTCAGTTGAACTTACTGTTCCACTACGATCCACGCCGATGAACTATCAAAATTCTAGGCATTATTTTTCAGCCATCAATGGTGAGCCGTCAAATCGAGGCCAATCACTTGGGTATGTTGACCCCGCGCTTGGGTGATACCAATGGTGTGCTGAGCCGCTTCAATCATTGGTCGCCGCAGACTGACAACAATAAACTGCACCTGTTGGCTCTGCTGCTGAATCATTTTGGCAAGGCGCTCGACATTGGCACCATCGAGAAACATATCCACTTCATCGAAGGCATAAAACGGGGAAGGGCGATAGCGTTGTAGGGCAAAGATAAAACTGAGAGCCGTTAGGGATTTTTCACCCCCGGACATTGAGGCCAAGCGTTGGACGGGCTTACCTTTGGGATGCGCCACCAGATTCAGTCCACCAGCAAAAGGATCTTCAGGACTTTCGAGTTGCAGATAGCCATCGCCATCGGAGAGGGTGGCAAAAATCGTTTGGAAGTTCGCATTGACGGCATCAAAGGCTTCACGGAAGGACCGGTGACGCAGGGTGGTGAAGTTCTCAATCCGCAGCAAAATCTCCGTGCGCTCTGCTGCCAGAACGGCGAGTTTCTCCTGTAGCTCCTTGAGCCGTGCTTGTGTTTCCTCAAATTCCTGAATTGCCAGCATATTGACTGGTTCCATGGCGCGGAGCTGTTTTTCGAGGGCTTGGCACTGCTGTTGAATGTCCCTAAGGGAGAGGTCAGCGGGTACTGCCGGCAATGGCTGCGGCAAGGGAGGTGGCTCAATGGTACTCAATTCCTGAAGTTGTGCTTGCAGCGTGGTCAGGGTTTCGCTGGCTTTTTGGTATTGCCATTCCAGTTGCTGATAGTTCTTTTGCTGCTGCCGCAGTTGGTACTCATGGCGATCGCGATCGCCCTTGAGGTGGCCAAGGCGGGTGTCCAACTCACTCAAGGCAGTTTGCGTTCTTTGAACTTGTGTCGCTAGATCCCCAAGGGTTTGATCGAGGGCTTGCTGTTGACAGAGCATTTCCCGTTGGGCTTGGCGCAGTCGCTGAATCTCCTGCTCTGTTTGTTGTAGGTCGCGTTCCAGTTGCTCTAGTTGACGGTGGCGATCGCCCAAGGCGTGATCCACGGCTTGCAGGGCGGCCACATGCTCCGCGTGGATTTTTTCCTGGGCTTGAAGCTGTGCCTGAACCTGCTGCCACTGCTGATGGCTAGGATTGGCTTCAAGGGCATTGAGGGCAAGGCGCTCTGCAGCAAGTTCTGCCTCTAGTTGAGGAAGGCGAGCCTGTAGCTGAGTGAGTTCAGTTGCGGCGGCGGTTAACTCTTGGCTAAGGTACTGCTGCTGGCGCTCTAACTCTGCTTGCTGGCGGTTTAGGTGCTGCTGTTGTTGCTGCAGTTGCTCCCATTGCCGCTGGCGATCGCGATGGCTTTGGCGGATTTCACTCAGGGCTTGGCTCAGCTCATTCACTCTCCCTTGTTTGTGAGTGCGCTCCTGCAGCAGGCCATCTAACAGGCCTTCCAATTCCCTCAGGCGATCGCGCACCTGTTGGACTTCTGCCGACTCTTGGGGGGTGATGCCCTGATTAAAACGCAGGGTATTGGTGCGACGCTGGCTGCCCCCAGTCATTGCCCCTGAGGGTTCGAGCAAATCTCCCTCAAGCGTGACTATCCGATATTGCCCTAGGTATTGTCGCGCCGCCTCAAGGCTCTCAAAGACCAGCGTAGTGCCAAACACATAGGCAAAAATGGGGGCATATTGCGGCTCAAAGGTCACGAGATTTAACGCATAGTCAATACAGCCCGCCAAGACAATGGGGGAGAGGGGCTTGGGACGCGCCATCTTATTCAAAGGCAAAAAGGTGGCTCTACCTGCCTGCTCCCGCTTGAGGAGGGCGATCGCTGCCGCTGCGACACTGTCATCTGCCACAACAATGTTGCCCAGGCGCGCTCCAGCTGCAATTTCCAAGGCCAGTTGATAGCGGGGTTCCACTTGGCCGAGCTGTGCCACCAGCCCAAACACACCGGGGAGATCCGCACTTAAAATGAGCCGCGCTGCAAAACTGCCTTGGGTTTCCTCAACTGCTTGTTGCCGTGCTTCCAATTGATCGAGCTCCCGCTGCTTTTGGCGCTGTTCCCGCTCAAGGCGGTGATAGGTTTCTTCTGTGAGGCTCAATTGTTGCTGTGCTGTCGCGAGTTGCTGGGCGATGGTTTGCAGTTGTTGCTCCTCTTGCTTGACTGCTGCCGCAGCTTTTGTTAGAGCGTCTTGCAATTCCAATTGTTCGGCTTCTAAGGTGGTGGCCGCTTGGCGCAATTCCCCCTGCCGCTGCCGCAATTGTTGCGATCGCTCCTGCAGGCGAGACAATTCACTGCGACTGGGTTCCAGTTCATGGATCAGGGTATCAATCCGCTGCCGCCGCTGACTGTGTTCCTGAAACCAAGCTTGGGCGGCCGTATGCAACTCCTGAGCTTGCTGCCGCAGGGCCTCGAGGGCGGCTTGGCTGGTGGCAACCGCTGTAACCAAGGGGGAGCGATCGCCCCGTTGCTGTGCTAACTCTTCAGCAAGTTGCCGGTGTTGCGCCTGTTGATGGTGGTACTGGGCTTGCCGTTGCTGGAGTTGTTCTGCCAACTGTTCTTGCTGCTGTTGGTAGGCGGTTTGCTGGTGTTGACATTGGCGCTGTTGGGCATGGAGAGCCGCTAACGTTGCTTGGAGGCGGAGATACTCTTCTTCACCGAGGGCTTTCACCTGTTGATTGAGGTGTTCTAGGGCAGCGGCTGCCGTGGCCATCTCCTGTGCCTTTTGTTGCAGTTGCCCTTGGCGCTGGGTTTGCTCCTGTTGTAGGGTCTGGATCTGTGCTTGTAGTTGCACTTTTTGCTCTTCGTGGGACTGCCATTGGCGCACTAGTAGCCATTGCTCTCGCTCTTGCAGTTCCAATCGTAGGGCTTGATATTTTTCGGCGTGCAGCCGATCCCGTTGCCGGCGATCGCGCTGTTGAATCAATTCCCGCTCAACGATGCGAAAGCGTTCTTCGCGTTCCTTAACCGTATCTAATTTTTCGCGCGCTTGGGCAATCTTGCGGTCAAAATCGGCCACCCCCGCCAATTCGTCAATGATTTCCCGCCGTGCCTTGGCATTCATCGAAATAATGTCAGTGACATCCCCCTGCAAGACGACGTTATAGCCTTGGGGATAGATACAAAACGCCTGTAACTGATCGTGTAATTCATTCAGTGTGCAGGGTTGATCATTCACCGCGTAGGTCGAGGTATAGGTGCCCTGCTTAGTGACCCGCAGTCGCCGCGTTACCCGCCATTCCGTTTCGGCATCCAGTGCAAATGTCACCGTGACTCGCGTTTCAACAACACTATGGCTGCGCCGCGTTTGGCTATGGTTCACCAAATCTGGCAAGCGTTCTGCCCGCATCCCTTTGGAACCGGCAAGGCCGAGGGCAAAGAGCAAAGCATCCAAAAGGTTCGACTTCCCTGAGCCATTGGGGCCTGAAATGACCGTAAACCCTGGCCGCAGCGGAATCACAGTGGTGCCGCCAAAGGACTTAAAATTCGTGAGTTCTAACTGTTTGATGTACACAGCCAAGGAGCGTGCCTAACCGTTTCATTATGCCCAAAGATGTTCCCCTTGTTTGCCACGGAAAATCAAGCTAAAATCAAATAACTCATAGTCGTTTCGAGTTTATTTTAGCCATGACACCGCCACGGATTGAAAACGTTGTCATTATTGGTTCTGGCCCTGCGGGCTACACAGCGGCTATCTATGCTGCCCGTGCTAACCTGAAACCGTTTATGTTTGAGGGCTATCAAATTGGGGGGTTGCCCGGTGGCCAACTGATGACCACGACTGAAGTGGAAAACTTCCCCGGCTTTCCCGAAGGCATTCAAGGGCCACAACTGATGGCACGGATGAAGGCGCAAGCGGCGCGCTGGGGCACAGAAATGGTTACCGAAGATGTGATTCAGGTGGATTTTAGTCAACGCCCCTTTCTCATCAGCTCAGCGGAGCGGCAAGTCTATGCCCACAGCGTGATTATCTGTACGGGTGCCACGGCCAAACGCCTCCATTTGCCCGGCGAAGAGCAGTATTGGACCAAGGGCGTCTCTGCCTGTGCCATTTGTGATGGCGCAACGCCCATTTTCAAGGATGTGGCGTTAGCGGTGATTGGCGGCGGCGATAGTGCGGCAGAGGAAGCAGTTTATCTCACCAAGTATGGCTCCCACGTGCATCTTCTGGTGCGTAGTGACAAAATGCGAGCCAGTAAGGCTATGCAGGATCGTGTCTTTGCCAATCCTAAAATTACAGTTCACTGGCAAACCGAAGCACGGGAAATCCTTGGCGATGGCAACTTAATGACGGGTCTGCGGATTACCAATAAAGCTACGGGGGAAGAATCCCTCTTGCCGGTGCGGGGGTTATTCTATGCAATTGGTCACACACCCAATACCCAACTGTTCAAAGATTTTCTGGAATTGGACGATGTGGGCTACATTATTACCCGTCACGGTACCCATACGAATGTGGAGGGGGTCTTTGCCGCTGGGGATGTTCAAGACCATGAATACCGCCAAGCCGTAACAGCAGCAGGCAGTGGTTGTATGGCAGCCCTTGATGCAGAACGTTGGCTCTCAGCGCGGGGGCTCATTCAGGAGTTTCACCAAACGGCAACGGCGACCCAGCCCCCAGAGACGGCGAAACCCACTGCCTCTCCAGAACAGGAGTTTGATCCCAATGCCATTAAACATCGGGGCAGCTATGCCTTGCGCAAACTCTTCCACGAAAGCGATCGCCTCCTGGTGGTGAAATATGTCTCCCCCACCTGTGGTCCGTGCCATACCCTCAAGCCGATTTTGGATCGACTGGTGGAGGAATTCGACGGCAAAGTGCAGCTTATTGAAATTGACATCACTGAGGACAGCGCGATCGCTGAGCAAGCGGGGGTGACCAGTACCCCCACCATTCAACTGTTCAAAAATAAAGAACTCCTAGAGGTGATTGTCGGCATGAAACCCAAGAGTCAGTACCGCGAGACTATCCAACGCCACCTTTCCTAGGCTTTAGGCAGTCAGGGGTATGATCAGCGAGATCGGGCTCCTTACTGTTGCGGGTGTGGTGGCGGGCTTTGTCAATGCTATTGCTGGTGGCGGCACCCTAATTAGTTTTCCAGCGTTGGTGGCGATCGGCTTGCCGCCAGTGGTTGCCAATCTCACTAGCACAGTTGCCTTGGTTCCCGGTTACTTGGGAGCGGCAGTGGCCCAATACCAAGAGCTCAAGGGGCAGCAAGGGCGCCTTGGTTGGCTCTTTCCCACTGCCGTGGCCGGGGGGATCACAGGGGCAATGTTACTGCTGCACACCCACGAGGCACTGTTCAATGCCTTAATTCCCTATTTGCTGCTTTTGGCCGCTGTTCTCTTGGGGGTTCAGGAGCAGGTGCGGGTCTGGTTACTGCGGCGCATCAGTGCTCCAGATATGTCTGAAGTGGGAGCCATTCCCCTGGTATTTCTAGCGGCGGTCTATGGCGGTTATTTTGGTGCGGGCTTGAGTGTGATTTTGCTGGCGGTGCTGGGTGTGGTTCTCGGGGAAAGCTTGAAGCGCCTCAATGGCTTGAAGCAAATTTTAGCCTTTGGGATCAATGGTGCTGCTGCTGCTTTTTTCGTCGTGTCTGGGGAGGTGGTGTGGTCGCTGGCTGGCGGGATGGCGATCGCCACCCTTGTTGGCGGCCTTCTAGGGGGTAAATGTGCCCGCGTGGTTGACCCCCGGCTGTTGCGTTGCACGGTTGTGCTTTTGGCCATCCTGTTGGCGATCGTCTATTGGCTGCGCCAGCCGTAGAGAAAGCCCGTGACGAGGATTGAACTCGTGACCTCACCCTTACCAAGGGTGTGCTCTACCACTGAGCTACACGGGCAAAGATTCCCAGAGCTTTATCATAGCCCATTGAGGGAACAATTCAACACATTGGCTGCGAGTTTTTGCTAAAAGTTGCGGCTGGAGAAAATCCAGGTGGCGATCGCCAGCAGTGCCACCGTATAAATCACGCCATAAACAGCATTGGCCACGAGTTCCGGTACAGACGGCAGCATTCCATAGACCGCCGTATTCTTAAAATCCAAGCGGGATAAATCGGGAAAAATCAGATAGAGCAACTGCATCAGTTGCCGTACGGCGTCACTCTCCATCTTTTGGCTGAGGATGACTAAGTTTTGGCTAAAGTGCCCCATAAAGTACAGTGCCACTGTTAGGAGCGTGGCAATCAAGGAACTGGTGAAACTACCAAAAAGCAAAGCGGCGGCCGTCAAGAGGGCTAGTTGCAGCGCAATGTAGAAAGAGTTCACTATCAAAGGACCAGTGGGATAGGCAAACTGATTCAAGCTCATGAGAATAAACAGAATCAGCGTCATCAGTGCTACCAGTACTAGCAGAACCGCCGATAAGCCCAAATGTTTGCCAATAATAAATTCTGCACGGCTGATGGGTTTCGCCAACATCACCAAAATCGTGCGCTTTTCTATCTCTTTATTGAGCAAACCACCCCCGACAAAGGCGGCAATCAGCAAGCCAAAGAGGGAAATTCCTGCTATCCCCACATCAAGACTAATTTTGTCTTGGGTTCCTGCTGAGACCTGTCCCAAAATTACAATCGCTAAGGCTAGGCCAATGGCAAAAACAGCAGTGACGTAGAGAACTCGCTCCCGCAGTGTTTCATTGAAAACATTACGGCTAATTGTCCAGAGGCGACTCACCGTTAGCGGCAACATGTCTGGTACTCCTTGAGTTAACTCTCCTCTCAAAGAATACCTAATTTTCCTTTTTTGATAGCCTCGGCGTCCACAGGCAAAGCCGCTCACTCTTTCACGGTGGTACCTACCGCAGGGAGAGACAGGTCAACATCTTCATAAGCATCTTCATAAAAGTGCTCAATGGGCACCCTGAGATAGGGCTTCGCGATTTGATGCGATCGCCAGCTTTGATTCATTTCTTTGTTTCTTGGATAGATGTATATGATGTCGAGTGCCATTGCCTCTGAGGTAGCCAGCACACTCCACGAGGTCGGGGTTGCGGCGGTAGCGATCAAACCTTTTGCCGCGATCGTCGGCTGCCGTTGCCAGCAAGAGCACTTCGACAGTGAGTATAGACATGACCATGAATTAGCTCATGCCCTGCCAACTGCTGCTCTTGCCACCCAGAGCATTCTTCTGGTGTGAAAGCCCGTCTCCTTGGCAGCTACCATTGCTTGCATCTCTAGGGAAAACGTTATTCCTTAGAGGATAGCCTCCCTTATCCCTGACATCTCAGAACCAACGTGCCACAATAGGCGGTGGGGACGCAGTTAGGAGATTTAACGTAGTTCTCTTGGGAGAAAGTCGAGGTGTCCCTAAGTTCAAGTCTTGATTCCCACGCCCCTGAGGTGGCAATTCTGCGGGTGAGCGGCTTGCGTTGTGCTGGCTGTGTGCGATCGCTGGAAAATCAGTTAAAAGAGCAGCCGGGCGTAGAGGCTGCGGCAGTGAATCTAGTGACGGGAACCGCCGTTGTCACCTACTCCCCCCATAGGACAACCCCCATCGCTATTGTCGAGAGCTTAAACCAAGGCCGCTTTCAAGCCACCCTTGCAGAAGCCAATGCCCTTTTGGAACTGCCCACGGCCGCTGCAGAAACCTCTTTGCCAAGGTTGGCGATCGCCCTTGTGCTCTTAATTCTCTCCAGCATTGGCCACGGCATTCACCTACTACCGGGACACTGGCCCATGTTAGAAGCCATGATCTGGCATTGGGGGCTAGCGACGATTGCCCTTGTCCTGCCGGGGTGGGAAATTTTGCAGCAAGGGATAACAGGCCTCATCCAAGGTCGCCCAAATATGAATACGCTGGTGGCTCTTGGGGCCTTGGGGGCTTACCTCACCAGTACGGTGGCGTGGCTGTGGCCGGTCTTGGGGTGGGAGTGTTTCTTTGATGAACCTGTGATGATCCTTGGCTTTATTTTGCTGGGGCGATCGCTGGAGCAACAAGCACGTCAACAGGCGCAACGGGACTTGCGATCGCTCCTCGCCCTGCAGCCAAAACAGGCACTATGGCAACCGAGTTTGACCGCTAGCGATCGCTGGCCCATTCCCGTCAGTCGTATCCAGGTGGGAGACTGGCTGTGGGTGGATGCTGGAGAACCTTTTCCCGCCGATGGCACCATTGTGACCGGGGAAACCTTGGTGGATGAATCCATGCTCACGGGGGAATCTCTACCGGTGGTCAAAGGCGTGGGGGCATCCGTTCTAGCGGGCAGTCGCAATGCTGGTGCTGCCGTTACCCTACGGGTAGAACGCTGTGGCCGTGCCTCATTTTTGGGACAGATTTTAGAGCTAGTGGTGCAGGCACAAAATCGCAAAGCACCGGTGCAGCAAATGGCAGATGTGGTGGCTGGCTATTTTGGCTATGGCGTGTTGCTCTTAGCGGCCGGCACCGCTCTTTTTTGGAGGGCGATCGCCCCCCATGTCTTCCCAGAAATAACCAATAACACGCCCCTATTGCCCCTAAAGCTGGCCTTAAGTGTGCTGGTGATTGCCTGTCCCTGTGCCCTTGGCCTTGCCACTCCGATCGCCCTTCTTGTGGGCACCAGTCATGCCGCTGCCAAAGGCTTAATTATTCGCGGTGGCGATGTTCTCGAGCGCACTCAACAGTTGAACACAGTTGTGTTTGATAAGACGGGCACACTGACGACGGGTGAACTCGAAGTTGCAGAGAGCCACCTGTACGGGCAGTGCTCCTTAGAAACAGTCCTGTACCTACTGGCCAGCCTAGAGCACCAGAGTCGCCATCCCCTGGCAGTGGCGATTCAGAAGGCATGGGCTGCCACAAACCAGACAACAGCACTAGCAACGGTCACCGGGCTGGAAACTGCCCTTGGACTGGGGATCAGTGGTTGGATTGAGGGGCATTACTATCAAGCGGGACGTCTCAGTTGGCTGCGTGATCAGGGCATTGACTGCCCTCCCCTAGCGGTAGAAACCCATGTGGCCTTGGCCTGCGATCGCCAGTTGATGGCGGTGGTAACCTTTCGCGATCGCCTACGCCCAGAGGCAGTGAGCACCATTCAAGCCCTGCAAGCCCAAGGCTATGAGATTCATGTCCTCACGGGTGACACCGCCAAAGCGGCACAACAACTCCTAGAACCCCTCGGCCTACTCCCAGCCAATATCCACACCGATCTGCAACCACAGCAAAAGCTGGCCCTCATTGAGGAGTGGCAAACCAAGGGTAAAACCGTGGCGATGGTTGGGGATGGCATGAATGATGCCCCCGCTCTGACGGCAGCTCAGGTGGGGATTAGCCTTGGCACTGGTACAGAGGTGGCCATTGAAGCAGCAGATATTATCCTCACCCGCAATCATCTGGAGGATGTGCTCACCGTGCTGGCCCTCAGCCGTGCCACCTTCCGCAAAATTCAGCAGAATCTTTTTTGGGCAGTCGCCTACAATATCGTCGGCATACCCGTTGCAGCGGGTGTCGGGTTACCCCTGTGGGGACTCAGTCTCACGCCCGGACTTGCGGCCGCTTGTATGGCCGGCAGTTCGATTGCCGTTGTTCTGAATTCCCTAAGCCTCAGTCGAGCAAACTAGCTCGCGAATCTGTTGGGCATTGGCACCGGTGAGCCGCTTTCTGTGGGGCAGGACAACCACCGCTGGTCCCCGTTTGCATTCCCCCATACAGCCTGTCGCTTTCAGGGTAATGGGGAGCTGTTGGGCCTCTAGTTCTTGCCAGAGTTTCTTGGCACCGCGGCGACAGCAGGCGGATTTTTGACAAATGAGTACCCTACAGGGCTGAGAACCCCTTGCCGCTATGGCTTGAGCCGTTGCTAAAAATTCTAAATGGCTTGCCTGGTATTGCTTGACCCAGCCATCGTACTTATCCTTGACAGTGCCTTCTAGCCGCAGGCGATCGCCCACCTTGGGGAATTGGGCTAATTCGCGTCGTAGCGACTTGTTCAGCTTGATCCAGACTGTTCCCGTGAGGGTTTTCAAAATCACGACCTTGGGCAGTCCCTTCTTGTAAAAGAGCTCTTCAACCGTGCCCTCAAGGCAAAATGTCGACAAATCAACGACCCCCAGACCCATAGAAGTAAGAGATTGTTAGAAATTTTTCGCAATAAATTGAGTTTAGCATACAAGGCACGGTCTTGGGGTTAGCCCAAAGCCTTATTAGACTCCTTTAAGAAAATAATTGTGTCAACCGGAGAGAATCCGCTCCCACTCTGCCAGTAGGTTATCAATACTGTCCGTAGGCTCAGTCGCCTCGCCTACTCTTACGCCGGCGGGGCTATCAAGGTGGGCCCCCCCCTCCTCAACGCTATTGGGAAAGAGTTCTTCAAGAGTTGGTTGAACAGCGGGGGGGTCCTCCGACCCCCGATCGGGCATTAAGTAAATTTGGCGGATATCCGGTGGCAGATACTCCACGATCCGTGCTAGGCCCTCCTCTAAATGCTGCTTGAGTTCCTCAAGGCTGTAGGTTTCCCCTTGAACTTCCAGGTAGGCGCGCAGGCGCTCAAGGTTCCAGTGAAAGGTTTGGGTTGTCACCAGCGTTAGGCGGCTGAGGGGACTCAGGTAGGCAAGGCTGGCTT
Organism: Thermosynechococcus sp.; assembly: GCF_025999095.1. Classification (NCBI taxonomy): domain Bacteria; kingdom Bacillati; phylum Cyanobacteriota; class Cyanophyceae; order Acaryochloridales; family Thermosynechococcaceae; genus Thermosynechococcus; species Thermosynechococcus sp. The sequence goes on along the minus strand of NZ_AP024678.1, from coordinate 167,350 downwards.
CCAAATAGCACCAAAGGGGCACTGGTGCATCCTGGAGGACATAGGTAATGTGCTCAATGCCGGGAAGTTCCTCTTGAATTAGGGTGGCGGTGCGGTTGACTATCCAATTGCGCAGAGAGCGAGCTTCCTCATCGCCCACTTTCACGCCCTCAGGGGTAAATTCCACAAGGTCAAGGCTGAAAAATAACCCATGCCACACCTTGGCAAAAAGATAGTCCACCTGTACAGGCGATCGCCCGTGGTGTTGCAGAACACTATAGACAAGGGGGCCGTAGCGACAATAGAGAGCCACGAAGTAGCAGCCGCGATCGCGCTGATCCTGAAAGGCCTTGATCAACTCCGCATCGGAAAGGGTGAGTAGCGGTTGGATCAGCGGATGTTGTCGCTCCGCCATCATGGGAAAGGAAAGTGCCTTGGCCATCTCACTGCCACTGAACCAGACAGACTGTCCTACGCCTTCACCCATGGACCTATGCAGAATTCATCCTGAATTCAGCCTTGGGTGCGATCGCGAAACAGGGGTAGGTAATCACGACTTTCTGTCCCCAACCACCGATCCCAAAAGGTGAAATAGAGGCCATAGTTACAGCGAAATTGACTGTGGTGCAAACTGTGGTGGGTGGCTCCAATCAACCACCGCCCCAACCAATGTTCGGCAAAGCCACGGGGGTAGATCTCTAAATTCAGATGGTTAATCACACTGGAGACCGTCATCAGGCTGAGCTGGATCACGATAGCGTAGGGGTGCAGCGGCACAAGCACAATAATCAGCGGCAGAAAAATCGCCTGTAAGCAGGCCTCCCAGGGATGAAATGAAAAGGCCGTCCAGGGGGAGGCAACAATGCTATAGTGATGCACCCGATGGACACGGCGATAAATTTTCGGTTGGTGCATCCAGCGATGGAGCCAATAGTAATAGGTTTCGTGGAGCAGTAGCACAAGGCCAATGCTCAAGGGAAAGTAAATATAGTCCCAAAGGGAATTTAACTCCAGATAAACCGCTGTCCAGCCCCGCTGCCACATCACTGCGGCGATCGCCCCCGCCAGGGCAAAAATAGCCGCTGTCAGCAATGACCAGCCAAACTCCTGCCAAAACTGCCCCCGCTGGTAAGGCCGCAGATTTATCCGTCGTTTCCTCAGGGGCGTCCAGCAAGCCACGACATATACCAGCGAAAAAAAGCCAGCCACTAGCAATAGGCGGCTGACGACCATCAAAAACATTACCCCAACCATAATACTAAAGAGGCGGGGGTCACTGAGGTTGTAGGGAATCATGCAACACAGTGCTAAAGGCGTCCCCTAGAGCCAGCCCAACCAGTGGAGCAAGCCCTCTCCTGTCCAATATTCCCACAACAAAAGAGCCACCAGACCCACCATCGCTGCACGGCCATTAATCCGCTCAGCAAAGGTATTAAAGCCGTACTTTGGGGTTTCCAGTTTGGGGGTGCGGCTCGGCTCTGTAGGGGTGGCCATGATTACTCCTGCTCGTCTTCGTTCTCTTCTTCGGCTTCAGGGAAGTAGAAGCCTTGGGCACGTTCAGTCAAAATAGACTTACCAATCGAGAGGGCACGTTGTGCTTGAAGGGCAGCTTGGCGCTTCCAGACAGCACGGCGCATACTGCGCTTGGACTTTGAGGTTTTCTTTTTGGGGCAGGCCATGGTGATCCCTAGGATGAACTTTCGCAATCTACTACTTTATCCCAAACTCTTCCCGAGAACAACCACCCATCCCCCCTGTGGACCACAAGGTTCCTCTTTTTGCACAAAAAACTATCCCAGAGGGACACCACCCTTGTAATATCAGTTAAGGGTATACTGAACCACCCCATGAGGGGATGTCCACTTCTACGAGCAAAGGGAATCGTCAGCTATGAGCAGTAAGCCAGACCGTGTGGTTCTCATCGGCGTTGCTGGAGACTCCGGCTGTGGTAAATCAACGTTTTTGCGCCGACTGGCCGATCTGTTTGGCGAAGATTTTATGACTGTGATTTGTTTGGATGACTATCACAGTCTGGATCGCAAGCAGCGGAAAGAAATGGGGATTACGGCGCTTGATCCCCGCGCCAACAACTTTGATCTGATGTATGAGCAGATCAAGGCTCTCAAAAATGGCGAATCAATCATGAAACCCATCTACAACCACGAAACGGGGACGATTGATCCGCCGGAGAAGGTGGATCCCAACCACGTGATTGTGATTGAAGGTCTGCATCCCCTCTATGATGAACGGGTGCGATCGCTCATCGACTTCAGTGTTTATCTCGACATCAGTGACGATGTAAAAATTGCTTGGAAGATCAAGCGCGACATGGCTGAGCGGGGCCATAGCTATGAAGACGTGATTGCCTCCATCAACGCCCGTCGCCCTGACTTCATGGCCTATATCGATCCCCAAAAGCAGTACGCTGACGTCGTCTTGCAAATTCTGCCGACCCAGTTGGTCAAAGAGGAAAAAGTCGGCAATATCCTGCGGGTACGGATGCTGCAACGGGAAGGCATCCCCGGCTTTGAGCCAGTCTATCTCTTTGATGAAGGCTCAACGATTACTTGGATTCCCTGCGGTCGTAAGCTCACCTGCTCCTATCCGGGCATCCGCCTCAGCTACGGACCTGATGAATACTATGGTCACCCCGTTTCGGTCTTAGAAGTGGACGGTCGCTTTGAAAAACTCGATGAACTCATCTACATTGAAAGCCACCTGAGTAATACCTCCACCAAGCACTACGGCGAAGTGACGGAACTACTGCTGAAGCACCGTGACTATCCGGGTTCCGATAATGGGTCGGGTCTATTCCAAGTGCTAACGGGGTTGAAAATGCGGGCTACCTACGAGCGCTTGACCTCGCGGGACGCGGCCACTGTCACCAACCGCTAATTGGGCCTGCCACATTGAGGGCACTGATGCAACTGCGCCATCGATCGCTAGGGTCATCTCTTTTGGTCTTTATCCTCTGCTGGTTGTTTCTAATGTGTGGCCAGCCAGCCTTTGCTGCCGATAGTGATGACCTGATCTTTGTCCCTCGCCAAGCCCAGAGTGTCCTCAAGCTCAATCAACCTCCCAGTAGCGATCCCCTACATTTTTTGGCGGAGCGTTTTTGGACATCCCAACTTGCTCATTGGGGCTGGTCGTGGTCTGAAATCAATGATTGGGTGGGCGAGGGGGTGATTGTTGCCCAGTTCCCCTGCCCTGAAGCGTGTTCATCGCCGCGGCAGTTGTGGATTTTGCCCCTGAAGCGCCCAGAAGCCGCAACAGCTTTTTTGGAGACCTACTGGCAGGGGCATCCCTTTGCGGTGCAAGTCTATCAAAATATCCTCCTGCAGGTGGGCAAAGACTTGGTGACAGCCCGTCTAGGCGATCGCCTGCTCCTTGCTTCGGATGTGGAGACTATGACCGCTAGCTTGGGAGCAGCGGTAACCGCGGATGGTAATCTTGCGAGTTTGACCTTTTATCAAGTGGCCCGGCCTCAATTCGGGCCTGAACCTACAGCCCTCTACTATCTCAACCTGCAATCCCTAAGTCCCGAGGGGCGCCAACTGGCCCCCACCTACGATCGCCTGCTCTTAGCCGTAAAGGCAAAAAACAACGAGCTACATCTGCAAACACTGCTGCACCGCACCAGTGATGCCACACTGGCGTCTGATCCCTTCGACCTTGAGTCCCTCCGTTTCCAAGAACCGATTCCCACGGTAGTGGTGGCGGGTTCCCACTTGCCAGAGGGCTATAGCCAACTCACCGCGGCTTTGGCCGATTACCGCTTTGGCAAAACTCCCCAAGGGGATGATATTGCCAGCCAACTACTGCGGGATTTAACGGCGGATATACCGGTGGACTTGACTAGCCAGATTTTTCCCTTGGCTAGCGATCGCTTTTGCCTTGCCCTTTGGTATCCAGCCGATCAACACTGGCAATGGTCGTGGCAGACGACCGATACCCCAGAAACGGCGACGCTGCTGCACCAGTTGGATGATCTTGCCCGTGCCAATGGCTATGAGGTCAATCGCTTAGTCTTGGATAAAGAACCCGTAACCGCTTGGGTAAAATTGATGCTTGACCCGCAGACAAGGGCAGGCTTGGTCTCTGATGTGGCCGCTGCCTATGGGCAACGGGGCGATCGCCTGATACTAGCGTCTTCCCTATCGGTATTTTCCCAGAGTCAGAGTAAAAAAGTATCTGGATTGCCAGAGAGCCTGCTGCGACAGCAACAAGGGATTCATGGGCTAGTCTATGCCCGTTGGCCGCAGCTATTTGCCCCCTTGAGCCAGCGTTGGCCCTTACTTCAGTACCTCAATGGCCTCACCGCCGGCTGGTTGGAACATCTGCAAAGCATTACTTTGGTGAATTATGGCGTTCGCGATCGCCTGCAGCACCTAGAACTGATTCTGAGCAGCAAAAAAGCTTAGAACTGTTAACAAATCCTTAATAGGCCTGTTACCAATTGTTGTACCGCCCTGGTTCAGGATTGAGTAAAGTAGGGAGTATTATGTTTGCAGACTGGGGTAAATATGACATCAGTCCTCGATGTGACCAATCGCGATCGCTTAATTGAAAGTGAAAGTTTAGCAGCCCGTACCCTACAGGAACGGTTGCGACTGGTGGAAGAGGTCTTGGTCGATGTCTTGGCGGCAGAATCGGGTCAAGAATTGGTTGATCTATTGCGGCGCTTAGGTGCGCTCTCTTCGCCGGAGGGTCATGTGCTCCATGCCCCAGAAGGGGAACTGCTGAAAGTCATTGAATCCCTCGAACTCAATCAAGCCATTAGAGCGGCCCGTGCTTTTAACCTCTACTTTCAAATTATCAACATCGTTGAGCAGCACTACGAACAACAATACAATCGCGAACGCGCTGCCCAAGAGGGATTGCGGCGCCGCAGCGTCATGAGTGAACCGATTTCCGGTGTCAGTGGTGAAGGTTTTCCGCTGCCTCATAGTGCTGCCAACGCAACGGCTGTGCGCAGTGGGCCGAGTGAACGCCTAGAGCATAGTCTTTACGAAGCCATTCCCGCCACTCAGCAGTATGGTTCCTTTGCTTGGCTCTTTCCTCGGCTGCAGATGCTGAATGTGCCGCCGCGCCATATTCAAAAGCTTTTGGATCAACTGGACATTAAGCTGGTTTTTACTGCTCACCCGACGGAGATTGTGCGGCAAACAATTCGTGATAAGCAGCGGCGGGTTGCCCGATTACTCGAGCAACTGGATGTGCTAGAGGGGGCTTCTGCACACCTGACGGATTGGAATGCCCAAACTCTACGGGCACAACTGATGGAAGAAATTCGCCTCTGGTGGCGCACGGATGAGTTACACCAATTTAAGCCGGAAGTACTCGATGAGGTGGAATACACCCTCCACTACTTCAAGGAGGTAATTTTTGCTGTCATTCCCAAGCTCTATCGCCGCCTGGAGCAGTCATTGCATGAAACCTTTCCCACGCTTGAGCCCCCCCGTTACAATTTCTGCCGCTTTGGTTCTTGGGTGGGGGGCGATCGCGATGGCAATCCCTATGTCAAACCAGAAGTAACGTGGCAAACCGCCTGCTATCAGCGCAACTTAGTTCTTGAGGAGTATATTAAGTCCGTTGAGCGCTTAATCAATTTGCTCAGCCTGTCCCTGCACTGGTGCGATGTGCTGCCGGATTTGCTAGATTCCCTTGAGCAGGATCAGCGGCAGCTTCCTAGTATCTATGACCAGTATGCGGTGCGCTATCGGCAGGAACCCTACCGCCTGAAACTGGCCTATGTACTCAAACGGCTGCAAAATACCCGCGATCGCAACCGGGCGCTGCAAACCTACTGCATTCGCCGCAATGAGGCGGAAGAATTAAATAATGGACAGTTTTACTGCCACGGTGAAGAATTCTTGGCAGAATTGCTGCTAATTCAGCGTAACCTCAAGGAAACAGGACTGGCCTGCCGCGAATTGGATGATTTGATTTGCCAAGTGCAGGTCTTTGGCTTTAATTTGGCAGCCTTGGATATTCGCCAAGAGAGCACCTGTCACGCTGAGGCTCTCAATGAAATTACCGCCTATTTGGGTATTCTCCCCTGTCCCTATACAGAACTCCCAGAAACCGAACGCACTCGCTGGCTCCTCAGCGAACTCTCGACCCGTCGCCCGTTGATTCCGGGGGAACTCCCCTTTAGCGATCGCACCAATGAAATCATTGAAACATTCCGCATGGTGCGGCAACTCCAGCAGGAATTTGGCACCGATTTGTGCAATACCTACATCATCAGCATGAGCCACGAGGTCAGCGATCTATTGGAGGTACTCCTCTTTGCCAAGGAGGCAGGCCTCTTTGATCCAGCCACTGGAGCTAGTACCCTGCAAGCCGTTCCCCTGTTTGAAACGGTGGAGGACCTCAAGCACGCCCCGGCGGTGCTGACGCAACTATTCTCCCTCCCCTTTTGCCGCAGCTATCTTGGCAGCAACAGTACCCCCTTTCTGCAGGAGGTCATGCTGGGCTATTCCGACAGCAATAAGGATTCGGGCTTCCTCAGTAGCAACTGGGAAATTTACAAGGCACAACAACAGCTGCAGAAAATTGCTGAGAATTTTGGCTTCCAACTGCGCATTTTCCACGGTCGGGGTGGCTCAGTGGGTCGGGGTGGTGGACCTGCCTATGCGGCGATTTTGGCGCAGCCAGCGCAAACGATTAAGGGACGAATCAAGATTACTGAGCAAGGGGAGGTACTGGCTTCCAAATACTCGTTGCCGGAACTAGCGCTCTTTAACCTCGAAACAGTGGCCACAGCGGTCATCCAAGCTAGTTTGCTGCGCAGTAGTATTGACGAAATTGAGCCTTGGCACGAGATTATGGAGGAGTTGGCCACGCGATCGCGCCAGTGCTATCGCCATCTCATCTATGAGCAGCCAGAATTCATTGAATTCTTTAACGAAGTCACCCCAATCCAAGAGATTAGCCAACTGCAAATTAGCTCACGGCCAACACGGCGGGGGGGCAAGAAAACCCTGGAGAGCCTGCGGGCAATTCCTTGGGTCTTTAGTTGGACACAAACCCGTTTCCTGCTGCCGGCTTGGTATGGTGTGGGTACTGCCCTAAAGGAATTCCTTGAGGAAAAACCCGCTGAGCATCTTTCCCTCTTGCGCTACTTCTACTACAAATGGCCTTTCTTCCGCATGGTGATTTCTAAGGTTGAGATGACCCTTGCCAAGGTCGATCTAGAGATTGCCCGCTACTATGTCCAAGAACTCAGCCAGCCCCAAAACCGTGAAGCCTTCTTCCGCCTCTACGATCAGATTGCTCAGGAACATCGCCTGACCACGGAATTAGTGCTCACGATTACTGGCCATGAGCGGCTACTCGATGGCGATCCGGCGCTTCAGCGATCAGTGCAACTGCGCAATCGCACCATTGTTCCTTTGGGGTTCCTGCAAGTATCTCTTTTGAAACGGCTGCGCCAGCACAATAGCCAAACTACCTCTGGGGCAATTTTGCGCTCCCGCTATGGTCGGGGTGAATTGCTCCGGGGGGCACTCTTGACCATCAATGGCATAGCAGCGGGGATGCGCAATACGGGCTAAGCAACGGCGAGGGTGAATCATGACCCCGATACCCGCACATTAACCCTATCTCCGGAGTTAATGCAAATCAGCGTTGAGGACTATCACTGTTGAGCTGGGCTTTTGGGAGCAAGATGACCCGCTTGAACTAGGGCGGGGGGGACTGATCAAGATGGCTGCGAGGGCACAGCCCACGAAACCTGTATCACCCAACTGCTGCCGGTCTTAATGCCAATGTTTGGTGATAGGGCAACCCGGCGTTGTTAACCACTGATTGTCATTTCAGTTCACAGTGAACCTGAGCTAGATATTACCCTTGTTGACAATCGTTACGATCGCACCTTGAAATTGGTGCTCTATCCCGAGGCATAGATTCCCCACTATTGGCTTTTTAACTGGGTGGATCGAACCCTTAAAGCCGACAGTAAACCTGAGCAAATAACAACGACAACGTTGAGTGAGCTGAATCGCCGCATTTTGCCGGCAATCCGAGCAATTACCCTGCCGATTACCGAACGACTTCGCGCCCTGAGTCGTAATCTTTCCCTAGACTGCTGCAGAAACCTTAACAGTTGCGGTTTTGGGAAATACCCCTGATATAATCGCAACGATTCTCTTGTTGACGACGCTATGAGCCACTGGCAACGAATTACAGGTGGTGTGACTGCCGCCAAAGGGTATCGGGCTGCGGGAATAACGGCAGGACTCAAAGCTTCAGGCGCACCGGATTTGGCATTGATTGTTTCCGATGTGCCAGCGATCGCCGCTGGGGTATTTACGACAAACCATATGTGTGCCGCGCCCGTCAGCTACTGTCGGCAGCGGTTACAAACCAAGGGAACGGCGCAGGCCATTTTGTGTAATTCGGGTCAGGCCAATGCCGCCACGGGAGAACAGGGCTGGCAGGCGGTTTTGGCCCAAGCGGATATGGTGGCAACGGCCTTGGGGCTCAGTCCCGAGATGGTGCTTGTGGCCTCCACTGGGGTCATTGGTCAACCCATTCCCCTTGAAAAAATGCGCCAAGCGCTGCCAACGCTGATGGCAAACTTGAGTGATGGCGGTGGAGAGGCCGCTGCTCGAGCAATTATGACAACAGATTTAGTACCCAAGCAAATTGCTCTTGAAGCCGAGTGGGAGGGGCAAACCATTCGCATTGGTGGTATGGCCAAGGGGTCGGGAATGATTCACCCGAAGATGGCAACGATGCTGGCCTTTATTACTTGTGATGCTGCCGTGTCTCCCCATCTGTGGCAGGAGATGCTACAGCGCGCCTGCGATCGCTCCTTCAATCAAATTACTGTGGATGGCGACACCAGTACCAATGACAGTGTAATTGCTTTGGCCAATGGACAATCGCGTACTCCGGCGATCGCGGAGCCGGGAGCAGCTGCCACCCGCCTTGAAGAAATGCTGACGGCTGTTTGTGTACATTTAGCGAAGGCGATCGCCCGCGATGGGGAGGGGGCAACTTGCCTCATTGAAGTACAAGTGAGCGGTGCCAGTGATGACACCGCTGCCCGTCAAGTGGCCAGAACCATTGCAAGTTCAATGCTGGTCAAATCGGCCATTTACGGACGGGATCCCAACTGGGGACGCATTGCTGCGGCGGCAGGTCGTGCTGGGGTACCCTTTGATGCTAGTAATCTCGCCATTTCCCTGGGGGGCATCCCCATGATGCGCCATGGTCAGCCCCTACCCTTTGATCGCGCTGCCGCCCATGCCTATTTGGTTCAGCAAGCCGCTGCCAGTAAAGATGCCAGTGGTCAGCAATCCATTGACCATCCTGTGGTGATTGAGGTGAGTATTGGTGCTGGCAGTGGTCGGGGTGTGGCTTGGGGCTGCGATCTCAGCTATGATTACGTGAAAATTAACGCTGAATACACGACCTAACTGTCCGTTGCCAGTGGGAGCCGGCGATCGCTGTCAACCTGCCGGCGGCGATCGCCACCAATCGCAACAAAAACAAAAAAGACCAACTAAGGACATTGTCAGCAGTAGTGAAAATCTTAATTATCGAAGACGATAGGACAATTGCGAGCTTAGTTGCTGAATCCCTAGCCCATCAGCAGTACATTGTTGAAAGTGTCCATGATGCAGAGACGGGGCTTGAGTATTTAGAAGCCACCCCTTTTGACCTCCTTATCTTAGACCTCGGCTTACCTCGCATGGACGGTCTCAGCTTTTGCCAAATAATTCGCCAAAGAGGCCACTCACTTCCTATTCTGATGCTGACCGCTCGAGACACCAGTAGCGATAAAGTCATTGGTCTTGATGCAGGTGCCGATGACTACATTGTCAAGCCCTTTGATCTCCCTGAACTCTTGGCCAGAGTCCGTGCCCTATTGAGGCGCAAGCCACTACCCTTCACCCCTACTCTGCACTGGGGTGCCCTCGTTCTTGATCTTGATAGCACTAAAGTAATGTACAACCATCAAGAGTTGCATCTTACACCCAAAGAGTATGCCATCTTAGAGGTGTTATTGCGCCATGGCAGCCGTATTCTGAGCCGCTCAGCTATTATGGATCATGCTTGGCCTTTTGATGAGATGCCAGGTGAGGAAACGGTTAAAGTCCACTTAAGAAGCCTACGTCATAAGTTGAAAGCAGTAGGGGCCCCTGCTAATTTTATTGAGACTGTCTATGGTTTTGGCTATCGGCTTAATCCGAACTTCCAATCGCAAACTTAGTCAGCTGCGAAATCGCCTATTTCTCGTATACTTTCTACTGATTAATGGCATCTTATCTATTTCTTCATTAACCATTTACTCCTTGATTGTTGCTCAGCGCTTTAATCAATTAAATACCAATCTCAGGGAAGTAGGAAATTGGTCTGCCAATATTTTTTCTATTCTTCAACATGAATACGAAGAGTTGAAAAAGCAGCCGGAGTATAAAGCATATGCCCCTAGAAATGAATCGGGGGCTTTACAGCCAATAACTGTTTCACAATTAATGGGTAAGTACTATTTCAGTTCTGTCTATGAAGTTATAGAGAGCCCTCGAATTAACCTTTCCCAAGGTATTCAGTGGTACGATAAGGATAAAAACCTAATTCTATACGAAGGAAAGAGATTTGGGAAGATCAACTTCCCCGATGATCTTCCTGCCTCTGGAACCATCATCGAAGCAAATCAATATCACCGTTTTCTTCTACCGGTACATGCAACTCCGATTCAACCAGGGCAGCAGAGTCAAATTGTCGGCTACGTCTGTGTCATACAATCTACCGCTGAATTAGAAGAAGAGATTAACTATTTGAGACATGTTTTTCTATTAAATATCCTATGTATTAGTACGCTGGCACTCCTTGCGGCATCTTGGTTAACTCGTAAAAATCTAGAACCAATTGTTGTTTCACTAAATCAAATCAAACAATTTACTGCGGATGTCTCCCATCAATTGCGTCATCCTCTAACGGCGATTCAAGCTTCTATTTCGTTACTAGAAATTCACTTAAATAATCTTGATTCTTCCCATTTAAATAAGGTCAAAGTTATCTCATTTGCTTGCCAGCAGATGACTGCTTTGATTAATAAGCTTCTGATATTGGCCCGCACGGATAACAACATATTGGATCAGAGTCAATGGATTGAAATTGACTTAGATGAGTTATTAGATTCACTAATTGAACTGAACCGCGATCGCGCCGAAAGAAAAGAGATTCATCTGACTTATCAATGCGAGAGTAATAGCTATGTCCGTGGACATCCTCAACAAATTTATGAAATTTTTAGCAATCTTTTAGATAATGCGCTTCAGTACACTTCTGATCGTGGGGCGATCACTGTTTGTCTTAGAAAGCAAGGGGCTTTCGCCATTGTTGAAATTCAGGATACCGGCATTGGAATTGCTCCTCAAGATCTACCCCGCATTTTTGACCGATTCTGGCGCTCCAAGGAAGCAAGGCTACATTACGCCCAAGGCTCAGGATTAGGTTTGACGGTGGTTAAGACACTCGTTGATCACTATGGTGGGACCGTCAGTGTCTACAGTCAGCAACATCAGGGAACAACATTTGTCATCAAGCTGCCTGCGGCATAAGCATCCTTTCCAAGATTTTTACTTTCTCTTGCTAGGGTTGGGAAGAAACGCAGAATTGAACATTCTAAGGAGCAGTCTGCAATGAATTCTTCACAAGCTGTCCGCCTGTTTCTTTCCCTAGGGCTAGCAACGACCCTAGCTAGTTGCCAGACTCCTAATGCTGGCGGTGAAGAGGGAGGAACATCCTATCGGGGTCCCTCTGTTCCCGGCGCCTCTGCCACTGCGGTCACCGGCAAGCCAGCCGGAGGCTTTAGCATTTACCTGATGGCCGAACGCGGTGAACGGGGTGAACATGGTGAACGGGGCGAATGTGGTGAACGGGGTGAACGGGGCGAATATGGCGAACGCGGTCGTTATCGATTTTGGCAGTCATAAGTTGTCTTGTTTTTGTCAGTCAAGCTCTATGCTGAGCACTTGAGTTGTAGTGCAGCCACAATGGGGCAGGCTAGTTGCTCTGCCCCCCAGAGCAGAAACAGTCCTATGACTATCCTGTGGATACCCATCAAGAAAAGCACCCTATGCTACTGCAAATTGATCAATTACTCAGCACTCAGGAATTGAGCCAGCTAAATACACTCCTACAAGCCGGGGTGTTTGAGAACGGCAAACGGACTGCCGGGATTTATGCCAAAAGGGTTAAAGACAATCAACAACTGGTGCAGGAGGGGGAGGAGTACCAAGTTGCCTCGGAAATGGTACGCTCTGCCCTAGGGAGAAATCGGCTCTTTCAAACCTATGTCCAGCCCAAGATGATTGGTCCCCTTCTGTTTAGCCGCTACGAGGCAGGCATGGCCTACGGTACCCATATGGACAATGCCCTGATGGGAAGTGGTGATCAATTGAGCCGCTCTGATCTTTCCCTAACGATTTTTCTAACTGATCCTTTGACCTACGAAGGAGGGGCATTGGTTCTCGACACCAGCCTCGGAGAGCAGTATTTTAAGCTACCTGCGGGATCAATGATTGTTTATCCTTCTATCTTTCTCCATCGCGTGGAGGCAGTGAGTAAGGGGGTGCGCCTGGTGGCAGTTGCCTGGGTGCAAAGTTTGATTCGTGATCCCCTAGAGCGGGAACTGCTCTTTGAGTTAGATACGGTTCGCCACAGCATTTTTGAAAAGCAGGGAAAGACCGTAGAGTTTGATCTCCTGTGCAAGGTGTACTCTAACTTGCTGCGGAAATGGGCTGAAATTTAATTTGCTGCGTTATTTTGATTAAGATGAACATCCGTCACCTACATCGTCAACTAGCGATCGCTCTGTTTTTACCCTTAGGGCTAACAGTTTCTACGGGGCTAGCCTATCGTCTAGGTCGTAGTTGGTTCAATCTATCAAAGGACTTTGGTAGAGCTATGATGGCAATCCATACGGGTAGCTGTCTGGGGGAATGGTTTAGTTGCATTTATATGCTCTTGCTCAGCTTGGCCGTGGTTGTCTTGATTGCCAGTGGCTTCAGGTTAATTAATCCTCGGCTTCTAAAACGTGGCCTCTCTTCTGCCAAGAGGAATATAAGGGTAATACATCAATATGGCGCCTTGGTTCTCCTTCTGCCATTGCTAATCAGTGCCATCACAGGAGTGATGTATCATTTGAGTCGCTATTGGCTGGGGTTGCCGAAAGAAAGGGTGGCTATTTTATTACAAATTCATGAAGGAGCCTATCTGGGCGCAGCCCTAAAACCCCTCTACGTCTTGCTGCTGGGTACGGCTTTGCTCCTGATGTTTTTCACTGGCTGGCGGATGTTACGGCAGCGATCCGCCTAATTTGGCGAGCAGTGCTTCCTCAATTTCCTCCCGTAGTGGCTCGGGTGTCATGTCGCTGAGCTGCTCAAGGGCAAAGGCCTTCACCAGTAAATCCCGTGCTTGGCGCTGATCAAGGCCGCGACTGCGCAGGTAAAAGAGGTCCGCCGCGGCCAGTTGACTGACGGTGGCACCGTGGGAGCACTTGACGTTATCAGCCACAATTTCCAGTTGCGGCTTGGTATCGACACGGGCTTTGTCGGAAAGCAGCAGTGTGCGATTGAGCTGGCTGGCGTCCGTGAGTTGCGCCACGTGGGGCACAACGACGCGACCATTAAAAATACCATGGGCGCGATCGCCAAGAATGCACTTGTGAATCTGTGCACTCCTGCTGTGGGGAGCATGGAAGAGCACTGCTGAGTGGGTGTCTACGATCTGCTCATCCATGGCGATCGCTAGCCCCTTCAAGATTGTCTGGCTACCACTGCCTTGGATCTGTACCTGCCAATGATGGCGACTCAAGCATCCCCCCAAATCAATGGCATGCCCCTCGTAGTCACTGTCTTGAGCTTGGCACACTGCTGTAGAGCCAATGTGAATCGCCGTCGGCGATTGGTGTTGAATTCGCACATGGTGCAAGCAAGCAGCCGCACCCAGGGAAATTTCCGTCACAGTGTTGGTGAACTGTTGGTCACCGCTGAGGGACAAAAAGCGTTCAATCAGGGTCCCTTGACCGTGGGCAGCCACTTCAACGGTAAGGCGGGGTGAGACCACACTCTGCTGCTGCCGACTACTGACAAAGAAGACCTCCACCGGCTCCCTGAGATGTCCCGATAGGCGCAGACACAGCCGCTCTGCCAGCATGGCGGCATTGAGGTCACTGAAGACCTCCGGGGGGGCGATCGCTGGCACTGTGGGCGGTAACAGCTCAACCCCTGCGGCTTTTACCTGCGATAGCTCAGCACAGAAATAGCCATCAATCAGGACCAGCTGGGCAGCGGTTGGAAAAGTGCGTTCGCACAGCAGATGCCGCACCTCAGCAACAATTTCAGGGTTGAGGGGGGCAAGGGGCGGTTCAAAGGAGCGCGTCCGTAAAACCGATAAATCCGTAAAGCGCCAATCCTCATCACGGGGGGTCGGCAAGGTTTGCTCATGGAGGCGATCGCGGGCAGTTTGGCGTAGCACTGCCAGCTCAGGGTGGCGCAGGGGCGGGGCTAAGTTCAACAGGTCATTGAGGTCATTGGCGCAACTGGCCTTGGGCAGATCCGCTTGATCGGAATTGGCATTGACTGTAATTGTCATGAGGCAGCCACCTCCTCTTCGCGAACCCAGTCATAGCCCCGTGCTTCCAGTTCTAGGGCCAGTTCCTTCGGCCCCGTGAGCACAATGCGCCCTCCCTCCATGACATGGACATAGTCGGGCACGATATAGTCCAACAGCCGCTGATAGTGGGTAATGAGCAGAATGCAGTTGTCCGGGCGAGTGAGTTGATTGACGCCGTTGGCCACAATGCGCAGGGCATCAATATCAAGCCCAGAGTCCGTTTCATCAAGGATGGCAAGGGTTGGTTCCAGCAGGGCCATTTGCAAAATTTCATTGCGCTTTTTCTCACCGCCAGAGAAGCCCTCATTCACCCCCCGATTGAGGAAGCCTTCATCTAGCTTCACCAGTTCAATTTTCTGCCGCACCAAATCATCAAAATCAAAGGCATCCAGTTCATCGAGGCCTTGGTGTTTCCGCTTGGCATTGTAGGCTACCCGCAAAAAGTCAAGGTTGCTCACCCCCGGAATTTCAAGGGGGTATTGAAAGGCCAAAAAGACCCCTTCGCGGGCACGCTCTTCAGGGGGCAAGTCCAGGAGATTTTTGCCTTTGTAGAGGACTGCGCCACCCGTTACCGTGTAGTCGGGATGACCCGCGAGAATTTTGGAGAAGGTGCTTTTGCCGGAGCCATTGGGTCCCATGATGGCATGAATTTCTCCCGCGCGAATCGTCAAGTTTAGCCCTTTGAGAATGGGGGTGTCCTCCACACTGGCCGTTAACTCTCTAACTTCTAAAATGACTTCGCTGTCGGGACGAATCACGCCTTACCTCCCCTGCATCGTTCATAATTTTTTAATGTAGCGCAGCGGGCGGGCGATCGCGATTGAGTTTCTTGGCACAAGAGCATTGATCACAACAGCCCGCCCAGAACTGGCACCGCTGTTCAACAATGTCCACAAACAATGTCCACAGGAGAAAACCAACCACCTCACTATGGCACTCTCCACAGCCACGATTCCCGAACTTGACCGCCTCCACCAGCAGGCCAGCCGCTGGCAATCCCTCTCCCCGCGGCAGCGGATTCCCTATCTGAAAGCGGTTAAGGCCCTGGCTCGCCGCCATGCCACAGAGTGGGTTACCCTAGCCTGTCAAATTAAGGGAATTGATCCCCAAGGCGCCTGGGCAGGGGAAGAGTGGACAACAGGTCCTCTGGGACTGATTCTCAAGCTGGATCACTATCTCTATGCCCTGCGTCACGAGGCAACTCCCCCCGTACCCCGCTGGCGAACCGCCCCCACCGGTCAGGCGATCGCTGAGATTCTGCCGCGCAATTGGCAAGAGCGCTTACTCTGGTTTGGGGTGAAAGCGGCAGTTTGGCTCCAACCCAATCACCCCCCAACTCAAGGCAGTGCCTACCGTAACCCACCGCCACCGGGGGTCGCTGTCGTGCTGGGGGCAGGCAATATCACATCCTTGTGCTTGGCGGATGCCCTCTATCAACTTGTGGTGGCCAATCGAGTGGCACTACTGAAGATGAATCCCCTCTTGACCCCCTTGACGGACTGTTTTCGTAAGGTTTGTGCCCCCCTGATTGAGGCGGGTTTCCTTGAGATTGTTGAAGGGGATGCCGCCCTAGGTGAAGCCCTCTGCCACCATCCCTTGACGCAGCACGTTCACATTACGGGATCCCACCATACCTACAATCGTCTCGTTTGGGGAGAAACGGCGGCTGAGCAGGCCATTCGCAAGGCGCGCCAACAGCCCCAAGCTGAGGCAAACCCGTAACGGCAGAATTGGGAAATGTCACACCCTTGCTGATGGTCCCTGGGGAGTGGACAGAGTCTGAGCTGGCGTATCAAGCCCGCCAAGTGGCCAGTGCCCTTGTTCATAATGCCAGCTTCAACTGCATTGGGGCGCAAATCCTCGTCACGGCTGCGGAATGGCCGCAGCGCCAGGCATTCCTCAACGCTCTGAAGGCACAACTGCAAGGGATTCCGTCGCGTCCTGCCTACTATCCGGGGGCGATCGCTCGCTATGAGTCGTTTTTGGCGGATTATCCCCAAGCTACGATACTGAGTCCGGCTGGGGAAGGCACAATTCCTTGGACCTTGATTGAAGGCCTCACCCCGACGGCGAATCCTCGTATTTTCCGCGAAGAGGTCTTTTGTGGTCTGTTGGCAGAGGTGCAACTGCCCGTCAATGATGCCCCTACCTACCTTGCCACGGCGGTGACCTTTGTCAATGAGCGGCTCTGGGGCACCCTTGGCTGTAGTCTAATTATTGATCCACGGACTGAGGCCAGCCATGCAGAGGCGCTGGAGCGGGCGATCGCCCAACTACGCTACGGTTCCATTGCCATTAATGCCTGGGTCTCCTTGGCCTATGGGTTGGGCTGTACCCCCTGGGGCGCCTTTCCTGGCCATAGGCCAGCGGCCATTGGTTCTGGGGTCGGCGTCGTTCACAATAGCTTCCTTTTTGACTATCCCGAAAAAGCCGTGGTTCGTGTTCCTTTCCAGTTACCGGTGACACCCCCTTGGTTCTACGGCCATCGCACCCTCCCTCAACTGGCTCAGGCGGTCATGGACATTTACGCTGGCGGCAACCCCTTGGCTTGGCTCTCCCTCTTGACAGCGGCGCTGCGGGGCTAGGCTCATAGCCGCACGGTGACAGTGGCCCCCCCTTGGGGCAGTTCAAACTCGCGGGTTTGGGTTTGGCCCTGGGCGGTAACGGTTAAGCGATAACGACCGAGGTAGCCGCGGCCCTGCCATTGGCCTTGGGCATTGGTTCGACCGGTCACCCTAGTCCACCAGTCCTCAAAGAGCAGCTTGCGGTAGGCGATCGCCGCTGGCTTAGCAGAAAAGTCTTGGCGATAGAGTCCCGCCTGGGGACGCCAATGGTTCCCCGCCCAAAAGCCCCAAAGCAAAATTTCCTTGACGGCGGGGTGGGCAAAACCAAGGCGGTAAATCTGGCGCAGAGTCTGGGCCTGCTGTTGCTCATTGGGCAAGCTCACACTCACTTCGGTAATTTTTAAGGGCAGATTGAACTGAGCAAGGGTATCGAGGGCGCGCTGCATTTTGGCCTCATCCAAGGGAGATTCCAGATGGGCTTGAATACCAATACCGCCAAGGGGCACCCCCTGCGCCAAGAAACCGCGAATCTGCTCAACATAGTCGTTCAAGCGATCGCCCTCAATAATGCCGTAGTCGTTGACATAAAGAACGGCTTCGGGATTGCCCTCACGACACCAGTCAAACATCTCCTTAACAATGCCCTCACCAAGGCGACTGCGGAAAAAATTGCCATGGAGCATTTCGTTGTTGACATCAAACTCATTGATGCGACCGCGATAGTGGCGACAGACGGTAATGGCATGGTTTTGAACTGCTGCGCGCAATTGCTCGGGTGGCAGTGTTTTCAGCCAAGGGGGATTAAACTGCTCCACTTCCCAAAAGAGAGTATGCCCCCGCATTGGCCAGCCCTGGGCCTGCACCCAGTTAACAATGGTGTCAGCCATGGTAAAGTCCAGCTTGCCCTGTTCTGGTTCCAACTGGTACCACTTGAGGGCATTTTCATGAACCGCCGCGTTGAAGTTTTCCTGAGCCGTCTGCTTATACCAAAGGGCAGCCGGGGGTGGGCTGGGGCGAAACATCTCCGTATCGAGGGCAACGCCAAAGGGGAAGGCGTGGCTTTGCTGCGCCAGTTCGATGCGGGCATTGGGAATCGGACGACCTTGGGTATTCTCAACGACGACGGTCAGGGGTGCCTGTCGCAACTGCTCAATTTTCTGGCTGAGGGTAGCGGTGGCCACAGAAGAGGAAGAGGTACCACAGGCAACCACTAAAAGAGCAACTAGGCAACTCAACCGAAGAAAACGGCGCCAGTTCAGCATAGATGATGACCTTTTGCGATGAGAATTTCACAGGGGTTGCATTCCTAATGGGTCACTTGAATCCCCCGTTGCCGCAGTTGTTCCACAAAAAACTCTTCTAGGGTGGGGTGAGCCAGGCGCAGTTGTAGGATTTTGCCGCCCATTTCTTCAACGAGAGCGAGGAAGCGTTGTAGGGGAATTTTGATCACGCCTTGCCAGCGATCGCCCTGAATTTCTAGGGAATAGAGCCATTCCTGAAGGCCGTCCACATGGCCCCCTTTGCCCACCACATGGTAGGCTTGGCTGCTGCCGAGGAGTTCATCAACCGTCCCTGCGCAAACCAGTTCCCCCTGGGCCAAAATGCCCACGCGATCGCAAATGGCTTCCACATCCGCCAGCACGTGGCTATTGAAGAAAATTGTTTTGCCCTGCTGTTTTAGGGAAAGAATGATCTCGCGAATTTGGTAGCGGCCAAGGGGGTCGAGGCCCGACATGGGTTCGTCCAAAAAGACCACTTCGGGATCGTTAATTAGAGCTTGCGCCAATCCCACCCGCTGCACCATCCCCTTTGAATAGCGGCGCATTTGCTTTTTGCGGGCATCCTTGAGATTGAGGCCGACCATTTCCAATAGCAGGGGAATACGTTCTCTGCGGGTGGCGGCACTGAGGCCAAAGAGGCCTGCCGTAAACTCTAGGAACTCCCAAGCGGTCAAATAGTCGTAGAAGTAGGGATTTTCCGGTAGGTAGCCAATCCGCTGCCGCACAGCGCGATCGCCCAAAGGGTATCCCAGCAGGGTACCGGAGCCAGCACTGGGTCGCACCAGCCCTAAGAGAATTTTTAAGAGGGTGGTCTTGCCCGCTCCATTGGGCCCCAGCAGGCCAAAGGTTTCCCCTGGCTGGACTTGCAGCGAGACGGACTTGAGGGGTGTGAGCACTGTCTGCAGCCAAAAACCCGTGCGGTAGGATTTTTTTAGGTTCTCAACCGCCACCACAGGGGAGCGATCGCCGGCAGCGCTAATCACCATAGCAGGGAGTCACCTCAGGAAGAACGGGGAGGATGAAAATGCAAACCCACTAAGGCATCGTAAAGAAAGGGCAGGAAATTCCCTGGTTCCAATATACCAAGGGTTTGTTTGCAGCCGTGAGCATCGAGGAGAGGCTTGACGGCGTAGTAGGCGGGCTGCACCTTGTACCAAGGGATATTCGGCCAGAGGTGATGGATCAGGTGATAGTTTTGGCCAAAAATGAGGATGTTGAGGAGACGACTGGGATAGACCCGCGCATTGTGCCAGCGATCGCGCTCCGTGTGGGGACGATGGGGAAAATAGTCAAAAAACAGCCCCAGCATCAAACCCACAACCCCAGCCGGTAAAAACCAATAGTTCAAAATGTAGTCTAAATAGCCATTGAGCGCCGCAAAGGTCACAATCCCCACCACCGTCAGGCGACTGAGGCACCACTCCAGCAGTTCATACTTGCGCCAAAGCCGCCGCTTAAAAAAGAAAATCTCGTGGTAGAAAAAGCGGGGGGCAATTAACCACAGCGGCCCCCCCTTGGAAACGTAATGGTCGGGATCGTTTTCGGGATCATTGACATGGGCATGGTGCTGCATGTGTACCCGCGTAAAGACAGGGAAAACGAACCCCAACATCAGGGCACTGCCATGACCCATAATGGCATTTATGATGCGATTGCTGTGGGCAACATTGTGGGAGGCATCGTGAATCACTGTACCCATGAGGTGCAAAGCTAACATATTGGCCACAAATGAGACCCAGCCCGGCCAGTGACCTTGAAAGTAGCCCCAAGTGGATAGAATGGCGATCCCAAATGCGGCAAAAAACATCACTAGAGTGGGATTAAAGCCCACCGGGGGACCTAAAAATTCCTTAGGAACCGTGGCCGGAATCGCTGCCTCCGTGATCATCGGCGCGGTCGCTCCTCACATTGTTGCAAAATGTTACCTTCTACTATGTAGGCCAATCGGCGGTACAAAATCAAGTCGCACGATCCCAAAAGTGGGTTACTGTCCTTTGCGCAAGGATTGCCCTAGAACTGTTGCTCTCGTGGAGCCCCAATGCTACAAACGCTGCGGATTCAGAACTTTGCTCTCGTTGCGGAGCTAGAGGTGACCTTTCAGCGGGGGTTCAATGTCCTCACCGGGGAAACAGGGGCAGGAAAGTCAATCCTCCTCGATGCCATTGATGCCCTCCTAGGGGGAAAGCTCTCAGCAGGCCAGGTGCGAGCGGGAACGGCGCAGGGCTGTATCGAAGCTAGTTTCACCCTGACCCCCCCAGTGAGAGACTGGCTGACCACCCTAGAAATTGATGCTGAAGGGGATGAGGTGATTTGTAGCCGCGAGTTTAGTCTCAAGGGTGAGACGTTTCGCAGTCGCAGTCGAGTCAATGGTGTGCTCGTGAATCGGCAACAACTGCAGGAACTGCGGCGCCACCTTGTGCACCTCACAGCTCAGGGACAGGCGGTGCAACTGGCGAGTGCTGCCCAACAGCGGGATTGGCTTGATCGCTATGGCGGCGAGGCCCTAATGACCCAGCGGCAGCGGGTGGCAGAAGCCTATCGGGCATGGCAACAACGGCAACAGGAATTGCAAGACTTTCTCGCCCAGGAGAAGCAGCAACTGCAGCGACTCGATTTACTCCACTTTCAACTCCAAGAACTGCTGGGTGCCGCCCTGGCAGACCCTGAGGAACTCACCCAGTTGCAACAGGACTATCAACGCCTCAGCCACATCCAGGAACTGCAAAGCCAAAGCCAACGGACCTATCACCTCCTCTACGACGGGGAACCCAGTGTGGTGACCTTGCTGGCCCAAGCCCAAGGGGCGCTGCAATCCATTGCCGACTGGGATCCAGCGCTTCAACCCATTGGGGAATTGTTAGAAGGGGCGATCGCCCACACTGAAGAAGCGGCACGCCAACTGCGCAGCTATGCCGATCGCCTCGATGGGGACCCAGCCATGCTGGACGCCATAGGTCACCGCATTCACCAATTACAACGCCTGTGTCGCAAGTATGGCCCCGATTTAGCCAGTGTCATTGCCTATCGCGATCGCATCCAAGCAGAATTAGCCGCCCTCAGGGATGCTTCCACTAGCCAAGCGTTCTTAGAAGTCGAAGTTGCCCAACGGCGGCAAGTTCTTGAGCAAGCGAGTGAGCAGCTTCACCAATTGCGGCAAGGGGCAGCAGAACGTCTCGAACAGGACCTCCTTGCCCACCTGTGTCCCCTTGGGCTTCCCCAAGCGCGTTTTAGGGTGCAGTTGACAACCACAGAAGCCAGTAGTAGCGGTAGTGATGAAATTAGCTTTCTTTGGAGTGCCAACCCCGGCCAACCCCTGCAACCCCTGGGGGAGATTGCCTCTGGCGGTGAAATGAGTCGGTTTTTACTGGCGTTGGAGACCTGCTTGGCGACACAGCAAACGCCGAAAACGCTCATTTTCGATGAAATTGATGTTGGCGTCTCCGGCCGTGTTGCGGGGGCGATCGCCGAGAGTTTAAGCCGATTGGGGCAAACCCATCAGGTGTTGTGTGTTACCCATCAATCCTTGATTGCGGCGGCGGCTGATCATCACTATTGGGTTCACAAGCATATTGACCCCAGCACCTCCACAACGGCAATTCATGTGCAATACTTAACCGATAAGGCACGTGTCGAGGCCCTTGCGGATTTAGCGGGGGGCGATTGCGCAGCTATGGCACTCTCATTTGCCCGTGGCCTGTTGGCACAGCAACAACGCTCCCTGCCGCCCAACGCCGAGGAAATGAGCATGAAAACTTAACGCGGGAATGCCCATATTCTTACAGTTTCTTACAGTAAAGTAAGATTGATCGTAACATTGCCGTCTGACTGTCCTCAATGCTGCGTTCTTTCTATCCTGTAGGGGGGGATGAGTTCATGACCATTGAGCAGGTGCAGCAAACTCTCCGCCGCTCCCGTGCGTCTATTTATCGTTATGTCAACACTAGTCATGAAACAATTAATCCCCCCTTTGATCCCCAGCGCCTCAATCCAGAGCATCGCCAGAGCCGTCGTCAACCGCTGCTGTTTCACCCCAATGAAGTGGCTCGCTTTGCCCGTGATGTGATGGGGATGACCACCCTCCAAGTGGAATTAAAAACAATCCCTCCGAATCCCACCGACGATCTCCTCCAGGAAATTCTCGGGGAATTAAAGCACATTCGCGAGATTTTAGAGCGGCTGGAGAAGTGACTAGGAAGCTAGGCAGGTATAAGCAGGTATAATACGTCTGTTTCATTTGCACATTGACCACACATGGGTTTGCAAGCACCACGGGGAACTCGCGATATTTTGCCCGCTGAGCGGGTCTATTGGCAGTATTTAGAAGCCATTGCCCGTCAGATTTTAGATCGCGCCGCCTACCGTGAAATTTGCACTCCGATTTTTGAGCAAACCCATCTGTTTGAGCGGGGCATTGGTGAAGCCACCGATATTGTCAGTAAGGAGATGTACACCTTTAGCGATCGCGCCCAACGATCGCTGACGCTGCGGCCAGAGGGCACGGCGGGGGTCGTTCGCGCCTATATTGAGCATGGCCTCCACAGCCAAGGGGGCGTGCAACGGCTGTGGTACCTAGGGCCAATGTTTCGCTATGAGCGGCCACAATCCGGTCGCTACCGCCAGTTTCACCAGTTGGGGGTGGAGGTTTTAGGGAGTGCCGATCCCCGTGCTGATGCCGAAGTCATTGCGGTGGCCTTGGATATTTTGCAGGCTCTGGGACTAAAGGAGTTAACCCTGATGCTCAACTCCGTGGGCGATCGCGAGGATCGCAGTGCCTATCGCCAAGCCTTGGTGGATTACCTCACCCCCTACAAAGCGGAGTTAGACCCCGATTCCCAAGAACGCCTCCACCGCAATCCTCTCAGGATTCTCGATAGCAAAGACCCCCGCACCCAAGCCATTGTCAAGGAAGCGCCGCGGCTTTTGGATTATCTGAGTGCGCGATCGCGCGCCCATTTTGAGCAAGTCCAATCCCTCCTGCAGGCTCTGGGCATTGCCTACCAGATTAACCCTGCCCTTGTGCGTGGTCTCGATTACTACACCCACACTGCCTTTGAATTTCAGGATGTCAGTTTAGGGAATGAGGGAACTGTCTGTGGCGGTGGTCGCTACGATCACCTTGTGGAGGAACTGGGTGGCCCGCCCACCCCGGCAATTGGTTGGGCCATGGGACTGGAACGGCTGATTTTACTTTTGCGCGATCGCCCTCTCCCACCGCGCAATCAGCCCTACCTCTATATGGTGACCCGTGGCGAAGCTGCTGAACGTCAAGGCCTGATCTTGGCACAGCAACTGCGGCATCAAGGCTATACCGTCGAAGTGGATCTCAGCGGTAGTGCCTTTGGCAAGCAGGTGAAACGCGCCGATCGCGTGGGTGCCACGGTGTGTCTAGTGATTGGTGAAAGTGAAGCGACGGATGGCACCGTCCAAGTGAAGTGGTTAGCTTCTGGAGAGCAGGTTTTGGTACCGCAACAGGAACTCTTGAGCGAAAACTGGCGATCGCGCTTCCTGACCCCCCCATGATGGCTTACTTTCTCATTAGCCACGGCAGTCCTGCCCCCGAGCCGCCGCAGGCGATGGCATGCCTGTGCCAGCAACTCGCCCCCCTTGGCATCCTCAGTTGGGGAACCCTGGAAGGGGCACCCCTGCCTGCGCAGATTCGCCAGTTCAGTCAGCAGGCCCAATCACAGGGGGCGGAGGGGATGGTGATCCTACCCCTCTTTCTATTGCCGGGCAACCATGTGGTCGTGGATCTACCCCTAGCGATCGCAGCAGCCGAGTCGGTGCTTCCCATTCAATTACTCCCCTTCTTGGGGGCACAGCCGCTCTTTCAAGCCTGGTTAAAACGGGCGATCGCCGATGAAGTTGCCCATATTCTCCTTGGCCATGGCAGCCGTCGGCCTGAAGTCCTCCCTTGGTTTGAGGAACTCTGTCAGACCTGTGGTGTGCATCCAGCCCTGCTGACCCAAACGGGAAGTTTAGACCATGCCATTGAGACGCGGCTGGCGCAGGGGTATACCAGTAGCAAAATTTATGGCTACTTTCTTTTTGGTGGCAAAACCCTTGATCAGGTGCACAGCCAACTCACCCTGCTGCAGCTCAGGTATCCCCACCACGCCGTTTCCTTGGTGCCGGCCATTCAACCCACCTCCTCCTTCATCAACGTTCTGCACCGGATTCTTCAGGCAGCGCCGCGCGTGGAGCCTGTTGTATGAGTCAAGTCTTTCTCTGTGGTTACTACGGCTATGGGAATACCGGCGATGAGGCGCTGTTGGCAACGCTCCTCGAACAGTTGCCCCCCCACGTTTCACCGGTCGTCCTCAGCGGCAATCCTAGGGCCACGGCAAACCGCTATGGTGTTGCCACCTGCGATCGCCGGCAGTGGCAAACAGTGCTGCGTACTCTGCAACGGAGCCACGCCTTTATTTGGGGTGGCGGCAGTCTAATTCAGGATGTGACAAGTTGGCGCAGTCCTCTCTATTACCTTGGCTTGATGACCCTAGCGCAGCGGTTTGGCTGTCGCACAATTGCTTGGGCACAGGGGATTGGACCGCTGCGATCGCCCCTCTATCGCTGGTGGATGCGGGAACTGCTCCGCCGTTGTGTGGCCGTTACGGTGCGAGATTCCGGGTCGGCGGCCCTCCTGCGGCAGTGGGGTATTCCCCATCAACAGGGAGCCGATCCCGTATGGCTGATGTCGGCGCGGCCTGGGTTGCTCCCCAAGGAGAGGGCGCCCATTGCGGTGTGTTTGCGTCCCCATCGGCACCTCACCAGCGATCGCTGGCAGCGTCTGAAAATGGCCTTGCGGCGGTGGCAGGAAGAGGCGGGGGTGTCGCTTTTGCTGTTGCCCTTTCAGCGCCAACAGGATTTGCCCTTGGCTGAGGATCTCTATGGGGCACTGCTGCCCGATCAGACCCAACTGATCTCCTGTGAGGATCCCCGCGAGATGAAGGGAATTTTGGCGGCAACGGCGGGGGCGATCGCCATGCGCCTCCATGCGCTAATTATGGCCGCCAGTGTGGGCTGTCCCTGTTTTGCCCTCAGCTACGACCCCAAGGTCCGCTACCTCATGGCCGATACGGGTATGGCTGGGGTTGAGCTGGCAGCCTTGCCCGCCTGACCCCACTGCCTTGATCCACCAATGGCAACACACCTTCTCCGCCCCCGTGCCCAGCTATCAAGCCTACCTGCAGTCGGCTGGCGTTCACAAGGCAGTGTTGAATCTCCTCTAGGCCAGCCCCTTGGCAAGGATAGGATAAGATTAACTCGATGCGTCGTTTTGTTGCGGCACCCCCATGAGCGAATTTCACCGCCGCTATCCCACCGGCAGCATTGTCAGTGATTTATTGCAAATTCATGACGGCCTCTTTATTGTCAAAACAACTCTCCTAGTGGGGGACACCATTCTTGCTACAGGGATGGCTGCGGCACCAACCCTTGAACAGGCGGAAGATAATGCCCGCCAGCGGGCCCTGCAACTCTTGGGTATTCATCTCCCTGTGCAAACGGCAGCGGAACTGATTCCCCGGGTCCCGGCAGCCCTAGAGGCAGCGCCTTGGTCAGAGGCCAGCAATACTGATCTGCTCCTAGAACCTACCTCTGCTGCCAATCCTCACCGCAGCCAACCCCCCGTCAAACCGGCCAGTGAGAAGCCCCCCACCAAGCGCCAACCCGCTGGATCTGGCGGATGAAATTGCCCAAACCACCGTGGAAATGAAGCGCTTGGGATGGACGGAAGCCCAAGGCCGTGCCTGTTTACTGCAACGCTATGGCAAGCGATCGCGCCAGCAATTGAGCGATGAAGAACTCTTGGATTTTCTCCACTTCTTGCAACAACAACCCACTCCTGGGGAGCTGTCCTTTTAGGCCATTCATAAAATTAGGCAACAAAATGCAAGAAAAATTTATACTCTGGCGAAAACTTAAAGAAAAGCTATAGATTTTCACGGCAGCCGTGATCCCCCCCTTAGCTTCTTTACCATGAAGAAGTTGTTGCTGTCGAGGAAAAATCCGTGCTGGGTCCCTTTGATGTCTCACCCTTGACCCTAGGCAGTGCTCCGAGTGTCCGTCGCCAGTGGATTTTTCGCCTCGTGTTGCTGATGACGATCTTTACCCTCTTTTTGATGGCGATAGGCAGTGCCACACGGGTGATGGATGCCGGTTTAGCCTGTCCCGACTGGCCCTTGTGCTTTGGCAGGCTGGTGCCGCAGATGGATTTGCCGATTTTCCTAGAGTGGTTTCACCGCCTGTTGGCCACCAGCTTAGGGCTGCTGGCGATCGCCTTTGCTGGCCTGAGCGTGGCTTGGCGGCAAGCCCTGCCTCCTTGGGTTCCCTACGCGGCGGCGGCGGCACTGTGCCTGGTGATTTTGCAGGGGATTTTGGGGGGGCTGACGGTCACGGAGTTGCTGCGCTTTGAAATTGTCACGGCTCACTTGGGCACAGGACTACTCTTCTTTTGCCTTTTGGTAGCCATCACCGTTGGCTTGGCTCCCTTTAGGGGTAGGGGTAGCGCCCGTTGGTTGCGGACTTGCAGGACCGATCGCCCTGCTATGGGTCTATGGCCAGAGTGTGTTGGGGGGCTTGGTGGCTTCGCAGTGGGCCGTTCATCAGTGCCTCTATGGCGATCGCCTGTGTGGGGTGCTCCGTAACCATCTGTTGGGGGTTGTCCCAGCCACCTTGGGGGTTTTGGCAGTTGTAATGGTGGCCTGGCGCCGCCCCGCCTTAACTCCCCCGCTGCGGCAATTGAGTTTCTCGCTCCTGCCACTGGTGGCACTGCAGGTGGCCTTGGGGTGGAGCACCCTCCAACTAAAGCTACAGGTTCCGGTCACTCACCGTTGCCCATCAAATGATTGGCGCCACTCCTCTTGGGGGGGGTGGTGGCCATTTCAGCCTTGGCGTGGCGCGATCGCCCCCCCATTTTCTGAAACGAGGCATCTTAAACATCTTTGAGGTCTCCATGACATTTCTCGCTAGGCTTTCCTCCTCAACGGGGGATCTCTCGACAAAATTGCTGGACTATGTCCAGCTCACAAAACCGCGGTTAATCCTGCTCTTTTTGATTACCACTGCGGCAGCCATGGAGGTGGCCGGTCAAGGTCGGGTGGCTCCGCAATTGCTACTCATCACCCTTGTGAGCGGGACCTGTGCGGCGGCGGCAGCCAATACCATCAACTGTCTCTATGACCGTGATATTGATGCAATGATGGAGCGGACGCGCCATCGGCCTTTGCCGGCAGGGCGGGTGGCCCCTTGGGAAGCAGTGTTTCTGGCGGTACTGCTGGCAACCACGGCCTTCGGTCTTTTGGCAGTATTTGCCAATCTCCTGAGTGCTGGCCTGGCCATGGCCGGAATTGCGGTTTATGTGGGGGTCTATACCCACTGGCTGAAGCGGTCTTCGCCGCAAAATATCGTGATTGGCGGTGCGGCCGGGGCGATTCCCCCCTTGGTGGGTTGGGCAGCGGTGACGGGAGAACTGGGTTGGGCGGCCTGGGTCCTGTTTGCCATTATCTTTATCTGGACACCGCCCCATTTTTGGCCGCTGGCGATGTTAATTCAAGAGGACTATGCCCGTGTGCAGGTGCCCATGTTGCCGGTGGTGGGGGGCAATCGCCTGACGGCAGAGCAAATTTTCCGCTACACCTTGGCACTGGTGCCCACCAGCTTGCTGTTAGTTTATCCCTGTGGTGTGGTGAGTTGGGGCTATGGTCTGGGGGCGATCGCCCTTGGCAGTTGGTTTATTTACGGCGCGTGGCAGTTGACCCAAGCCCCAGAGGATCGCGACCGCGCCCGCCGTCTCTTTAAGTTTTCCATCCTGTATATGATGCTGCTGTGTGCTGCCATGGTGGGCGATCGCCTACGCCTGCCGCCCTTATGCCCGCCAGTCTCAGCTGCCCTTGGGGGCCTGTGGAAGTGCCTGAGCTAGGACTTGAGGCAACCGTTGCAGCCACTCAATTAAAATCGGGTTGACCAGCTCGGGGCGATCGTCATGGGGGCAGTGGCCAGTATTGGGCAACCGCTCAATGCGGATGGGTAAGCGGTCTTGGTGGGCCTCAAAGTGCTTTGTCCCCGACACGGGAGTCCAAGGATCCACTTCCCCCCACAGCACTAGAATGGGCACTTGAATGTGGGGGAGCAAATCAACAATTTTGGGGCCAGGGGGTGCCGAAATAACGCGGGCAAAGACCTCTTTAGCACCGGCATCCATGGCCGGCCGGTGCAACAGCTCCACCAATTCATCGGTGATGGCTGCGGGATTGGCATAGACTTGGGTCAGGGTTTTGCGGATGCGCTCTGGCTGTCGAATCTGATGGAAAATGAGATGACCAATGATCGGGGAGGCCACCAACGCCCGAAAAATTGCTGTAAACAGACTCTGGGTCCAGTTAAGTTCATTGGGACGGTGGTTGAGTCCGCCGGCACAGTTGAGAACACTGACCCCACGACAGGTGTGGCCATAGCGCGCGGCCATCATTAAACACAACAGACCCCCAATGGAGTTGCCTACCCAAACCACCGGTTCCCCAATATGGGCTTGCCAAAAATCCGCCAGTAGCTCTGCCCACAGATCCAAGCTGTAGGTTAAATCTGGCTTTGCCGATGCACCAAAGCCCAGTAAATCAAGGGCATAGACACGGTAGCCTGCGGCAGTGAGGGCGGGGATATTTTTGCGCCAGTGACCAATGGAGGCACCAAACCCATGAACCAAGACCACTGGGGCACCACTGCCATTGACGCTGTAGCGAATGCGATGGCCGCGCCAAGTCCAGTCTGCGGTGGGAAAAGCTGCTGTGGCGGAGAGCGTCGAGGTCATTTTGCCCAGTCCCTTCCTGCAAAGTGTATTACTCTTAAGATAGCGATCTTTACGTTTCGTAACAATTATGACAACGGTACTGATTACGGGGGCAACGGGGGGATTGGGTCAGGCCTTTGCCCACGCCTTTGCCGATCGCCAGCACGATTTGATCCTGACGGGGCGTTCTGTCGATGCCCTAGCGGCCCTCAAGACGCGCCTGAACCAAAAGGTATCGGTGCTGTGTATTCCCCAAGATCTGAGTGAGCCCGGTGCTGCCTGCCGCCTCTATGGGCAGATTCAATCCTTGGGATGGGCTGTGGATGTGCTGGTCAATAATGCTGGTTTTGGCGATTATGGGGCCTTTGGCGATCGCGATCGCCACCAATTGATGGCTATGCTCCAAGTAAACATCACAGCCCTGGTGGAACTCACCCATCTCGTGCTCCAGGAAATGCGCCCCCGCCGTCAAGGAACCATCATTAATGTCAGCTCCATTGCTGCTTTTCAGCCCCTTCCCTACCTTGCCGTCTATGCTGCCACTAAAGCCTTTGTCCGCCACTTTAGCGAAGCCCTCTGGGCAGAAGTCAAACCCTGGGGTATTCGGGTCTTGGCCGTCTGTCCCGGACCCACTGCCACCAACTTCTTTGAGCGCGCCGCTATGACCCGCAACCCTGCTCTCATTGCCCAGCAGGACAGGCCCGAACAGGTCGTTGCCGAAACCCTTGCTGCCTTGCAAACCGATGGGGCAACGATCATTCCCGGTCAGCCGGCCAATCGCTTCCTTGCCCTTGCCGGACGGTTAGTGCCCCGTCAGTGGTTGGTGCAGCAGTTAGAACCCCGCTTCCGTCCCCCCGCTCAATAGGAGCAAGCCTAAAAAGGAGCCACTGTTCCAGATGCTGTGGAGAATCATTGCCGCACCAATGTTTTGCGATCGCCAGTAGATGTAGCTGAGCACTGTTCCCAAAACCGTCAGGGGCAAGAGGTCGGCTAAGTTGAGGTGGGCAATCGCAAACAAGACCCCAGTGAGGCCCATGGCTGTGCCTAGGGGGAGATAGGATTGCACAGAACGAAAGAAAAAGCCCCGAAAGAGAATCTCCTCAAAGAGGGGTGCCATCAGTGCCACCATGACATAGAGCAGAGCAAAGGTTGGATAGTCACGGCTTTGCAAAATAATCTCTAGCAGGGGATTACCGCCCCCTTGATTTTTGAGCAGCGCCTGACTGATCAGTGAGCTGATGAGAACTAACGGCAGCGCCGCCAAATAACCGCCGACCCCCCAACGCAGGGCACCCCCTAAGCCGCCCTGCCAGCGCAGCCACTTCCAAGGGCGCTGGCCAAAGGGACGCAGGAAGTACCCGAGCCAACCCAGCCCCGCGACCATGAGTGTGCTGTAGCTGACTAAGGCATACAGGGTTTGCGCTATGGCGGAATGCAGCGGCAGCCCCTTACTGATCAGGGCGCGCACCAGGGGCATCAATACCAAATTAATAGCAAAGAACAGAGCAAACCAGATCACCATGGCTTCCCAGAGGCTTTCCCAGCCCCAGGTCACGGGGGGTAGGGAGGAGGGGGTATTTTGGGAGCGGCGTCGCAGGTGTTGATAGATCCAGATAATCCAGAGCCCTATCCCAATCACACTCCCGAGCAATGGCGTCGTGCCAAGGAGGGCCAGGCGATAGAAGGCTGCTTTTGCGCGCTTTTGTTCGGCACTGGCCAGGGCCCTTAGGGCATCGGAGCGCTGTTGCAGTTCGTACAGGCGTTGGAGGGCGCGATCGCGAAACCAGCCGTGGAGCGTCTCTTTAATTAATCCTTCCGCTTCCGGGAGCAGTTGCGGTGGCTCTGACCACAGATGAATCAAGACCTCTGCTGTTGCGTGGATTGTCCCTTGACTTTCTTGGAGCAGGAATTGCCAGGTTTTCAGGGCGCGATCGCCCTGCCCAGCGTCAGCATAGAGCAGTCCCAATTGCAGACGCAGCGGTTGGTTTTGCGGTGGGGGGGTCTGCAGCACCTTTTCATAGGCTTGGATGGCCCCTTGCAGATCACCGAGGAGGCGATCGCGGGCTGGACTGTCCCCTAGGGCCTGCCATTCCCGGGCTTGCAGTGACAAGTTCGTTTGAAGGAGGTTGATTTGCCCTTGGGTTTGGGGCTGCAAATAGCTCCCCAGCAACGATACTGTCATGAGGGCAGCAACGACTACACTGAGGGCGGCAAGCACCAACCGCTTGAAAGACATAGGGCAACGCTGACAAAGGACTTCCCAAAACCTTAGCGGAAAGCGACCCAGTGGATCAATCGAGGGAGAGGGTCACAACTAGGACAGGGGTAGAATTGCGGCACAGCCTCTACGGTTCCATGTATGATTTTCTCAAAATACTACTGGCCTGTTCCCCTGTATGCCGCGCCAAAAACAATCCTCCTCCAGCCGCCCCATTGAATCCTATGAGCATCGCGACAAGCAGCGCCCCAACAACCCGCCCGCCGGCCTGGTGACGCCGGACACTGACCCGGATGTCGGGCAGCAGAAAAGAACCTACGCCTACGACCCGCACCTGGAGCCGCAACTGGTCTGGGCGGGCAAGGCCGAGCACACCTCCTTTGAAGTGCCGACGGTGTCACTCCATGTCCACGAGCGCATCGATCCGCGCAGCATCATCGAGGCGGTGCGGAAAGACAGTGGTCAGTGCTCAGTGGCTAGTCGCCAGTTATCACTGTTCGAGGAAGAGAGAAAAGAGCCGCTGCGCCAGGCCATCGAGTTCTACCAGCACCGCCACGGCTGGAGCAACCGCCTGATCGCCGGCGATTCGCTGCTGGTGATGAACTCGCTCCTGGAGAAAGAGGGACTGGCCGGCAAGGTGCAGATGATCTACATCGACCCGCCCTACGGCATCAAGTACGGCTCCAACTTCCAGCCGTTCGTCAACAAGCGCGACGTGAAGGACGGCAAGGACGAAGACCTGACCAGCGAGCCGGAGCAGATCCGGGCCTTCCGCGACACCTGGGAACTGGGCATCCACTCCTACCTCACCTACCTGCGCGACCGGCTGCTCCTGGCGCGGGAACTGCTGACCGAGAGCGGCAGCATCTTCGTGCAGATTTCCGACGAGAACGTGCACCACGTGCGGGAATTGATGGATGAGGTGTTTGGAAGTGAGAATTTTCTGGCGATGATCGCCTTTGAAAAGACTTCCTTCAAAACCTCTGAGATTATCCAGAAAACCTTCGACCTACTTCTGTGGTATGCCAGGGATCAGCAGATGGTCAAACGGAGACCACTCTTCTTCGAGAAGGAACCTGGTCTTATCGGAGCGGTAGGTTATTCCTATGTTATTTTACCGACCGGCGAACGTCGGCTTCTGAAGCCGGAAGATGAAGTGAACTCTCAGCTACTGCCAAAGGGAAGCAGGATCTTTGAGCTGACATCTTTAATCTCTGGCGGCGAAGCCGCAGCCGAGAAGGAATTGTTCGAGTTCGAGGGCGAAACTTTCCGTCCCGGGCAAGGGCAACACTGGAAAACTGGCCCGGACGGTCTACAGAGGCTCGTCAAAGCCGGGCGCGTGGTGAAGGCTGGTAACAGACCTCGTTTTGTCCATTATCTGGACGACTATTCGGTGTCTGAATTCACCAACAACTGGCGGGACACACGGTTGTCGAGCTTTGGTGATGAAAAGCTTTTTGTGGTGCAAACATCTATCAAGGTAGTGCAGCGCTGCCTCCTGATGACCACCGACCCGGGCGACCTGGTGTTCGACCCGACCTGTGGCAGCGGCACCACGGCCTACGTCGCTGAGCAGTGGGGCCGGCGCTGGATCACCTGCGACACCTCGCGCGTGGCCTTGACGCTTGCCCGCCAGCGGCTGATGACTGCCGTCTTCGACTACTACGAACTGGCGCACCCCGAAGAGGGCGTCGGCTCCGGCTTCAAGTACAAGACCGTGCCGCACGTCACGCTCAAGTCCATCGCCAACAACCCGGAGATCGACGGCATCCATGGGCGAATGCACCCGGCCATCGAGCAGGCGCTCGCCAACCTCAACGCGGCGCTCAAACTCCCCTCTCCCCGTGGGAGAGGGGCCGGGGGTGAGGGCTATCCACGCTTCAAGGTCACGCAGGGCGGCCGCGCCGGGCAGGTCGTGGACTTCGCCGCGCCCGATAGCGCCACCTTCACCATGCCTTCTGGTCAAGTGGTCAAGGCCAACGAACTGGTGGAATGGGAGGTGCCGTTCGAGTTTCCCGCCGACTGGCCCGAGGCGGCCCGCAAACCTTTCGATGCTTTCCACGCCGCGCGCCGCGCCATGCAGAAAGCCATGGACGATGCCATCGCCCGCCACGCCCCGCAGGAGACGCTCTACGACCAGCCCTTCGTGGACCGCAAGAAGGTGCGCGTGACGGGACCGTTCACCGTGGAGGCGGTGCCTGCGCCGGTGGTGAAGTCAGTGGATAGTGTATTGGGGATAGTGGATAGCGAAAGAGGCGAGCAGCAGGACGCTATTCACGATTCACTAGCCACTAGCCACTTCGCCGCAACAGCGGCGAGAAGTGGCGAGACGCTGCGCCAGGCCGAATGGCGCGACGAACTCCTGCGCGCCGGCATTCGCGGCAAGGCCGGGCAGTACATCCGCTTTGCGCGCCTGGAGCCCCTGCCCGGCTGCCGCTGGCTGCACGCCGAGGGTGAGACCCGCCCCAGCGACGAAGGCGCAGACCGGGTGCGAGAAGCATCGCCGGCCTACAATCCGATGCGCGTGATGGTTTCTTTCGGCCCCGAACACGCCCCGCTGGAACCTCGCCAGGTGGCCCAGGCCATCGAGGAAGCGCAGCGGCTGGTGCCCAAACCCAATCTCATCGTCTTCGCCGCCTTCCAGTTCGATCCCGAAGCCGCCAAAGACATTGACGAGACGAACTGGCCCGGCGTCACCCTACTCAAAGTCCAGATGAACGCCGACCTCTTGACCGACGACTTGAAGAAAAAGCGCGCCAGCAACGAGTCGTTCTGGCTCATCGGCCAGCCGGACGTGGTAGTGGATAGTGAACAGTGGATAGTGGATAGCAGGAAGGAGGCGTTAGCGCCTTATGAAGTCGTTGCAAAGCTATCGGGAGCTCGTAGCCTGGCAGAAATCAATGCTCTTGGTGGAGAAGATTTATCAACTTTCATCGCAATTGCCCAAAGAAGAGACCTATGGGATGCGCTCTCAACTGACGCGGGCGGCGGTGTCAATCCCGGCAAACATCGCCGAGGGGCAGGCGCGTCAGAGCACGGGGGAATTTCTTCAATTTCTGGGCATCGCGCGGGGCTCCCTGGCCGAATTGGAGACGCTGCTGATTTTGTGCGGGAACTTGAGTCTCTTGCCCCAGGAGAACGTCAAGGGCGCATTGAACGCCTGCGACGAAATCGGGAAGTTGCTGACCGGGCTCGTGAAATCGCTGCGACGTTAAGCGGTCCGCTAGCCACTATCCACTATGCACAAGTCACTGTCCACGGTTTCGACTAATACAACACGAAGACCGGCCAGGTGGAATCGGGTGGCGCGGACAAGATCGCCGTCTGGATGCTGGACACCGACTACGACGGCCGCAGCCTCTATCCGCGCCAGGTCTTCTTCCCGATGGCCGGCAAGAACGAAGGCTGGGCGAAACTGGCGCGGAACCTCAAGGCGGAGATCGATGAGGAGCGGATCGAGGCCTACCGGGGCACGGTGTCGCTTCCCTTCGAGCCGGGCGAGCACAAGCGCATCGCGGTCAAGATCGTGGACGACCGGGGGATTGAGAGTTTGAAGGTCATCGCCTTGAATGGGACAGGCTGATGGAATACGTGCTCACAGAACACGCCCGGGACGCTCTGGCGAAGCGGCGTATCCAAACCGCATGGCTGGAACGCACACTGAGCACCCCGGAGGTGACCGAGGCCGACCAGGTGGACCGGGATCTGGAACACCGGCTGGCCCGGATTCCAGAGTTTGGCAATCGGGTGTTGCGCGTCATCGTCAATGGCAAGCAAACACCGCCCGTTATCGTAACCGCATTCTTTGATCGAAGGAGGACCATCCCATGAAGCTCAAAGTGGACCAACAAGCCGATGCGCTCTACCTGACCCTGAGCGATGCTCCTGCGAGCCGCACCGACGAAGTCTCGCCGGGTGTTCTCCTGGATTACGACGACCAGGATCGGGTGGTCGGCATCGAGATGCTGTACCTGTCCAAACGGGTGCCAGACGTTGATCTGCGACGGCTGCTGTTCGAAACAGTGCCCCAGGCAGGTTGAAATGGAACAGACCACCGCCATGCCCCGCACCACCATTGACCGCTTGATCATCAACTCGCCCTACGAGGAGCCACAGCGTTACTGGCGCTACGATCGCAAAACGCGGCTCTTTGATCTGGTGGAGGGTCGCCGCCCGGCGGGTTACGTGGTGGCGACGCCTGGCTCCAAATCCTTCGACGATCCCGGCATCTTCGTCGAGATTCCGCTGGTCAATCAGATCCGCCCGCGCGTCAAAGCCTGGCGCGAGGCGGGGTATCCGGGCGTCAGCAGCATCACCAAGCGCCTACTCGAGCACTGGCGCGATCCGGAGCGCGACCAGCATTTCTTTTTCTGCCAGTTGGAAGCCATCGAAACGCTCATCTGGCTTACCGAAGCGCCGGCCGCCGAGCGCGTGGGGATCGAGATCATCGGCGACGGCGGGGAGTTCGTCCGCCAGTGCTGCAAGATGGCCACCGGCACCGGCAAGACTGTTGTGATGGCGATGGTCATCGCCTGGCAGATTTTGAACAAGGTCACCAACCCACAGGATGCCCGCTTCTCGAAAAACGTGCTGGTGATCGCCCCTGGGCTGACAGTGAAAAGTCGGCTCGCGGTGCTGCAGCCGGCGGCGGGGGGGAACTATTACGAGGCGTTCGACATCGTCCCTTCCGCCTTGCTCGACAAGCTCCGTCAAGGCAAGGTGCTCGTGCGCAACTGGCACGCCCTGGCCTGGGAGAGCGAGGAGCAGCTCAAGAAACGCCGGAGCGTGGACAAGCGCGGCCCCAAGAGTGATGAAGCGTACACCCGCGAGGTGCTAGGCGACATGGCGAATGCCCGCAATCTCCTAGTCATCAACGACGAGGCCCACCACGCCTGGCGCGTCAACTGGGAGGCCGAGGGCAAGTACCTGCGCCAACGGGATCTCAAGGACAGCGCCGAGGAAGCCACCGTGTGGATTGGCGGCCTTGACCGGCTGCACCGCTCGCGGGGCATTCTGAAGTGCTATGACTTCTCCGCCACGCCCTTCACGCCCTCGGGCAAGAAGAGCAGCGAAGACGCCCTATTCGGCTGGATCGTCAGCGACTTCGGCTTGAACGACGCCATCGAATCGGGGCTGGTCAAGACCCCGCGCGTGGTGGTGCGCGACGATGCCGTGCCGGACGCCAAGACTTACAAATCGCGCCTCTACCACATCTACAACGACCCGGATGTGAAGGACGATCTCAATAGGAAAGCGGAGCCGGAAGAGCCGCTGCCCGACCTGGTCCTGAACGCCTATTACCTGCTGGGCTACGACTGGCGCGAGGCTTGGAGAGCATGGCGCGCGGCCGGGCTGCCCACCCCGCCGGTGATGATCACCGTCTGCAACCGCACCGAGACCGCAGCCCGCGTGAAGCACGCCTTCGATACGAAACGCATCCACATCGACGAACTATGCGATCCTGAGCGCATTCTGCACATTGACTCGAAGGTGCTGGCTGAGGCGGAGGCGAAAGAAGAAGTGGATAGTGAACAGGGAATAGTGGATAGTGAACAGTGGAGAGTGGATAGTGAGAGTGAGGATGGCACCGGGCGACTAGCCACTATTCACAAACCACTCACCACTGCCGAAAAGGCCGAACTGCTCCGGCAAATGGTAGATACCGTCGGCAAAGTTGGTCAGCCCGGCGAGAAGATTCAGAACGTCATCTCGGTCGGGATGCTCTCCGAAGGCTGGGATGCCAGGACGGTGACGCACATCATGGGCCTGCGCGCCTTCACCTCACAGCTTCTGTGTGAGCAGGTGGTGGGGCGTGGTTTGCGGCGCACGTCTTACGAAGTCAACCCGGAGACGGGACTGTTCGAGCCCGAGTATGTCAACATCTTTGGCGTGCCATTCACATTTTTGCCGCACGAAGGTGGAGAAGGCGGCCCACCTCCGCCGCCCACGCCCAAGACTGAAGTCAAACCGGACCCGGCCAAGGCACAGTTCGAGATCTGCTGGCCGAACGTGGTGCGCATCGAACACGTGCTTACGCCCACCCTGACCCTGGATTGGTCGAAGGTGCAGCCGTTGGAGCTGGATGCGGCGCAGACAGCGCAGGTCGCCGAACTGGCGCCGATTCTGGAAGGCAAGCCGAATGTGACCAAGGTGGACCGCATCGAACTGGAGCGCCTGGCCAGAGAATTCCGCACCCAGCGCATCATCTTCGAGACGGCGCGGGATGTCTTTGATCAAATGCAGGCCGCCTGGAAAGGCAGCCGAGAAGTGCTGCTGGCACAGTTGATTCGCATTGTCGAGCGATTCATCCGCTCCGACCGCATTCGCATCACCCCGCCGCTCTTCTATCAGGACGAACTGCGCCGGCGGCTGATCATTACGCTCAACATGTCGCGGGTCGTGCAGCATGTGTGGGAGGCGGTGCGGCAGGAGAACACCGAGCAGCTGACCCCGGTCTTTGACCGCGACCATCCCATTCGCTCCACGGGCGAGATGCGCACCTGGTATACGGGCAAGCCCTGCGAACGCACGCGCAAGTCGCACATCAACGTCTGCGTCTACGACAGCACCTGGGAAGCATCCGACGCGTTTATGCTAGACAACAGCGAAGCCGTTGCCGCCTGGGTCAAGAATGACCATCTCGGCTTTGAAGTGCTGTACATCTATCGCGGTGTGGTGCGGAAGTACCGGCCCGATTTTCTGGTACGGCTTAACAGTGGCGACATGCTCATTCTGGAAACGAAGGGGCAGAACACGGAGCAGGACGAAGTAAAGCGGCGCGCGCTTGAGAAGTGGTGCAAAGCCGTGAACGCGCACGGTGGGTTCGGCCGATGGCGGGCGGCAGTAGCCAAGACGCCCGGCGAGATTCGGGATACTTTAATTCGGCAGGTGAATGCTGTTCGAGCAGGAGGCTAGGGGCCGCTTGCAGCAGATTATGGTTTGCGCCGCCAGGGTACCGAGTTTCACGCCGCGATTGCGGGCGCTATTTTGTTGAGCATTGCCCCTGGGGCGCCATTGACAAAAGTTAGGAGCCTCAGGTGAGGTGCTTGCTTCTATGTCCCAATCTCGATTAAATGGAGACTTGTTGCTTTGGACATCCTGTTATGAGTATTGACCTAAGCCGCATTCCTGCCCAACCGGAACCGGGCGTTGTCAATGTTTTGGTAGAGATTGCTGGCGGCAGCCGCAATAAATATGAGTTTGATAAGAAGATGAATGCCTTTGCCCTTGATCGCGTCCTCTATTCGGCGGTGGTCTATCCCTATGACTATGGCTTTATTCCCAATACTTTGGCCGAGGATGGCGATCCCCTCGACGGGCTGGTGATGATGGATGAGCCAACGTTTCCAGGGTGTGTGATTGCTGCCCGTCCCATTGGCATGCTAGAGATGATTGACAGTGGCGATCGCGACGAGAAAATTCTCTGTGTGCCTGTTGGTGATCCCCGCTACGTTGAGGTGAAATCCCTCAAGGACATTGCCCCCCACCGTCTCGAAGAAATTGCCGAGTTCTTCCGCACCTACAAGAATCTGCAAAAGAAAGTCACTGAAATTCTTGGCTGGCAGGATGTGGATGCGGTGCAGCCCCTCGTGGAAAAATGCGTCAAAGCTTACAAGGGCTAGGGCCTGACTAGCACACCCTCTAGAAAGAGGCGGGTTCGCTCCTGCTGCGGACGATAAACTTGGGGCCATCCTTCCTTAATAATTTGACCATCACCGCGAAAGACCACGCGGCAGGACACTTTGCGGCCAAATTACATTGGGTGGGTGACCACCACCATAGGCATTGCCTCTTCGGCCAATTGTCGCATCACGGCTAGGACCTCCCCTGCCAGTTCTGGATCAAGGGCGGAGGTGGCTTCGGCAAAGACAAGCATCGCCGCTTGCCTGGCCAAGGCGCGGGCGATCGCCACCCGCTGTCTTTTCCACCAAAGAGTTCGCTTGGGTAGGCATCCCGGTGGTCCCTTCAGCTATTTCAATAGCCAGGCGGCGGAGTTTGCGCCCAAGGATCGGCGCTTCAATCATGTTTTGCAACACCGTCATCTGGGGAAAGAGGTTAAAGCTCTGAAAGACCATACCGCCATCTCGACGAATCACCCGCAGTTGTTGCGGCGTCGGCACTGGTGGCAGGTAATGGCCGAGAATGAGAATCTCCCCCGCTTGGTACATCTCTAACCCATTCAAGCAGCGGAGCAAGGTGCTTTTGCCAGAGCCCCTGGGGTCAATGATAGCAACGGTGAAGTGAATGTCCCTAAGGAGGTGGCGATCGCCTCAATATTTATTGAGGTGTTGAGGCGGCGTTTTGGCTCACAATGTCTGGGGCTGCCCCCCGCTGAATCATCGCTGCCCCCTAAAAACCGTTATGCTGACTAAACAGACCCTCCCCATCGCCCATTGGTTAGGCTAGGGTTATCAATAAAGGAAGTACTTCTCCTGGGTCCCCATGATACGGTGGGAGAACACCATTCTATGATCGATTGCTAAACTTGTCGCTAAACTTGAGAGTGCCCAAAACCCATCCCGCAGCATCTGCTATGTCCACCCTTGTCATCGTTGAATCCCCAACAAAAGCCCGTACCATTCGCAAATTTCTGCCGCCGGACTATCGCGTTGAAGCCTCGATGGGGCATGTCCGTGATCTGCCCCGCAGTGCTGCTGAGGTGCCCCCCGAATTCAGGGGGGAAGCGTGGGCAACCCTTGGGGTGAATGTTGCGGCTGGCTTTGAGCCCCTCTACATTGTCCCCAAAGACAAGCAAAAAGTTGTCAAAGAATTGAAAACTGCCCTCAAAACCGCTGATGAGCTCCTGCTTGCGACTGATGAAGACCGCGAAGGGGAAAGCATTAGTTGGCACTTGCTGCAACTGTTGGAGCCAAAGGTGCCGGTGCGGCGGATGGTCTTCCATGAAATTACTGAGGAAGCCATCCAAGAAGCGCTACGCAATTGCCGCGATGTCAATCAACAACTGGTGCGTGCCCAAGAAACACGGCGTATCCTCGATCGGTTGGTGGGCTATACCCTGTCGCCCCTGCTGTGGCGGAAAATTGCCCCCCATCTGTCAGCGGGGCGGGTGCAGTCGGTGGCAGTGCGTCTATTGGTGCAACGGGAGCGAGAACGGTTGGCCTTCCGTAGGGGGCAATTTTGGGATCTCAAGGCCACCTTAGATCAAAGGGGAACCCTTTTTCCAGCGCGTTTGGTGAGTGTCGGCGGTCAACGCTTGGCCACGGGCAATGATTTTGATCCCACTACAGGACAGCTACGTAACCCTGATGCTGTCTTGCTCTTGGATGAGGCGGCTGCCAACGCCCTGCGCGATCGCCTGCTAACGGAAACCTGGACGGTCACCGAACAAGAGGAGCGCCAACAAACCCGCAAACCGGCTCCCCCCTTTACCACCTCGACCCTGCAACAGGAGGCGAACCGCAAACTGCACCTCTCGGCGTCGGATACGATGCGCATTGCCCAAAAGCTCTACGAAGAGGGCTACATCACCTATATGCGCACAGACTCGGTGCATCTGTCGGAGCAGGCGATCGCCGCCGCCCGCAGTTGTGTGGAAGCCATGTATGGCAAAGACTTTCTATCGCCGCAGCCGCGCCAATACACCACCAAAACCAAGGGGGCCCAAGAGGCCCACGAAGCGATTCGCCCTGCAGGTAGCCAGTTTCGCACTCCCCAAGAAACCGGCCTTAAGGATCGGGAACTGGAACTCTATGAACTGATCTGGAAGCGCACGGTGGCCTCCCAGATGGCTGATGCCCATGTAACTCTGCTAACAGTCTCGATTACAGCTGGGGATGCCCTCTTCCGTGCCCACGGTAAACGCATTGATTTTCCAGGGTTTTTCCGGGCCTATGTGGAAGGTTCCGATGATCCCGAGGCCGCCCTCGAAAGCCAAGAGGTGATCCTACCCCCCATGCCAGTCGGAGAGATTCTCCGCTGTCACGCCCTCGAAAGTGTGCGGCATGAAACCCAGCCGCCGCCGCGCTACACCGAAGCCAGCCTTGTTAAAGCCCTTGAGCAAGCCGGTATTGGGCGCCCCAGCACCTATGCCACAATCATTAGCACCATCCAAGACCGCGAGTATGCCATTCGGCGAGGCAATGCTCTGGAACCGACCTTTACTGCCTTTGCGGTTACGGCGCTGCTAGAGAAATACTTCCCTGACTTGGTGGATATTAACTTTACGGCGCGGATGGAGCAAACCCTGGATGATATTTCCACAGGGGAGGTGGAGTGGCAGCCCTACCTTGAATCCTTCTATCTGGGTGAAAATGGCCTTGAGCAGCAGGTCAAAGAGCGGGAGCGGACGATTGAGGCGACGGAAGCACGGGCGATCGCTCTACCAGAACTGAATGCAGAAGTGGTCGTGGGTCGCTTTGGTCCTTTTGTGGTCTATCAAAATGGCAATGGGAGTCAACCCATTAAGGCCTCCTTGCCCCAAGACGCCACCCCCGGTAGCCTCACCCGGGAACAGGTGGAGCAATTAATTCGCCAAAAACTAGAGGGTCCCGACAAGCTGGGCCTACATCCTGAAACGGGCGAACCAATCTTTCTGCTGACGGGGCGCTTTGGTCCCTATGTGCAGTTGGGAGAAGCCACAGAGGCCAATCCAAAACCCAAACGCGCTTCCCTACCCAAGGGAGTGAGTCCCGATGAAGTCACCCTAGACTTGGCGATTACCCTGTTGTCGCTGCCGCGGACATTGGGGGTTCATCCCGAAACTGGCAAACTGATTCAAGCCAATCAAGGTCGTTTTGGCCCCTACATTGTCCATGATCCCGAAGGTGAAAAAGACTATCGTTCCCTTAAAGGGGAGGATGATGTCTATACAATTACCCTAGAGCGCGCCCTAGAGCTGCTGGCAACACCAAAATCGAGTCGCGCCCGGGCCCAAAAACAGGTGCTGGCGGTGTTGGGGACTCACCCAGAGGATGGGGAGCCCGTGCAAGTCCTTGATGGCCCCTATGGCCCCTATGTCAACCACGGCAAGGTGAATGCCTCCCTGCCGGAGGGGGTGACACCAGAAACAATAACCCTAGAGCAAGCCCTGCTCCTGTTGGCGGAAAAAGCACCGAAGAAAACCCGTCGCCGTGCAACGGCTACTGCCCCGCAACCCAAATCAACCACCAAAAGAACCAGTAGAAAGACGGCCACCCAGACCGCAAAAACTAGCCGCCGTAAGTCAACGGAAACCTAGGTGAACTCCCCCTTTGCTGCTGAAGCCCTCCTCTTTGAGCGATCGCGCCCCCGGCCAGACGCGCTGCGCGTTATCTATGGCTTTCCCAATACCTACAGCGTTGGCATTACCAGCTTGGGCTATCAACTGGTGTGGGCACAACTGGCCAGCCGTGCTGATGTGGCGGTGAGTCGCCTCTTTACCGATGTACAGGAGCCACTGCCTCGCGATCCAGAGTTGGTCGGTTTTTCCTTCTCGTGGGAGTTGGACTACGGCAATTTACTGGTGCTTTTGGAGCAGTTGGGCATTCCCATTTGGCAGCGCGATCGCCACGATCGCCACCCCTTGGTCTTTGGCGGCGGTCCGGTGCTGACGGCAAATCCCGAACCCTTTGCCGACTTTTTCGATGTAATTTTGCTGGGGGACGCCGAACCTCTCTTAGATCCCTTTCTGAAGACAATGGCACAGGTGCGCACGGCGCCGCGAGCAGAGCAGTTAGAAGCCCTCGCCCAAGTGAGCGGTATTTACGTTCCCAGTCTTTACCAAGTCAGCTATACCCATGCCACCGGTCCGATTCAAGGGATTGAACCGCTCAAGGCCAGTGTGCCAGCGACAGTCACGAAACAAGTCCATCGCGGTAATACCCTTGCTGCCTCCACGGTGGTCACTCCCCGCGCCGCTTGGGAAAATATCTACATGGTGGAGGTGGTGCGCAGTTGTCCTGAACTTTGTCGCTTTTGTTTGGCCAGTTATTTGACTTTGCCCTTTCGCACAGCGAGCCTAGAGACACTGATTGCCGCCATTGAGCGGGGGCTAGCCGTCAGCGATCGCCTAGGACTGTTGGGTGCCTCCATTACCCAGCATCCCGAATTTCCTGCCTTGATCGAGTATCTCGGTCAGCCACAATTTGATCATGTGCGGGTGAGTTTGGCCTCGGTGCGCACCAATACGGTCACCGAATCCTTAGCGCAACTGTTGAGTCAACGGGGTAGTCAGTCCCTGACGATCGCCATCGAAACCGGGTCTGAGCGCCTGCGGCAAGTGATCAACAAAAAGCTTGCGACTGACGAGATTCTGGCTGCTGCTAGCCATGCCCAAGCCGGTGGCCTCAAGGGGCTAAAGTTCTATGGCATGGTGGGACTGCCCACAGAGACGGAGGCCGATGTCGCAGCTACGGTGGAGCTCTTTCGCCAATTGAAAAAAACAGCGCCGCGCCTGCGGCTCGCCCTTGGCTGTAGTACCTTTGTCCCCAAAGCCCATACCCCCTTTCAGTGGTGGGGTGTACAACCCGTGGCCGAAAAACGCCTCCAGTTTTTGAAAAAAGAATTGGCCAAATTGGGGATTGAGTTTCGCCCTGAATCCTATCATGACTCGTTGATTCAAGCCTTGATTTCGCGGGGCGATCGCCGGCTGGCTCCCCTTTTAGAGCAGGTGCGCCACTATGGCACCTCCCTAGGCAGTTATCGCCGTGCTTTTAAGGAACGGCGAGGCCAGTTGCCCGAGTTGGAAGCCTATGTCACTGCCAATTGGCCAGAGGAGACTGTCTTACCGTGGCAGCATCTCCAGAGTGGCCTGCCCCCTAAAACCTTGCAAAATCATCTGCAGCGAGCGATCACCTAG
This sequence comes from Thermosynechococcus sp., assembly GCF_025999095.1. Taxonomy (NCBI): domain Bacteria; kingdom Bacillati; phylum Cyanobacteriota; class Cyanophyceae; order Acaryochloridales; family Thermosynechococcaceae; genus Thermosynechococcus; species Thermosynechococcus sp. Next base: position 123,090 of record NZ_AP024678.1, on the reverse strand, counting down.
GCCGGTCGGCACTGATACAGCCATTCCAAGAAAAGGGCGCGACATTGCAAGCACTCCAACTGCGCAAGAAGTTGTGGGATGTCCGGACTCCCTAGCCGAAACTTGCCCCCCGCTTCGGGGACCCTTGCTCCTAGCGCCAGTTCGGCAACAAAGCCCCACACTTTATTGATTAGAAAAGGCACCATTGACCCGCCCAGGCTGCCCGCTGATGGGGATGATTGCTTGAAGCGCATCGGACGTCATTCCCAATTCCCGTGTCAAAATTTGCGGCACCATTGCCCTGGGGGTTTGATGGGGAAGCCCTTGCCTACCGCGAAAATCCACCGTAGCTCGCTGAACGCCCACCGGCAAGGTTGGCGGCAGGCAGATTAATATAGTGTCTCCTTGCAGCGGCAGGACAATTACAGAGTCCGCCTTTTCTACCCGCCAGTATTCTAGGGTTTCACCCCTGTCTGTCAGCCATTTCTCGGCAATCAAGGTCACCCCCTTGGATGGAATGCCTACCAGTTCCTCGCGCGATCGCCAATTCACTGTTGCCACTCTTCAGGAATTTGCGCGATTCTCTCCCGTCCTGTGGGGGTGTACACCGGTCGGCCAAGGGGACGATAGGGCAAGGTGCCATTTGCATAGGCCTGAATCCGTTGGCGAGCAATGTTGACATAAACGGGTTCCTTCTCACAGCCCATCGCCCGCCGATTGTGCATGAGGGCAGCCAAGAGCGATGATCCCACCCCCATATAGGGGTCAAAGACCCAATCCCCCTCATGGCTGAGGGCAAGAACGCACCGCTCCACCAACTCAATGGGAAATTGGCAGGGATGGAACGTTTTTTCGGGATGATTGGACTTGACATTGGGAATATCCCACACCAGTTCTTGCCAATCCTGAAGAACGATTTCCCAGACATCCGCTGGATTTTTGCCCAAGGGATTGCCCGAGGGTTTGCCCTTCTTAGGACCCTTGAAGTGGCGTTTCCCCGGATATTTGGCTGGAATACGCACCGCATCCAAATTAAAGATGTAGTCATCTGACTTCGTGAACCAGAGGATCGTTTCATAGCGGCCAGAAAAGCGCTTTGTGGCATGGAGACCATGGCCAAATTTCCAAATGATGCGATTGCGCAGCTTCAAACCCAATCGCTTGAAGAGGGGATAAAACAAAATATCCAAGGGATAAACCTCTCCCCGTTGAACAAAATTCCCCACTTGCCAGCACAGACTTCCCTCTGGCCGCAGCACTCGATAGAGCTCAGCAATCACTTCGCTTTGGCTTTGGAGATAGTCCTCGATCGCCACCGGCGTTTCGTAGGCCTTGCCGAGGTTGTAGGGCGGCGACGTAAAGATGAGCGTCATGGCCTCATCCGGCACCTGACGAACCACCTCACAGATATCCCCGCTGGCAATCACTAGCCTAGCCTCTGGAGAAAAGCGTTCTTGAATCGGTTGGCCAGAACTCAATCAATACAAGCAATCGTTACCTTCATGGCCAAAATACCATATTCTTAATCCTGAGATAAAAAAGAGGCCGACCCCTCAGGAGTCAGCCAGCAGATTACTTGGGAACGCGCGCTAGACAGTACAAAGCAATTGGCAACAGGATTAGCTATGCACCACAAGCTTGACGTTGGCGCTCTGAAGGCCAGGGCGCTTCACCTCAGCCAAGGTTTTGTTGATGGCATATTTTTGGTTGATCGAGTTGATCAGCTCGGTCTGGTTGTGTTTTTTAGCCACACCCCAGAGGTCAGCAATGAGATCAAAGGTGCCATCAGCATTGCGAGACCAGCCTAGATCATACTCGCCATCCAGGACAGCGACGATGTCAGCGCGAACGCGTTGGCCGTTGTAGCCCCGCACATCGGCATTGGTTTTCACCGTAATGCCCAGATCCCGCAGGGATGCTTTCAAGATTTCAGCATCGGTAACTTTCGTACGCAGGGTGCTGAAGTGAGACATGTGGATTTCCTCCAGATTGAGACAGAAACATTGGACTGAATGAACCACAATTTATGGCGAACCAAACCCCTGTGGTCGGGTCTTTCTCCCATCTGCGCCGGGCAGACAGAAGGAAGCTTGTCAGAACTCCAGTCGCTGGTATTCAGCCACTGAAGCCGCCGCCGGACGCGCCCGTTGGCGTGCCCAATCCCGAAGTGCCGTGACCTGCTCTTGCATTGTCTTGGAAAGGGGTTGAGTGGCACGGCTAGCGGCAATAATGTCTAACTGGGTAAACTCCCGCCCTTGAGCAAAGGCTTCGTACATGGCAGCAATGATGGCCTGCTCAATTTCGGCACCAGAAAAACCATCACAGATATTGGCCAGTTGCTCTAGGTCAAAGCGATCGATCTCACGACGGCGCTTAGTGAGGTGAATGCGAAAGATTTCCTTGCGCTCTTCGGCATTTGGCAAATCAACAAAGAAAATTTCATCAAAGCGGCCCTTACGCAAGAATTCACCGGGGAGCCGCTCAACCCGGTTGGCTGTTGCCAAGACAAAGACGGGAGACTTTTTCTCCTGCATCCAAGTTAGGAAGGAGCCAAAGATGCGACTAGAGGTACCGCCATCGGAGTCTGAGGAGCCTGCCCCGCCAGCAAAGGCCTTGTCCATTTCGTCAATAAAGAGAATGGCAGGGGAAATGGATTCAGCGGTTTTCAGCGCATTGCGCAAATTTGCTTCCGATCGCCCCACCATTGAACCATCATAGACCCGACCCATATCAAGGCGCAGCAGGGGCAAGCCCCAAAGGCGGGAGGTGGTTTTGGCAATGAGGGACTTGCCACAGCCGGGGACACCCAAGATCAACATCCCTTTCGGTTGCGGTAAGCCGTATTCACGAGCCTTTTCACTGAAGGCGTTGGCGCGTTGACGTAACCATACTTTGAGTTCCTCTAGGCCCCCCACAGAATCAATGGTTTCATCCACTTCCATGTATTCGAGGATGCCGTTGCGGCGGATGAGTTGCTTTTTCTCGGAGAGGATGATGTCCACCTCGGCTTCGGTGAGCCGCCCAGCGGTGACTTTGGCTTTGCGAAAGACTTTTTCGGCTTCATCCCGCGTCAGGCCCAGGGTGGCTTTGACGAGCTTTTCCCGGGCTTCCGGGGTGAGGCGGCGATCGCGGGAATCTAACTGTTGCCTGAGAACCTCATCTAGTTCGTTAATACTGGGTAGGGGATAGTCAACAACGACGATTTCTTTTTCCAGTTCAACGGGAATTCGCTGCGCCGCTTCGGGGGACATGAGGATAATGGTTTTGTGGCTGCTCTTGAAGCTAGCGATCGCGTCCCGTAAGGAACGAGTGACAGGGGGCGAATCAATGAAGGGGTGCAAATCCTTGAAGACGTAGATGCCCGGTTCCCGTTGGTGAACAACCCATTGAATGGCAGCTTCCGGTGAGACAGTATTGTGGTGACTATTGTTGCGGGGATGGCCATACTCCACCATGCCGTGGGTCACTGTCCAGATGTAGAGCTTGCGGGGAGACCGCCCTTGCGGCCCAACTTGACTTTGGGCAATGGTGGCGATCGCCTGCTCAGCCCGCTCTTCTTCAGAGGTCAGGAGGTAGATCAACGGATATTGCGCTTGGATTAGGATACTCAATTCTTCTTGCACAGCAATCACCTCCTTCTTGCAAGGCTGACCCAACACCCCCGCCACTGGCCTAGCGGGCAGACACCAACTCGACGGCGAGCGAAGGAACACTGAGGCTGTCGTCATCAATCACAGTGGGCTGATTGACCAAGGCCGTTAGCTCATCCCCCCGCAGGACAAGGGCACTGGCACACTCTGGGCAGTGATAAACCCGATGCACATTGCCATGCTTTTGCTCGGCATATTCCGCCAGTACTTCTGGGTGAGCCAGCAGAAACTCAATAGCACGCTCAGCAAGGGTGGACATTGTTTCCTGCTCGACTACAGCGGCAATCTTTAGCTGGCGGTGCACATCGGGGGAGAGATACAACGTAACCTTTTGCTTATCTTCCATAGGGGTTAGAGACGTACCTAGGTATGTGTGCCAGTGTAGTGAGCCAATCCGAGGGGTGTCAAGGCCAAATGCTGTCAAAACGGCAAAATCTTAACATTTAGTTACGTTAAGCCCCCCCTGCTTAAAACTCAGTTACAGAGCTGCGGGCCCAATACCGAATTGCGTGGCGATCGCCAGTCGAACCCCATTGACAAAATCCCACCCCGATTGCGCTTTGCGACCACTCAACTGCACTTGACTCAGGAGTAGGCGACCCTTGCCCGTCTGTACCACTGGCCCCCAGCCCTTGATGAGGGCTAGCACCGTACCGGGGGCGGCAGAGGCCTCAGGCTCACCGACATAAGACTGTAGGGGTTCGGGTAATTTGGCCGCCACTTCGGGAAGCAGCGGCCAGGTTTGCAAAATTTTCAAGGGTGTCCCTTGCCACTGGGTATAGGCATAGGGATAGAAAGCGCGCACCTGGTTGTGGAGGGCTAGGGCCGATCGCCCCCAATCAATGGCATAGTCCCTTTTTTGAATGAGGGGCGCGTAGGTAGCCTCAGCCTCGTTTTGGGGTTCGGCTTGAAGCTGTGGCAGTTGCTGCAAGGTGTCTAGCAGTAGGTCAGCACCCATCTCGCTGAGCTTGGCGCTGAGGGTAGCAGCGTTATCCCCTAAATGAATCGTTACTTTGCGCTTTAGGAGTATTGGGCCGGTGTCCATGCCGGCATCCATGAGCATCGTGCTCACGCCGGTTTGCTGTTCGCCGTGGTAGAGTGCCCACTGAATCGGAGCCGCCCCGCGATACTTCGGCAGCAGTGAGCCGTGGATATTGATGCAGCCGTAACGGGGAATTTCAAGGATGGACTGGGGCAAAATTTGACCGTAGGCAACAACCACAAAGACATCAGCAGCCAGCGATCGCAAGACTTCAGGCAGCTCCGGATCGCGACGCAGGCGTTGGGGGCTGCCAAATGGGTAACCTGTGGCGAAGGGCTAAGGCCTTGACGGGAGAAGGGGATAGTTGGTTGCCCCGTCCCCGCCGGCGATCGGGCTGGGTGACCACCCCCAACACCCGATAGACCTCTGTTGCCAACAGGCGTTGGAGGGGCGCAAGGGCAAACTCCGGTGTGCCAAAGTAAACGATGTTCAACCGCCGCCTACTTCCTGCGAAACATCAACTCTTGGCTTACAGATTCTCAGGGGCGTCATCCTCAGCAGGGGTGAGGGTTTCCCCGCCGTCACTGCTGCCGTTGAGATCTTCTTCCGTCGCTTGGGAGCCACCACTAATGACCGTTAAGTCCACCTGCTGGCGGTAGGAATCCACATTTTTAATCAGCACTTCCACGCGATCGCCCAAGCGGTAACGCAAGCGATTACGCCGGCCCGTCAAAGTTTGGGCATAGGCGCGGTATTCATACCAGTCATCCTTGAGGGAACTGACGTGAACTAGGCCCTCCACATTAAAGTCAAGCAGTTCCACAAAAAAGCCATAGGACTGCACACCCGTAATAATGCCGGGACGCACTTCGCCGATACAGGCTTGGACTTGGCGCACCCGTTGCAGCCCTACTAAATCCTTCCAAGCCGTGTAGGTTTGCCGCTCCCGCTCTTGGAGGTGGGGGGCTAATTCGTTAACGAGAGTCTCCACCTCCCGCTGAATGTCGGTGGTGAAAACTGTCCAATTCACCTGCGCCAAGCAACTGGACTCGCCGAGATTGACGCGCTCTTTTGCCCGTGGCCCGCGGCGATCGCGCCCTTGGGTCAGGAGAAGGTGTAAAATGCGCTGATTGACAATATCAGTGTAGCGTTGCAACGGCGAGCAGAAATGGCCATAGCCCTCTCCAGTGGCCAAACTAAAGTGGGTCAGTGCCATAGGCGAATCGCTGGCGGGTTTGAGTTTATCGAGCAAGAGTTCCTGCAACACAGCTGCCAGATCCGCAGTGGCCAATTGCGCCATAAACCGCTGATAGTCGCGGGACGTGACCTGGGAGGGATTGTCTAGGCTCAAGGGCAAGTTCAAATTTTGGCACAGCTTGAGAAAATCCTGCACCGCATAGAGTTCGGGTACAGGTTGCGTCCGATAGAGGGCCGGTACCCCCAACTTCGCCAAATGACGGCCAAGGAGTTCATTGGCAAGAATCACCAAGCTGGTCCAAGGGGTCACCTTTGGTAGGAAAATGGCAGGAGCAAGGCCCTCATCGGCATAGGCAAGGCTCAGGGCTGCCGCTGGGGTCACTTCAATACTCCCCCGTGCCTGTCGCCGCTGGCTCACGGCATTGGCGAGGTGAATGAAAGCACGCAACCAATCTCCAGAACTGTCCCCGAGGGCAAGGGTAGCCGCTACTTGTTCACTGGTGACACAGGCATCAACGCGGATACAACTGCGGTAAATCCTGTAGGACTGAACTTCGCCGGCAGTGTTGATCACAATCAGCAGCGAAATGGCAGCGCGATCGCCCCCCGGCAGCAAGCGCAGCCTCTCCAATTCCGGCGGCAATAGGGGCAAACTGAGTTCAGGCGTCGCCAGGCTCATGCCCTGACGGCGAGCCGTGCGATCCAGCAGTTCATCCCGGGGAAGTAAGCCCCCCACATCGCTCATGTGAATCCCCAACTCCCAGAGATCTTGCCCAAGAGCATCGAGGGAAAAGGCCACTTGGGGCTCTTGGCCGGGGGCGACTAAGGTAATGGTGACCAGTTCCCGCAAGTCTTGGCGATCGCTGAAGTCCAAGGTTTCCAACTGGGCATTCAAGGTGGCGGCTGCTGTGCGCAGGGCTGGATTAAATTGGCGGACAAGGTTGTGTTTGCAGCAAATTAAGTCAAGGACAGGCGCCGATTGGGCATCGCTCCCTAGGATCTGGGCAATTTCCCCCGTGGGTAGGTAGCCCCCCAAAGGATAGCGGCGAATGCTCACATGCACCAGTTGATCCACCACCGTCGCCAGATCGGGCACAAGGTCATTTGGCTCAAGGGCGATTTCAAAGAGCAGGCGATCGTCGAGGGGCAGCGCACGAAACCCATCTTCTGTCCGTTTAACCCGAGCAATCACCGAGGGATTTCCCCGCTCCAGGATGAGTTTTACCTCCCCCTCTGGAGATTTCTTGCGGCGGCCTTCACGGGTGACCCGCACCAGCACGCGATCGCCATTCCAAGCAGTACTGAGTTGATGCTCGCGGACAAAAATATCTTCCCCACCCTCGGCATCTTGAATGGCAAAGCAAAAGCCCTTGCTCGAGCAGCGCAGCCGCCCCTCAATCAACCCATCATCACTGGCACGGCGATACTTGCCCCGTTCTTTGATGAGCAGGCCAATGCGTTCTAGGGCATCCAGGGCAATTTCCAGTTCTCGCTGGCTCTCAGGATCGTCACAGCCGAGTTTTTTTTCGAGAACTTTGGGGGCAACAAACTTATCTTCGCTAAAGTTGGCAAGTAGACTGGCAATCGTAAAACGCATCGGCAACTCGGTGAAGAGAGGGCAACAGTGGACGTGGCGTTGTTGGTGTCAAGTATCCAAAGTGTAGCTTATCACAGCTGCAGGAGTATCTTAGGGGATCCCCAATCTGTCCTATAATTAGGGCGCGTTGATTCTGGGCACGAAACATCCTAGATTTGAGGAATGGCGATCGCCCGCATGAATTACTGTTCTCAGTCGTTGTCCATCCAGTTAAGGCATCTATGAATCAATCTGAAATTCTCGAAAAAGTAAAAGCCATTGTTGCCGATCAACTCAGTGTTGATGCAGAAAAAGTTGTACCCGAAGCCAGTTTTGCCGAAGACCTCAACGCTGACTCCCTTGACTCCGTGGAGTTAATCATGGCCCTTGAGGAAGAGTTTGGTGTGGAAATTCCCGATGAAGAGGCAGAAAAGCTCAAAACCGTCCAAGATGTCCTTGACTTTATCAACAATAAGGTAGCTGCATAGATCCATGGCAAAGGCGCATCAAAAACGGGTCGTTGTCACGGGGATGGGGGCGATTACCCCCCTCGGCAACACCCTTGCGGAGTATTGGGAAGGGTTAATGGCCGGTCGCAGCGGCATTGATTACATCACGGCTTTTGATGCCAGTCGTCATGACTGCCGCATTGCGGCTGAGGTGCGTGGCTTTGATCCCACCCTCTACATGGATCGCAAAGATGCCAAGCGCATGGATCGCTTTGCTCAATTTGCCGTGGCCGCCAGTAAGCAAGCCCTTGCGGATGCCCAATTGACAATTGACGAGGGCAATGCCACTGACATTGGCATCATTATTGGTACTGGTGTGGGTGGTCTAAAGGTGATGGAGGATCAGCAGGAGGTCTATCTCACGAGGGGACCCGATCGCTGTAGTCCTTTTATGATCCCGATGATGATTGCCAATATGGCCGCAGGCCTCACCGCCATTCACACCGGTGCCAAGGGCCCCAATTCCTGCTCGGTAACCGCCTGTGCAGCAGGTTCCAATGCCATTGGCGATGCCTTCCGCATGGTCCAACACGGCTACGCCAAAGCCATGATCTGTGGTGGTACAGAGGCGGCGATTACGCCCCTATCGGTGGCAGGTTTTGCGGCAGCTCGTGCCCTTTCCACCCGCAATGATGACCCCCACCATGCCAGCCGCCCCTTTGACCTCAACCGCGATGGCTTTGTCCTTGGGGAAGGGGCTGGCATCTTGATCCTGGAGGAATTGGAATTTGCCCTTGCCCGGGGAGCACGTATCTATGCGGAAATGGTGGGCTACGGCTTGACCTGTGATGCCTACCACATGACTGCTCCCTCACCGGGGGGAGAGGGGGCTGCCCGTGCCATTGAAGCCTGCCTCAAGGATGCGGAGATTGCCCCGGATCAGGTGAGCTATATCAACGCCCACGGTACCAGTACCCCCGCCAATGACAGTACGGAAACCGCCGCCATTAAACGTGCCCTTGGCGAAGAAAATGCGCGTCGCGTTCCCGTGAGTTCGACAAAATCCATGACAGGGCACCTGCTGGGGGGGTCAGGGGGTATCGAGGCGATCGCGACGGTAATGGCCATAGCCCACGATCGCATCCCCCCTACAATTAACTTGGAGCAGCCGGATCCCGCCTGCGATCTGGACTATGTTCCCCATCAGAGCCGGGCCTGTCCGGTGACGGTGGCTTTGTCCAACTCCTTTGGCTTTGGTGGGCACAACGTCACGTTGGCCTTCCGCAAGTTTACTCCCGACCTTTAACTGTTTGCTGCAAACCTAATTAGAGACTAGAGAGAGAAAGCCATGCCTGCGGTTACTCAATCCCTTGATGAACTCTGTGTTAATGCGATCCGTTTTCTAGCGATCGATGCGGTACAAAAGGCCAACTCTGGGCACCCCGGTCTGCCCATGGGGGCAGCTCCCATGGCCTACGTGCTCTGGAACCAGTTCATGCGGTTTAACCCCAAAAATCCGCAATGGTTCAATCGCGATCGCTTTGTCCTGTCGGCGGGTCATGGCTGCATGTTGCAGTATGCCCTGCTCTACCTCACAGGCTATGACAGCGTTACCATTGAGGATATTAAACAGTTCCGCCAGTGGGGGTCGCGCACGCCCGGTCACCCCGAAAACTTTGAAACCCCCGGTGTGGAGGTGACCACAGGCCCCCTGGGTCAAGGGATTTGTAACGCCGTTGGCTTAGCGGTGGCTGAAGCCCATCTGGCCGCCCGCTTCAACAAGCCCGACATCAAACTGGTAGATCACTACACCTACGTCATTCTGGGGGATGGCTGCAATATGGAGGGGGTCTCCGGAGAAGCCTGCTCCCTGGCTGGTCACTGGGGCTTGGGTAAGCTCATTGCCCTCTATGACGATAACCACATTTCTATTGACGGCTCCACCGACATTGCCTTTACAGAGGATGTTTGCAAGCGTTTTGAAGCCTACGGTTGGCACGTGCAGCACGTTGCCGATGGCAATACGGATCTCGCCGGCATTGCCAAGGCCATTGAAGCGGCTAAGGCCGTAACCGATAAACCGTCCCTCATTAAGGTCACCACTACCATTGGCTACGGTTCCCCCAACAAAGCCAACACTGCCGGTGTGCACGGTGCTGCTCTCGGTCCTGAGGAGGTCAAGCTTACCCGGGAAAACCTTGGCTGGAACTATGAACCCTTTGTTGTCCCCGAGGAGGTTCTGAACCACTTCCGCAAAGCCATTGAGCGCGGTGCCAGCTATGAAGCGGAGTGGAACCAAACCCTGGCCACCTACCGCCAGAAATATCCTGAGGAGGCTGCCGAATTTGAACGGCTGCTACGGGGGGAATTGCCCGCCAACTGGGATGCCAATCTCCCCAGTTACACCCCTGAGGACAAGGCCGTGGCTACCCGCAAGCATTCGGAAATTTGCCTGAACGCGATCGCCCCCAATTTGCCAGAACTCATCGGTGGCTCTGCCGACTTGACCCACTCCAACCTCACCGAATTGAAGTGTTCCGGGGACTTCCAAAAAGGTCAGTACCACAATCGCAACATTCGCTTTGGCGTCCGTGAACACGGCATGGCCGCTATTTGCAACGGCATTGCCCTCCACAATTCCGGCTTGATTCCCTACTGTGCTACCTTCTTAGTCTTTGCTGATTACCTGCGGCCTGCCCTGCGCCTTTCGGCGCTCTCCCAAGCGGGTGTTATCTATGTGATGACCCACGACTCCATTGCCCTTGGGGAAGATGGGCCGACTCACCAACCCGTGGAAACCTTGGCCTCCCTGCGTGCCATTCCCAACCTCCTGGTGATCCGGCCGGCCGATGGCAATGAAACCGCGGGGGCTTACCAAGTTGCCGTCCAACGGCGCAAACAGCCTACCCTGCTGGCCCTGACCCGCCAAAATGTGCCCAACTTGGCCGGTAGCTCCGCGGCGAATGTCGCCAAAGGTGCCTATATCCTTGTGGATTGTGGAAGTACCCCCGACTTGATCCTGATTGGAACAGGTTCAGAAGTCTCCCTCTGTGTCAAGGCCGCTGAAACCCTGACCGCCAATGGCAAGAAGGTGCGGGTGGTGTCCATGCCCTCTTGGGAACTCTTTGAGGAGCAATCCCCTGAGTACAAAGCCAGTGTGCTGCCGGCGGGGGTAAAACGCCTTGCTGTGGAGGCGGCTGCTAGTTTTGGTTGGTGCCGCTATGCCGATGCAACGGTATCAATCGAACGCTTTGGTGCCTCGGCCCCTGGTAACGTCCTCATGGAGAAATTTGGCTTCACTGTGGACAATGTCGTGGCCAAAGCCAATGCCCTTCTCAGCTAAGTTCCAGTGGTACGTCTTTAGACGGAAAATATCAATAGATGCCCAGGGTGGAGGGTTATACTCCTCTGCCCTGTTTTGTCCTTTGGTAAAGACCCTATGCCACGTCGTCGGAAACAATTTCCCTGCGGCCATTACGGGTATGGTCAAGTGTGTCATCGCTGCGCCCAGTTAGCCCAGGCCAAAGCTCTAGAGGCAGCCCAGCGGGAACAGGCCCGCCTAGCGCGACAGGCATGGCAGGCCTCCTTTGCCAGCGATGTGGTGGATCTAAGGAGATTGCCCAAGGGAATTGTCCTGAAAGCGCGCCAAGTGATTGCACAACTCCTTGCAGGAGCTGACTACCGTCAGTTTAAGGGGAAGCGTCTCAATCACGATCGGCGGGTGATTAGCATTCCCCTGAGTTATGACTATCGCCTTATTTGCTATGACACCGGCGATCGCATTGAACCCCGCAGTGTCCTCTCCCATGAGGCCTACAATGTCAAAAAACCCCTCGCGTGATGCGATGTCCCTACCTACTGACCACCCTTGGTATGCGGCGGCTCAACTGCTGCAACCGGCGCTGATTCGACTCCTTGATCATCTGCGGCGATCGCTAGAAACTTCCCCTTGGCAGGGCACCTATGAAACCGTTGAGATTCCCTGTGGTGAAGCCGAACCCCAAATTCTCTATTGGCTGCATTTACGTCAGGGCGATCGCCAGCAGCGGGTGAATCTGTGGGAGCTGTGCTACCAAATTTGTTTTCAGCAGTACACCCCAGACCTCGACTACAGCGGTATCCATGACTTTCGGGTGGGGGAGGTGCAAGCTGACCTTAGTCTTTTTGATGCTGCTGGCGAAGTGGACTGGCACAAGCTTGATCGGAAGGCAGCCCAGGTGGTTGCAGCGCTATTTGCGGCTTTGGATTCCCCTTGATTTTAACTTCTTGGAGAAGCAATAGCTCAGGTTGCCACAGGGAATGACCCACGACGACCCGCTGCATGGTATGCTCCAATGCCATAGGAATCTTTTTACCGAAGCAGCATGGGCTCAAACTATCAAAACCAGCAAAACAGTAATGAGCAGCCTTGGGAAGAGGAAGACTTCGAAGAGGAAATGGAGCAGCTCCGCCTCTACGATGATGCGGGTCGCTTCCTCGACTGCTACATTGAGTTTCGTCTGAATGTGCAAGGGGAAACCTATGCGCTGCTGCGCCCGGTGGACTACCCCGTAGAAATTTTTGCGGTCGTGGCTGAAAACGACGAGGAAGAAACCTTGGTGCCCCTAGAGGAGGAGGAAATTGATGAAGTCTTTGATACAGCCCGTGCCATCCTTGCAGAACAAAACCTCACCCTCAAGCGCACCGCACTCACCCTCACCGTAGTAGGCGAACTGCCAGACCTAGATGAAGATGAAATTCTCACGGTTGAGGTAGAAGCCGATGATGGCATCGAGGAGTATCAACCCCTCGGTAGTAGCTTCTTTTATGGGACACGGGAATACAGTGTTTATACGCCCCTGAGTCCTACCCTTTATGTGGCTCGCCTGGTTCCTGGTCAAGAGCCTGAACTGCTTTCTCCCCAAGACTTTGAACACTTGCAACCCCTCTTGGAGCAGCATTTGGTGACCCATTTGCTGGAACAGGAGGACTGGGAGGACTAGACCTTGCAAACTCTTAGGGTGTGCAGCGTAGGATCGGTGGCCCCCACAATCTCTGCCCCGACTTCTTGCAGGGTTTGCAACGCTGCAATCACTGATTCAGTGAATCGTTCGCCAGCGATGACAGTGGGAATCCCGGGTGGGTAGGGGGCGATTGTTTCGGCGCTAATCTCATTGAGGGCCGCCCTCAGGGGAACCGCTCTCTGTGGGCAAAAGTAGGCCTCCCGTGGTGAGAGGATCGGTTCTTTGAAGCTGGGGAGGGATGGCATGGCCAGGGGCGGCAGCGGGGCATTGTGGCGGTATTGGCTGTAAACACTTTTCAGGCGATCGCTTAAGGTTTCTAGCATTGTTTGCGTGGTACCAAGGCCAAGGCAAAAGGTCAGCGATCGCCCACTGGGAAATTCAGCAATGATCTGCGGTTGCAGCAGCTCATCGAGGGCAAACCCGGTCAGACCTATCGGCCAAGTCCCTAGGGTCAATCGCAGCGGATCCTGGGGAATGCCCGTGGGCTGCCATCGCGGCAATGGCCATTCAGAGGTCTTGACCCACTGCAGAAGTCGCCCATAGATTTGCTCTCCCTGCTGAGCCATTTGCACTCCTGCTCGCTCAAGGGCTGCCAGCAACCAATAGCTAGGACTGGTGGTTTGCACTAGGTTGAGGGCCTGACTCAAGCGTTCAGCAGATACCCGCTCTCCCTTCAGATGCAGCACTGCCGTTTGGGTTAACGTTCCGAGGGTTTTGTGCCACGACTGCACCACCACATCCGCGCCTGCGGCCAAAGCGGCAACGGGAAAGGCTGGATGATAGGCAAAATGGCTGCCGTGGGCTTCATCGACAATGAGCGGCACACCGTGGCTATGGACAGACTGGGCAATCTCTAGCAAGGGCGAGCAGAGGCCTTCATAGGTGGGACTGACAAGCACCACGGCCTTAGTATCCGGATAGGCAGCCAAACCAGCGGCAACCACATCACGAGTGACTGGTAATGGCAGCCCCCACTGCGGATCAACCCCAACTCCCAAATAAACAGGCTTTGCCCCCGCTAACACCAGTCCCGCAATCACTGAGCGGTGGACATTGCGACCCACGAGAACGCGATCGCCCGGACCAACTGCTGCCAAAAGGGCGGCCAAAAGGCCAGCGGTTGCCCCATTGACGAGAAACCAGGCGCGATCGCTCCCCATTGTCGCTGCCACTGCCGCCTGTACCTCTGCCAGGACCCCTGTGGGTTGAGCCAAATTATCAAGGCCGGGCAACTCACTCAAGTCTTGGGCTAAGGCCGTTCCCCAAAGGGCACGCAACAGTGGCTCCATGCCTCGACCCCGTTGATGACCGGGGGTGTGCAAGGGAATTGTGTGGTTTTGGGCTAAAAGAGCAGCAAGGAGAGAAGTCGTCAACTACAATTAATGTTAGGCTTCTAAGTAATTATACGGATTTAGGGATGTCTATACCGCAAAACGATCGGTTGGAATATTCACTGCTGTCGGAGCGTGAGCTACAGGTGTTGGAACTTGTGGCGGCGGGGTTAACCAACCAAGATATTGCTGCCAAATTAGACATCAGCAAGCGCACGGTAGATAACCACATCAGTAATATTCTGATGAAAACAAAATCAGAGAATCGGGTGGCACTTGTGCGCTGGGCTTTAGCGTGGGGTAAAGTTTGCTTGAATGATGTGAATTGTTGTGCTCTGCCCACCCCCCCTACCCAGCCCCATGAGTGAACGTGTGTACTACAATCGGCAAATGCCGTTGGCCGTCTATCGTGAGCTGGCTGCCCACTTGCAGTTACTCGATGGGGTTTCTGTGCGGCTGTTGCCCCAAACCTGTTCCCACTTTGACTACGAATTGAGTCAAATTGAGGGCATTGCCGTGGCTGTGCTCCCCACCCTTGACCCCGGGACTCAAGCACGATATGAGGAGATTCTGGAGCACTACGGCCTTCAGCACGGCGGCTGGCAATGTTAGCGATCGGGATTTTTTAGAAACCCCGTGGTGCTCCCTACTATAGACTGACGATGCAACCCGAAGAGTTTCTCGCTCGCTATGCCGAGGGCCAAACCAATTTTCAAAGTGTGAATTTGGCGGGCATTAGTCTTGTGGACGCCGATTTAATCGGCATTGATCTGCGGGGTGCAAGTTTACAGGGGGTACACTTTCAGTTTTGTCATTTTGGCCGTGCTGACTTTAGCTATGCCCTGTTCACGGGTGCCCGGTTGGAGGGATGCAACTTTACCCAAGCGATTTTTAATGACAGTCATTTTCGCGATGCTCAATGTCATGGTTGCGTGTTCGATCGCGCCAATTTCCAGGGGGCAGATCTCACCTTAGCGGCTTTTCGCGACTGTAACTTCCTTAGTAGTGATTTGCGACAGGTCAGTTTAAGCCATGCGGTTTTGGCGGGCTCCTGTTTGCGCAGCGCCAACTTGCGCAAAGAGAACTATCAGGAGGGGGCAAGTCTGGTGGGGGCAGATCTGCACCAGGTGGATCTCCAAGGAACGAATTTGTCAGGGACAGATCTATCGCGGGTGAACCTCAAGGGGGCCAATCTCAAGGAAGCTAACCTGAATGCTGCCAACCTTGTCCAAGCCAACTTGGAAAATGCCAATCTTCAAGGGGCGATTCTCACCCGTGCCATTCTCTCTAAGGCGAATTTGGTGGGGAGCAATTTGCAGCAGTCACGGCTCCTCCAAGCGGATTTGCGGGGAGCAATTCTCAATCAAGCGGATTTGCGTCAGGCAATTCTCTCAGAGGCGCGGCTCGATGATGCCCAAGCTCAAGGGGTGAATTTGCGGGAAGCGGTTTTGAACAAAGCGGATTTGCGGCGTACCGATTTGACGGGGGCCGATTTGCAGGAAGCTCGCCTGATTGATGCCTACCTCGCCCGCACGAATCTCAAGGGTGCCAATTTACGCCAAGCCAACCTAATGCGTGCTGATCTCAGCAGTGCTGTGTTGTTGGAGGCGTGTTTGGCAGAGGCCCTCATGCCCGATGGCAGTATCTTTCTCTAGGGGGGTTGCTATAGTACAACACAGAAGCAGTTCCCCTCAAAAGCATGGTAGAGTTTGCAGCAGCACTGGCACCAGAGCTAATCATTCAGTGGGTGAATGCGATCGCCAGCGTTCCCCAAGACCAGTGGGATGCTTTGGCGTTGCCCCTCGAAACCCCCTTCTTGGAATGGGAATGGCTGCATCAAATTGAAGCCTCCGGCAGTGCAACGCCCCAAACCGGTTGGCTCCCCCAGCATTTGCTGGTTTGGCGCGATCGCCAGGGTCAGCGGCAACTGGTGGCCGCCGCGCCTCTGTATGTCAAAGGTCATAGTCAAGGGGAATTTGTCTTTGATCACCAGTGGGCAGAGTTAGCCGCGCGGTTGGGTATTCGCTATTATCCAAAGCTGCTGGGGATGGCGCCCTTTACACCGGCGGTGGGCTATCGCTTTCTGATGGCGGAGGGGGTGGATGTGGCCATGATGACCAAGGTGATGCTCCATGAAATTGATCGCCTTTGTCAGCGCCACCGCTTTTCCAGTTGCCACTTTCTCTATGTCGATCCCCAATGGCAGCCCGCTGCCGAGGCCTACGGTTATCGCGCTTGGCTCCACCACAGTTACATTTGGCAAAATCGCAACTATCAGACCTTCGACGACTACCTAGCGGACTTCAATGCCAACCAACGCCGCAACATCAAGCGAGAGCGCAAGGCCGTGGCTCAAGCGGATCTCACGTTTCGGGTTCATCGGGGGCAGGAGGTCAGCCGTAGCCTGTTGCAACAGATGTACGATTTCTATGCTGATACTTGCGACAAATTTGGCTGGTGGGGCAGCAAATATCTGACGCGGCAGTTTTTTGAAGGCCTGAGCGATCGCTATCGCCATCGCGTGGTGCTTTTTGCCGCCTATCCCAACAACGGTGGTCAGCGTCCCATTGCCATGTCCTTTTGCATTACCAAGGGAACCAATCTCTACGGTCGCTATTGGGGCTGTACCCGTGAAATTGATTGCCTGCACTTTAGTGCCTGCTACTACGAACCCATTGAGTGGGCGATCGCCCAAGGGATTCAGCGCTTTGATCCTGGCGCCGGTGGACGCCATAAAAAACGGCGGGGTTTTCCAGCGACTCCCAACTACAGCCTGCACCGTTTCTATGAACCACGTTTAGCGGCAATTTTTGACCACTACATTGACCAGATCAATGACGAGGAGCAAAGGCTGATTGATACAATTAATGCCGATTTACCGATGAAGCAGCACTAAGGCTGGGAGGCTGTCAGCAGCTCTGGCGAGTCAGAAGTCTCTTGGAGATGGGCAAGTTCAGCAACAAAATCACTAATGCCCTGGAATTGGCGATAGACCGAAGCAAAGCGGACATAGGCGACTTCACTCAGGTGGCGCAGTCGTTGTAGGGTTGCTTCCCCCAATTCGGCGCTGGTGACTTCGCGGCGCGATCGCAACTGCAAATCCGCCTCAATATCATCCACAAGGGCTTCAATTTTTTGTTGGGGAATGTTGGTTTTACCACAGGCGGTCATAATGCCCCGCAGCAATTTCGAGCGATCGAAGGACTCGCGATCGCCATTGCGCTTAATGACCGTAATGGGCACAAACTCAATCCGCTCATAGGTGGTAAAGCGACGACCACAGGCTAGGCACTCGCGCCGCCGCCGAATACTTTGCCCCCCTTCTGCCGATCGAGACTCTAGAACACGACTATCTGTATGGTGGCAATAGGGACACTGCATAGGGATCCCGCTGATTCAGGCACCTGTAGAGTATCATAGCGGATTCTTTTCACTCACTAACCTTTGTCAGAGCTGCGACAGTGTTTGCTAGGCTAGGGGTATCCCTTGGGTATCCTGCCATGACCAATCCAAACCCCCAAAAGAAACGCAATCAACCCACGATCATTAACGTCGAACCTGAAAATTTACTGCTCATTGCTGCCCTGAGTCTCTTTATTCCGCTGCTGATCGTCGGCTTTTTTGCACACTAGGATTCCTTAAAAAACAAGATCACTTGCGATAGGTACAGCGTAAAATCTAAAAATTTTTGTTTTTCATTGTAAATAGAAAAAAGATAAATATCTCAGCATCCTTTGCTGTCGAGGATTTGCTGCGCCAAAGTCTGCCTGTGACGGCATGATTTTGTCAGGACAAATTCTGAGAAGCTTAAATAAGGCTTAACTATTCAATTGTTAAGTTATTAAAAATTAAAAAAAAGATCACGAAACCTCGAAGAATCAGTGATCCAAGTTTTAGAATCATTTATAGACAGTCTCTAGAGCGAAAAAGCTTTTCTAGACTGATGGGGCTCGTTGGCCGGATTCTCAAAAATTAAGTTTTTTTGGAGGAAAAACAATGAATAACCGTCAATTTCAAGACAGGATTCAATATCTCAAAATTGATCACTCAATGAATGATTTCAGGATCAAAAGGATGACTAATCAATATGCATTAAAATACCGACACAAAAATTAATTAAAACTTAAATCTCTAAAAAAAAGAAGAATCAGTACTCCCGCAAAACCAAACTCTGTTAGCAAAAATTAGGGAGGTTGCCTAGGCTATGAGTATTAGCGAGCTATCAAAGTTCATTCATCGAGAAAATTACTCTCCTGAGCACAATCTTAGGATGCAAAAAAGTTGAAATGACTTGGGTAGTTTGTAATCTAGATAACAAAAATGACCTTTTTTTCATAGTCTAATTTTTACTAGCACAACGAGAGTAATAGGCAGTTTTGCTCTCCCCGCTAACCTGATAAGATGTAAGGTCCTAGCTTATGACTTGTACACTGTCGATCTCAATGATCTACCACCTGCGGCGGTTGTTGCGGCAGTATCAGCCATTTCTTAAGCCTGTCATCTACGAAGGAGCAGGGCTAGTGGCCAATGCCGAGGCCGATTTCCATGCCGTCCTTGAGAGTCTCTATCCCGATACAGAGCAATTGGCAACAGTCACGGAACAGTTGGCTAGACTGATTGTTTTGCACCAGAAAAAAGACCTGCTCTCCACGGAGCAATATGAGGCAGTTGCCCAGCAGATTTTCTGGATTCTGGGATTAAAATACACGTTACCCCACATGGGATCAGTATCTATGACCGGCTAGCCAGCAGAAGATAAAAGTTTTTTGCCTGCACATCAAGATTTTCAAAGAGACCGAGGAGTCTTGCTGTCTAGGAGAGCCAGTTTTTGGTTTGTTGAGCATTTAAGCTAGGATATTTCCATGGAGCAGGATGACTCACCTTTATCTTTTCAATTACGGTGGCCAATGGTGAATGGTCAAACAGGCCATGGATTTGATTTCCCGCTAGGTACTGATCCCTATGACTTACTGCGGGGTGTTTGTGCCCGTTTACCGCTGCTCGTTCTCTTCTATGACAATGAGGGACACATTCATTCCCTTAACCAAGAGGTGACGACCCAGTTGGGCTGGGATACAGGGGATTTGATCACAGGGGATTTTTTGAGTCAGTGCTTTCCCGATCTAGAAACCCAGCGGCAGATGCGTTATTGGATGATTCATCCTCCCAACGGCTGGCAGGAGGTACCTGTCCATGGTGCCGATGGTCAAGTTTTAGAGATGATTTGGGCTTTTGTGCGCTTTCCGAATGGGGCAGGTTTAATCTGTGGCTACAACATTACCGATATGAAGTTAACTCAGGCGGCGCTCCTGGAAACCAGCGATCGCTATACGCTCCTGACCCGTAGCATCAATGATGGTATTTGGGACTGGAATTTGACCACCAATGAGACATTTTATTCCGCCCGCTGGAAAAATATTCTTGGCTATCAGCATGACGAAATTGGCAATCACATTGATGATTGGTTCAAGCGCATTCACCCCCAAGATGTGGAACGGGTGAAGTTGAATTTAATGCTCCATATCCGCGGCCAAACCCCCCATTTCCACCAAGAGTTTCGCATTCTACATCGCAATGGTGCCTATCGTTGGGCTTTGGCACGGGGGCTGGTGCTGCGGGATGCCCATGGCAATGCCAGACGGGTTGCGGGTTCTCTGACCGATTTGACGGAACATCGCCTTGCCGAAGCCCAGTTGCTTTATGATGCCCTCCATGATTCGCTGACGGGGTTAGCCAATCGCACGCTTCTCTTTGACCGCATTGAACAGGCGACTCGCCATGCTCGTCGTCGTTCCGATTACAAGTTTGCAATTTTGTTTATTGATATTGATCGCTTTAAGGTCATTAACGACAGCCTTGGCCACAGTTGTGGCGACTTGATTTTGATTGAATTGGCCAATCGTCTCACCCGCATTGTCCGCGCCGATGACACGGTGGCTCGTATTGGGGGCGATGAGTTTGTGATTTTGCTGGATGACATTAGTGACAACACCGATCCTTTGGGGGTTTGCGATCGCATTCTCAGTGAACTGAATAAACCCTTTGTAGTGAATGATCAGCCGATCGCACTCAGGGTGAGTATTGGCGTGGCCACGCGATTGGCCTCCATTGAGAAGGCAGAAAACTATTTGCGCAATGCCGATATTGCCATGTATCGTGCCAAGCTGGCGGGGGGAAATCGCTATCAAGTCTTTAGTGAAGACATGCATTTGATGGCGCGCGATCGCCTCTCCCTAGAAATCGGGTTGCGCCAAGCCATTGAGCGGGACGAATTTACTCTCTTTTACCAGCCCATCTACCGCCTGAGGGACAATGCTCTCTACGGCTTTGAAGCCTTGATTCGCTGGCAGCATCCCACTCAAGGCTTACTCCTGCCCGATCGTTTCATTCCCCTTGCGGAGGAAACGGGATTGATTCTGCCCATTGGGGACTGGGTGATCTGGCGTGCCTGTCGTGATCTCCAGTACTGGCACGAGCAATTTCCCCAGTGTGAGTTATCCGTGAACGTGAATTTATCCAATCGGCAAGTCATGCACCCTGCTCTAGTCGAGCAAGTGTTGGCTGCTTTGGAACAGACCCAGATTCCTCCCCATTGCCTGCACCTGGAAATGACCGAAAGTGTGGGGATTGATCAGCCAGATCAGGTGCGGCAGACATTATGCCAACTGAAGGCCCAGGGAATCAAGCTGAGTCTTGATGACTTTGGCACGGGCTATTCCTCTCTGTCCTATTTGACCCATCTGCCCATCGACATCCTCAAAGTTGATCGCAGCTTTGTGAAGCTCATCACGGAAACCGACCAAAGACCCCTCGTGGTTGATGCCATTGTTAGCCTTGCCAAGGGATTGGCGTTGGAAGTGGTGGCCGAAGGGGTGGAGCATCCCTATCAAGTGACGCGACTGCGGGAACTCGGCTGTGACTATGTCCAAGGCTATTATTTCTCGCGACCCCTCACTACTGAGCAGGTGGCTGCCCTATTAGCGCAGATTCACACCCCCTAGAAAGACAACCTAGAAAGACAACTTCATTGCAAACCCGACTCCCTAGGGATGGGTTTCGGAACTGACGCGGTACATCAACTATGGGCTGATGGCAATCATCAGAATTGGGGCGGCGAAATACAGTAAATCACGGGGCGTTTTGACACTAAAGGCAATCAATTTTAAAGAAAGTCTCCACCAAAGCCATGACCATTGTTTTTAGCAGTTTATCCTTGGGCTGATCTAAGCCCTAAGTTTGCAGCAGGGAAACAGCGCGATCGCGAGCCAGACCTGTGTCAAGGGAAACTGGATTGGCAGACCTTAGGGCCAGACGTTGCTCCCCATCCCGAGGATCCTTTAATCGACCGTGCCCAGCAATTTGGGGTACAAATTTCCACAATAAGTTCCGCCCTCGGCCGGCTGGCCATCACCCGAAAAAACAGATGCCCTACCAAGAACGCCCTGTGGAAGAGCGACAGCGGATGTATGCAGGGTCCAAAGGTTCTATTGCGGAGGTGATTTGCAAGGATTGTCCTAGATAGTTTCTCATTTTTGATTGAAATAGCTCTAACAAATCAGAGAAAAAGAACGAGAATAAATATAGACCGTATTCAGTCTGAAAAAGGCTATCACCTCTTTTGCTCATCTATTCCCTCGATGTCCCTTTGGCAAGTTGACCTTTACCGTCGGCCTTTGCGTACCCCCAGTGGTCTTGATCTGTGGGAACTTGTGATTTGTGATCCTGAAGAAAATTTTTACTACACGACTTTTTGTCCTGAACCACTGGTGAGTAGTCCCTGGGTTGCCACAGAATTCAACCGTTGTGGTCAGCCCTTGCCGGAGCGAGTCAAGGTCTTTCGCCCCGAAAGTTTAGGGCTAGTGGAAGGAGCCTGCCGACAACTCAACATCCCCCTAGAGCCCACCCGCCGCACTCCTGCTCTGAAGCACTACCTGTGCCAACGCGCTCAGGAATACCCAAGCCTGAAAACCTACACGGGTGAAGCCTACGATCCCTTGGCCATTGAGCAGCTCCCGCCCCTGCCCTTGCCGGATGATATTTGGGGGGAATCTTGGCAGTTTGCAGCGATCGCGCCCCCCGATTTGCAGCAACTGATGCAGTACCCTTTACGGATTCTGGCCTTTGAAAGAGAGATGCTGCCGGAGTCCCTAGACTTGGCGGCAGACACCCTGATTCCGGGAATTATTCTCTATGGGGGTCGCAAATCCTTGAAGCTGGCTCGCTGGTTCCAAGAGCAAGTGCCCTATCGCCTAGAGTTTGTACCGGGGCAGCCCTGTGGCGTTCTCCTGCACAGTGGATTGCGCGATCGCTGGGTGTTTTTAACGTTTCAGGATTCGGAAATTATGCAAGCGGGAGAGGTGTTTCGCGATCGCCTGCACCAAAGCCAAGGCTTGCACTTTCTGCTCATTCAGCCCACTCCCAAGGACACGACCTACACTGCTCTGTGGCTACTGCAAGCCCTTGAATAGCCTAGGGTTTAAGTCTATTCTGCGCCAAACGTTCCTGAAGGGTGCGAGTTTCCTCTAGAACTGTTTCAATGCCTTCAAGGTGGGTCTGGCGCACAAAGTTAATTTTTAGTTCCTCTAGCCATACCACCAACAGGTCTTGGATCACCTTGCCCACCTGTTCCTCTTGGAGTTCAGCACTCAGGGTTTGGCCAAATTTTTGCGCTAGTTGACTCACCAGCAAAGCGCCTTCGCGGGGTGGATTGTCTTGGTTTTTGCTTGCTTGCTCCAACAGCAGAAAGAGGCGATCGCTCATCTCCTTGGCAAGGGATTGGCGCCACTGCAGGGGTAAGGCCCCTAGGGTCGGACTCTCGAGCAATCGCCGATAGGGGGGTGCTTGCCGTAGGACTTGATCCACACTGTAGGCCACTAATGCTTCCACTTCTGGCCGCAGTTGGGGCACGACACGCTGGAGGATCACTTGAACCACCAAGGCCGCCAGTTCCCCCAATTCATCAATGTCATCCACCCTGCGATTGACGCTATTGACCTGTAAGCCAGAGGCACGGGGAAGCCAGTGGCTAAACTGCCCGCGGCGAATGGCCTTTTGCAGTTGCGTCAGCACTTGCAGGACAACCACCTCTGAAATATCGGTAGCGATCGCCCCCACCAAGCCCTGGGATAGCTGCCGCTCCAGGGTATCAAGGCAGATCAGACCCGCTTGATCGAGGCGAATCATGACGGGAATTACCCGCAGCCATGCCCACGTCGGTGCCAACCACCAAAAGGGAAAAAAGAGGAGGGCATCGTACCAGCGCCATAGCATGGCATCTCGCCAGCGATAACCAGGGTACTGCCGACTCAGCCAAAACGTGCGACCCAAGAACTCAACAAAGAAGAGGAGATTAAAGGGAAGATCCAAAACGCTAAACCGATTCAGAAAGTCCCCATCCTCGCCATAGGCGCGCCAATAGTTGGTCGCTATTAGGGGAGTGATGTGCTTCTCAAACCAATTCAGGTTGCTCCGCCAGTCCCGTTCATTGATGTACTCCGAACTCCAAAAGCGCTCAAAGGCTTCCTTGGAGGAGGCATCCCGACTGCCAAAGACCCGCTGCCGCATGCGATTCTTAATCTGCTCAAGGATGCCGGTCTTATCGGCCAGAGCAAAGGGGTTGGTGTCCACCATGGTTTTACTCTGCTGTTGCAACTGCGTCAAAAGCGCTTGAGTTGCTGGGGCATCCACCCCTTCAGTGGTAATGGTGTGCCGTAGTTGGTTGACGGTGTTGATGTACTGCTGCGTTACTCGGTGGGGTTGAATGCCTTTGATGGGGTCATAAAGGTGGGTAATCGGCAACGGTTGGGGGAGATAAATCACCCGCTGAATTAGGGGAATGCGGACTTTTCCCAACAGCCAAAAGTCCCGCAGCGGAATATAGGTGAGATCAAAAAGCACCAACGCCAAGTTGAGGCTGGCGATCGCCGCCATTACCCGCTCATAGGTTCGATTCAGGGGCTTATCCAACACAGCCCTCCCCTAACGCAGGCGGACATAGCCGACTTTTTCAATGATTGCCTGTCCTTGGTCGGTCAACAGCAGAGCCGCATAGGCACGCCCGGCTTGGGCATCGAGGCTATTGTCATCCTTAGCAATGACAAACAGGCGACGGGTAACCGGATAGGTGCCGTCCTGAAATCCTTGATAATTTAGCGTGTTCCGCCGCTGTGGACACTGGGAGGAATCCACGTAGGGTTCTTGGTAAGGAGGAACGTACTGATTCGGCTGACGCCCCAAGGGCAAGGGTCGCACACTGCACTGACCAACAATTTCCGGTGCCGATGCGTAGTAAATTCCGCCCACGGTCGTCCCCAAGCGCCGCAGTGCATCCGTGGTATCTCGTACCATAACGACATTAGTGCTCAGTTGCTGCCCGCCCAAGACCTCTTGGACAAAAAATTCCACGGTACCGCCATCTTCCAAGCGTCGTGAAAAAGGGGTAATGGTCAGATTCGGCCCCCCCACTTGACTCCAGTTCCTGAGTTTACCGGTGTAAATATCAACCACCTGCTGGACTGTTAAGCCGGGAATCTTGAGGGTTGGATTGACGGCGATCGCGAGGCCATCGATCGCCACCGGCAATTCAACGAGCTTGATACCCTGACTCTGCGCCTGCTGCCGCTCCTGGTTATTCAAAGGGCGTGAGGACTGGGCAAAGGCAATTTGATTGTTCAGTAACATGCGAATACCACTGCCCGATCCCGGTGTACCGGTTACTGGATCCGTGTAGCGCAGACGAAAATTTGGCCAAGCCGCTTGAATTAAAGGATCGACATCGCGGCGAATCGGCGCCCACGTGGTACTGCCTCCGTACTGAAACGTCCCACTGGGAACATTACTGACATCACTGAAATTGGCGCCCGACCTCTCTGGTGTTTTTTCTGCCGGCGAAGTAGACAACCCGCCAGTGACTTGTTCTAGGGGATTTTGATAGCCTAGGAGCCGCAGGACAAGCACTGCCCCCACCCCCAGCAGGCTACAGGTCAAGACAAGGGAGAAGAGCAACGGGAGCAAGTTACTATTGCGAGACATGGCAGAACCCGTAAAAATCTGCCCCTAGACTAGCTTAAAGTGGTTGCTCCTGAGATCCTGAGGCAGCAGGTTTTTCCCTTAGGGGCCATGGTGCACCGTTTTCACCCACCGCAGACGTTTTGCCCGTAGGGCCATCCGCAAGGTGGTTGTACTCACCACTGGCAACCAGTGGAACATGTATAGGGTTCCCCGTAGGCTCTGCCAAAACAGTTGCCACACCCCCACCGATTGAGCCTGAGGAATACCCCGCAGCATCCCCACCATCGAAATCGTCAAGCTTAGTGTTGTCAAGGGCACTAGTACCGGCGGGCGGTGGCGCAGCAGGGCCATCAGCAGATCGGGAATGGTCGCCGTAGGAATAGCATATTTAATCAAAAACCAGCAAAACACATCCCAGCTTTTTTGCCAGCCAAGGCGATTGCGCAGCAAGGGCTGCCAGTAGTCGAGATAGCTTTGGTAGCCGCCCTCGCTCCAGCGATTGCGTTGGTGCCACAGTGCCAGCAGTGTGGTCACACCCTCTTCCTGGACCGCTGGATTCATCAGCACGTCAATCTGCCAGCCGTGGAGATGCAGCTTCAGACTGAGATCTAGATCGTCAGTAATGGTTTCCTCATTCCAGCCCCCACAGCGCTCTAGGGCTTGCCGCCGCACAAATTGGCCATTGCCCCGCAGTTCTCCCATGCCGCCACAGGCAACTCGCTGCTGTTGATAGTAGGCATCGAGAATCATCTCGACCGCTTGACCTTGGGTCAGCCAATTCATGTCGGCATTACTGATCGCTTTGCGCACTTGGACGGCGCCGACACTGGCCACCTGAAAGCGGTTGACCACCTCCTGCAGGAGATCTGGGGGTACCGTGGCATCGGCGTCAAAGACGCCAATAATTTCTCCCCGTGTCAGGGGTAGGACTTGATTGAGAGCCCCGGATTTGCCACCCCCTGCCCCTGGCAGCCGCCGCAGCACTTTGAGATGAGGATACTGCTTTTGTAGTTCGCTCAAAATATCGGGGGTGCGATCGCTGCTGTTGTCATCAATGATCCACACTTCGTAGTGGGGATAATCCAAGCGGCAGAGGTTTTTCACCAGGCGACCAATCACCGCCTCTTCATTTTTGGCAGCCACCACCAACGACACCATCGGCGGCACACTTTCGGCTGTCTCTGACGCTGGCAGACTTTGGGGTTTGGCGCGCCAGTAGCGCAGGGTTTGTAAACTCATCAAGAGGGTTAGGACATAGATGAGCCAGATACCACCAACAATCAGGTGAATGGCGATCGTGCTACCCCAAATTAGAGATAGCACTAGGAAAGCCTTGCGACGGCGACCCTCAGAACGCGGTTGTAATGGAGGACTCTCTGGGTCATCAACCCACTCCGACAGGAGTTCGTCGAAGGGGTCGGCTTCGTTGTAGAAACTGTTTTCGGGCCAGGAATTCTCCGGCATAGGTCACCTGATTGAGAAACCAGTACTTATCCAGTCCCTTAAAGAAGCTGGGAATGAGATAACACCACACTGTGCAGCCTTCGCAGACGGGGAGTCGGCCTTGGGAGCGGCGATACTCCTCTACCACCTCGGAGGACTTGTACAGTTCGTACAGGCGACCATTGATGGGGACTCCCTGCTGCGCAAAGTGGTAACACGGCAGCAGCAACTCATCATTGGGGGAGATGGCAATCACAGCATCCACCGCCTTACAACGGGGATTGTGAGTCCTGTTTCCCCCAGCGCGAATGAGGGCTAGTGCTGCCTTATTGTAACCAACATTGTTATACTTCTTCGCTGTTTGTTCAATGCTGTTGGCAATTTCGGGAGTGGGGTTCTTTTTGTCGTTGTAGTGTTCGTGGGCAGTAAAGGCAGGGTTGAGCCAAACCCGTACTCCTAAACTTTGGGCAAATTCAGCGACTTCCCCAATTCGCTCATAGTTCTGGGCTGTCACGGTGTGGTTCAGCACGGGATATTCACCCAGCTCAAGGGCAATTTTGACCGATTCCACCAGCGTGTCAAAAATTTTCACGCCCCGCGACTGATCGTGGGTGGCAGCATCCGGTCCATCGAGGGAAAAATTCAAGAAATCCACCACCCCCTGAATTTCCTTGGCACGACGGGGATAGAGAATCGTATTTGTGGTCATGCTGGTCATGAAACCAAGACGCTTGGCCTCGCGGTAGATGGCTGGGGCATCGGCACGCAGCAGCGGTTCGCCCCCTGTAAAGTCCACATATTTCACCCCCAAGCGCTTCAAGTCGCGGAGATTGGTTTGGATAGTGCTAAAATCAGCTTCTTTGCCCGGTTCCAGCGCCCAAATGTCACAGAAATGGCAGCGGGCATTACAGCGGTAAGTCAGGTAGTAGTTAGCAACCAGTGGACTCATTGAGTATCTTCCTTAGGAAATTTCAGCAAGGCCAAGAGGAATGGGCAAAAATAGCAAATGAGTTTATGCAAGCAATTGAAAGATTTCTAGACAAAACTTCATCGGAGTTTGAATTGATGAACAGTTTAGCACTCTGCTGAGCTGAAGGAGGGCCATTGCTCACCTGAACCTGCTGCCAGTTTAGCAATGCTTATTATTGATAAAAATTTTTTATATTAAAAGCACATTGCTATTTACATAGGTTATATCTTACCGTGAGGGTATGCGCAATTGTGAGGATAGCCCCATGAATCAACTCCTTAGCCAACGCATGCCCACTTCTTTAATGACCAAAATTCGCCAATGGCTAATGACTTATCCAATTACCACGCCGGCGATCGCCCACCGCATTTGTCGCTGGATTCCTGCCCAATGTCCCTTTGCCCGCACCCTCTCCCTCTTTGGTCGGCCAGTCATTACCATTCCCCCCTTGTGTAAACTCAATCCCTTTTATGAGGAGGTGGTGATGCTGCGGTTTCGCGCCCTGACCTACCTCAGCGATGTCTGCCAAGAGGACATCAGTCAATACGTCTAGGCTACGTGTTGGCAGCGAGGAACAGGCAGTTGCTATAGGATGTAAAGTATATAGCTTTGTATCCATGGTGCCCGTTGCATGCTGAAAGCCCTATTTGGCGATCCCAATCAGCGCAAGGTTAAGAAGTATCAACCCCTTGTGGTCGAGATCAACCTGCTGGAGGAGCAAATTCAGCCCCTGAGCGATAGTGAGCTACAGGCGAAAACGGCTGAGTTTCGGCAGCGACTCGACAATGGCGAGACCCTGGATGATTTGCTGCCAGAGGCCTTTGCTGTGGTGCGCGAAGCCTCACGACGGGTACTGGGGATGCGCCATTTTGATGTCCAGCTCATCGGTGGCATGATTCTCCACGACGGCCAGATTGCCGAAATGAAAACCGGCGAAGGCAAAACCCTCGTGGCCACCCTGCCGGCCTACCTGAACGCCCTCACGGGTAAGGGGGTACACATTGTTACGGTCAACGACTATCTGGCACGCCGGGATGCCGAGTGGATGGGGCAGGTGCATCGCTTTTTGGGTCTGACGGTTGGGCTAATTCAGCAGCAAATGGCACCCCAAGAGCGGCAAAGAAGCTATGCCTGTGACATTACCTACGCCACCAACAGTGAAATTGGCTTTGACTATTTGCGCGATAACATGGCCACGTCCATGGCCGAGGTAGTGCAGCGTCCCTTCAACTACTGCATTATTGACGAGGTGGATTCGGTCCTCATTGACGAGGCCCGCACCCCGTTGATTATTTCGGGTCAAGTGGAGCGTCCCACCGAGAAGTACTTCAAGGCGGCTGAGGTCGCTCAGCTCCTGAAAAAAGACGAGCACTATGAGGTGGATGAAAAAGCTCGCAATGTGCTGATGACGGATGAGGGGTTTATTGAGGCGGAGAAGTTACTGGGGGTGAGCGATCTCTATGACCCCCAAGACCCCTGGGCGCACTACATCTTTAATGCCATCAAGGCCAAGGAACTCTTCCAGCGGGATGTGAACTACATTGTCCGCAATGGTGAGGTGGTGATTGTGGATGAATTCACTGGACGGGTCATGGTGGGTCGCCGCTGGAGTGATGGCTTGCATCAGGCGATCGAAGCCAAAGAAGGCCTGGAAATTCAAAATGAGTCCCAAACCCTCGCCACAATTACCTACCAAAATCTCTTTCTCCTTTATCCTAAGTTGGCGGGGATGACGGGTACCGCCAAAACCGAAGAGGCGGAATTCGAGAAAATTTACAAGCTAGAAGTGACGGTGGTGCCCACCAATCGCCCCAGTCAGCGGCGAGACTTTCCCGATGTGGTCTATAAAACCGAGCGGGCTAAATGGCTGGCAGTGGCCTCTGAATGTGCTGAGGTGCACGCTACGGGTCGGCCAGTGCTGGTGGGAACCACCAGTGTTGAAAAGTCAGAGCTTTTGTCCCAACTGCTGCGGGAGTTGGAAATTCCCCATAACCTTTTGAATGCCAAGCCCGAAAATGTGGAGCGGGAGGCAGAGATTATTGCCCAAGCCGGACGCAAGGGAGCAGTGACCATTTCCACCAACATGGCAGGCCGAGGTACCGACATTATTCTGGGTGGGAATGCCGACTACATGGCTCGCCTCAAGGTGCGGGAGTATTTTATGCCCCGCATTGTCATGCCCCCCAGTGATGACCCGATGATGCTGTTGGGACTAAAAATGGATCGCGGCGGTGGTCAAGGATTCAGTCAGGGGGCGCAGAAAAATTGGAAGGCTTCACCAGGACTTTTCCCCTGCGAAATTAGCAAGGAGGCCGAAAAGCTGCTGCGCCATGCGGTGGAGGTGGCCGTCAAAACCTATGGGGAGCGCAGTCTGCCGGAGTTGCAAGCAGAAGACATGCTGGCCATTGCCTCTGAAAAAGCACCGACCCAAGACCCGGTGATTCAAGCCCTGCGGGATGCCTTTAACCGCATCCGCGAAGAATATGAGGTGGTGACCAAGAAAGAACACGAAGAGGTAGTGGCCCTCGGTGGTTTGCACGTGATTGGTACAGAACGCCATGAATCGCGGCGGATTGATAATCAGTTGCGGGGACGGGCCGGACGTCAAGGCGACCCCGGATCAACGCGCTTTTTCCTAAGCTTGGAGGATAACCTGCTGCGAATTTTTGGGGGCGATCGCATTGCCAGTATCATGAATGCCATGCGCATTGATGAAGATATGCCAATCGAGTCGCCACTGTTGACACGCAGTCTGGAAAATGCCCAGCGCAAGGTGGAAACCTACTACTACGACATCCGCAAGCAAGTTTTTGAATACGACGAGGTGATGAATAACCAGCGGCGCGCCATCTATGCTGAGCGGCGGCGAGTCCTCGAAGGGGAAGACCTCAAGGATCGGGTGCTAGAGTACGCCGAAAAAACCATGGATGACATTATTGCCGCCTATGTCAATCCCGATCTACCGCCGGAAGAATGGGATTTGGAAGGTTTAGTAGCCAAGGTGCAGGAATTTGTGCATTTACTTGCGGACCTGCGCCCTGAGCATCTGGCGCACCTAAGCGTACCGGAGATGCAGGCCTTTTTGCATGAGCAAGTGCGCACTGCCTATGAGCAAAAGGAAGCGCAAATTGAGGCCATTCAACCGGGCTTGATGCGGCAGGCAGAACGGTTCTTTATTCTGCAGCAAATTGACCTGCTGTGGCGGGAGCACCTGCAACAGATGGATGCCCTGCGGGAGTCCGTCGGCCTACGGGGCTATGGTCAAGAGGATCCCCTAGTGGAGTATAAACGGGAGGGCTATGAGCTGTTCTTGGACATGATGGTCATGATTCGCCGCAATGTCGTGTACTCCCTCTTTCAATTCCAGCCCCAAGTGGCACCGCCCCCAGAGCAGGTCTCCTCATCCTCAGATCAGGGGTAGTCCCGTTTCCCCAAAACCCAGTCTGCCCATTGGAGCCATCTTTAAGGCGGCGGCGTCAACTATACTGGCGTAGTCTCAGTAGGGGGGGTGCTTCCAGGGTGCTTGCACGCTCAGCTTATTTAGTTTTTGGGAACGCACTGACGGTGGCGATCGCCAGCGCAAACATTACCCTGGCCCAAGAGAGTCAGGGCGATCGCCTGAACCTCAATGGCCGCGACTACCCGGTGGCTTGGCAGCAGTGGCGCGATGCCCAAAATCAACTGCGCACCGGCGTTAGTGACGGGGGTCTGGCCCAGCGCTTTGGTGTTCTCCTTGGCGATACCACGGATCCCTTTCAGCAGCCGGTGGCATGGTTTCAGCAGCAATTTAGTCCTTTGGCTGTGCGCTTTAGCGCCAATGGCATGTATCGTTACCTAGACATTACGCCCTGGATTGAGCAACACCAGTGGCGAGTGCAACCCCAAGGCAATACGCTCCAGATCAGCACACCCCCAGCCCGCATTCTCGGTTGGTGGCAGGGACGACAACCTTGGGGCGATCGCTGGGTCTTTGAATTGGACCGCCCCACCCCCTGGCAGATCAATCGCCTCACCTTTAGCCGCACCGCTTTGACGCCGCGGGATCTCAGTCTCACGATTGAAGCCACAGGAGAATTGGCCACGCTCCCCAATGTCAAAGTTACGGCTACCCCGGATCGCACAGTATTGGAGACCCAAATTCCCGGCACAGTTCGCCCAGTGGCCTCAATGCTGCTCAATCCACCGCGTCTGGTGATTGATTTTCGCAGTGATGCGCCACCTCCCCGCACAATTCAATGGGCGCCGGGACTGCGCTGGCAACAGCAAACGGTCCTCCTGGGCACTCGTCAGTTCCCTGTGGATCTGCTCATCATCAATCCCCAACAACCGGGGTTGCATCTGCGCCCTCTAGGGGTGACACCCACAACATTAGTGGGGTTGGCGACACTGCCTGAATTGGCGCAACGCTGGCAAGCAGCCGCAGCCATTAATGCCGGGTTCTTTAATCGCGATCGCCAAGCTCCCTTAGGGGCAATTCGCAGTGAGGGTAACTGGCTTTCCGGCCCGATTCTCAATCGCGGGGCCATTGGCTGGGACGATCGCGGCCAGATTGTTGTGGGTCGCCTCAGTTTGCAGCAGCGGGTGAGGACGCCGACTGGCACGGTGCCCATTGTCACATTCAATTCGGGCTATGTTCAAGCAGGTCTTGCCCTCTATACCCCCAGTTGGGGCGCGAGCTACCAAGGGAAAACGAGCAATGACGTCGTGATTACGGTGCGCAATCAGGTGGTGGTGGGGCAACAACCCATTAACCACAATCAAGGCGTTCCCATTCCTGAGGATGGCTTTCTGCTGGTGGCGCGCCACTTCCATGGGGCCTTAGCTAACTTGCCCCCAGGCACCCCGGTCCAACTGGAGACAAGGGCTATACCCGCTGCCTTCAATGCCATGCCCCATATTATTGGTGCAGGCCCCCTGTTGCTAGAGCAGGGACGTGTGGTTTTGAATGCAGCCCTAGAGCAATTTGGGGCAGGCTTGGATGCCCAGGCTGCCCCCCGCAGTGCCATGGGCAATCGCCGCGATGGCAGCCTTGTCTGGGTGACCGCCCACAATCGTATAGGTGGTATGGGGCCTACCCTCGCAGAATGGGCACAAATTTTGCAACAGTTGGGCCTGATCAATGCGGTAAATTTGGATGGTGGCAGTTCAACTGCCCTCTACCTTGGGGGTGTTTTAGTCGATCGCCACTCGGTCACAACAACACGAATCAACAACGCCATTGGTCTGTTTTGGCAGCCAACCCCCTAGAGATAGGCCAATGGATCGGTGGGTTCACCGTTCAGGCGCACTTCAAAGTGCAAATGTGGTCCCGTGGAAAGGCCGGTGGAGCCCACTTCAGCAATGGGCTGCCCCTGCTGCACCAGCTGTCCCTCCTGAACCAAGAGGCGCTGGGCATGGGCATAGAGCGTCGTCATCCCGCCGCCATGATCTAAGATCACGGTTTGCCCGTAGCCCCCTGACCAACCGGCAAAGATCACGGTGCCCGCTGCCGCAGCAAAGATGGGGGTGCCAAAATCAGCACCAAAGTCCACACCAGCATGGAACCGCTGCCTGCCCAAGATGGGATGAATCCGCCAACCAAAGGGACTGGTCAGCGGTGCTTGAATGGGGTAAGCAAGACGGCCACTGCGGGGCAGGGGTGGAGCGCCCCTGGGGACATAGCCGAGGCGCTGGCGAATGAGTTGCTGAATGGCAACGCTGTCACGGGCCAGTTGGGCTTCAATGGCGGCAAGGGCCTGGCGATCGCTCCGCAGACGGGCAATCAGTTGGCGTTGACTTTCGGCCTCCCGTGCATAGATAGCCTGCTGCTGCTGCAACTGCTGACGTAGGGCTTGAATAAATCGCTGTTGTACTTGGATTTGCCGCTCCTGCTGCTGAAGTCGCTGGCGATCGCGAACCAAGGCAGTCAAGTGCTGGCGATCGCGCTCGTACACCTGACGCAGGCGCCCCTGCTGCGTCAGCCAGTCATTCAGGGTCTCTGCTTCAAAGAGCATGGCCCACTGGGGAATCTCACGGTAGCGTTGTAGCCGCCGCAGGCGATCGCTAATCACGGCAACACTGGCCCTGTAGCGGCGACTCAGAACCTGTTGCTGCTCCTTGAGCTCCTTGAGCAGGTTTTCTGCCGCTTGCAGGCGATCGCTGGCCGCCACTATCTGTTGTGTTGTTGTATCCACATTGCTTTCTAAACTCTCCAGGCGATCGCTCGCCGCTGCCTCAAGGCGTTCTAGTTGTTGACGCTGCTGACCTACTGCCTGCTGGTGCTGCTGGTGTTGTTGGATCACCTGCTGCCAATACTCCAGGTTCTGGGAAGGGACCGTTGCCCAAGCCGCCAGAGTGACCCTGAGCACCACTAGCAGCCCAAGGCAAAGGTAGAGCCCATAGCGGTATTGCTTTGGCATTGACCTTCCCCAACCACACCTTAAAAAATACCTGCAAAAATTACGTTGCCGTGAGTCGCATTATCCAACCCTTGCTGCCTGCTGGAGAAAGCGCATTGCCCACTGGGGATGGCCGCCCCAATGGAGATGTAAATAACTGGCATGCAGTCGGGGATTACCCCACCCCTCCGGGGCCCCATTCAACTGCCACAGGGGCCTTGGCGATGGCTGACTCAGACGGGAATAGTGAAACTCATGCCCCTGCACCGTTTCCCCCACTTGCACACACACCGTTGTTTGCAGCACTGTGGTTTGGCGATAGCCCAAGGTGAGCCTGTTCCCCATCTCGGCAACCACCGGCAAGTGTCCCACCAAGGGATAGTCCTCTCCCTCTAGGGTGCGGAGGCTTTGGCATAGATACATGAGACCCCCACACTCGGCATAGAGGGCTAGGCCCCCTTGAATCGCCTGCCGCAAAGCCCCAAGGAAGGGGTGGTTCGCCGCCAGCTCCGCTGCAAACACTTCTGGAAAGCCACCCCCCAGGAGCAGTCCATGGAGCGGGGTTGGCAGCTTTGCATCTTTGAGGGGAGAGACAGGGATGAGTGTTGCCCCTAACTGCTGCAACAGGTCAAGGGTATCGGCGTAGTAGAAGTGAAACGCACTGTCTTGAGCAATACCAATGTGCAGCGGTGAGGAGAAAGGAGTGACAGAAGAGGGCAAAGGAGAGGGGGCAGAGAACTCAGGCGCAAGAAGAGGCGTCAATTGCTCCCAGTTAAAGCAGGTGTTACCTAAGTGGGCAAGGCGATCGCCCAAGGCTTGAAACTCGCGGGATTCCTGGGGTGGCACTAAGCCGAGGTGCCGACTGGGGAGGGCCAAGGCCTGATCGCGATAGAGGACGCCAACAATAGGCACCCCCAGGGGGGCAAGGGCGGCTTCTAACAGTTGCCGGTGGCGATCGCTGGCCACCCGATTCAAGACCACACCAGCAATCTGCAGCGATGGATCATAGTGGCAAAAGCCATAGACCACTGCCGCCACCGATGCTGCCTGTTTTTGGACATCTAAGACCAGGAGGATAGGTGCCTGCAAAAGTTGGGCAATGTGTGCCGTACTGCCCTCATGGCTCCCTCCCCGGCCATCAAATAGCCCCATCACCCCCTCAATGAGCACCGCATCCATCCCCTGACTGTGATAGCCGACGCAGGCGCAGACATAGTCAGGACTGGTCAAGATCACATCGAGGTTACGGCAAGGTCGGCCACTGATAGCCGTGTGAAACAGGGGATCAATGTAGTCAGGGCCCACCTTAAAGGTTTGTACCCGCTGCCCCCGTGCAGTTAGAGCCGCGTTTAATGCTAGGGCAACCGTGGTTTTCCCCACGCCGCTGCGATCGCCTGCTATCACCAACGCCATTGTTAATCCCTTCCCCCAAAAAAAA
Source organism: Thermosynechococcus sp. (assembly GCF_025999095.1). Classification (NCBI taxonomy): domain Bacteria; kingdom Bacillati; phylum Cyanobacteriota; class Cyanophyceae; order Acaryochloridales; family Thermosynechococcaceae; genus Thermosynechococcus; species Thermosynechococcus sp. The sequence goes on along the minus strand of NZ_AP024678.1, from coordinate 87,685 downwards.
TCAATACTATGCCTGCAATCCACTCCAACACCGTTATTTCGGGGATATTCCCTGATCAACTGCCCTCAGGGGAACTCCCCACCCCTGTAAGATAGGAGACTAAGCGTGCACTCAAGAGTTGGGTCAGGGTCTATGACAGCGGTAACTTCAGTCCCCAGTTTCTGTGAAGGCATTCAGTATTTTGGCCATGATTGGCCAGACTGGGATCGCTATGGTCAAAGGCCACTCCTGAGTACCCAACAGCCAGCCCTTACGGATCTGGAGGCTACGGAAGCAGCCTATCAAACGCTCCTCTACGCCGATGCCCTCCGCTATTTAATCTTACAGATGACCGGCAGTAAGGCCTCGGGTCATCCTGGCGGCTTTGCCAGTCAAGCAGAAGCCTATGCTGCCCTCGTGATGTTGGGGCACAAAAATATCATCACGGAAGTGGGGCACCATGCGCCGGGCTTTTATGCTGCCCTGTTCTTGGATCGCTCCCTAGAGAAAATGGGCATTTATACGGTTCAGGACCTGCGCGATCGCTTCCGCGAAAAACATGGTCTGCTTGGCCACCTCTCCGGCTATATTCCGGGGATTCTGGCGCCTGCCGGCCCCCTGGGACAGGGGCAGCACTTTGCTATGGCCGCTGCTTGGCTACACCGCCAGACCCTCTTTCCCTTCACCTTAGGGGATGGCGGCCTAGGGGAGCCCTACGTCATGAGCAGCATGGCCCACTTCCACACCGCTTTCCCAGAGGTTACCAATTTCCTACCTGTTCTGGTTTGGAATGGCTTTAGCCAGGAGCACCACAGCATGGTTTCTCTGAAAACCAATCCAGAAATGATGGCCTACTGGCACGGCAATGGTTTCCAAGAGGTGGTGCTGGTGGATGCCAAGGACTTTGACGACAGCGGTCAAGAGGGGGACTACGTCGATAGCACTCAGTTTTCCTTTGGGCAGCGCTTGGCCTTTGTGCAGGCGGTCCTGAAGGGGATGCAAGAGGCAGCGCGATCGGCCCTCTCTGGGAAGTTGACAGTGTTTATCCTCAAGCAACTGAAGGGGGCAGGTGTTCATGCCAAGGGGGCAAAATCCCATAACCTTTACGCCCAGCACACCCTCGACAACCCCGATATTGTCAGTGCCCTCAAAGCCCGTGCCCTTTCTCCTGCCGCCTGGGAACTGGTGCGTCAAAACTGTGTGGCAGCGGCTGGCGGACCAGCGGCAGAGGTGGTGGTGACCGAGCAGGTCTTGGACTTACCTCCCTTGGGGGAGATTGCCCTTGAGGCCTATGCCTTGGGGGAAAGCAAAGTGGCCACAACCGCTATGGGGCGCATAGTGGCAGAAGTGGGGCAGCGCGATCGCCGCTACCTCGTCACCAATGCCGATGGCAATGAGGCTTCTGGGATTGGCAACATCAACCAAGCCCTGAAGATCATCCACCCAACAACGGATCCCCTCTACAACCAAGTGCCCAATGGCCAAGTATACGAACCCCTGAGCGAGGATGCCTGCGCGGGCCTAGCGGCGGGATTATGTTTGATGGGCAGCCGGAGTCTTTGGTGCTCCTACGAATCCTTTGCCATTAATGGTCTCCCCATTTGGCAAACGGTCACCCAAGCGATGGCAGAACTGCGCCGTCCCACCCCTTCGACGGTTACTCTCTTTACCGCCGGTGCCCTTGAGCAGGGACGGAATGGTTGGACGCATCAACGCCCGGAAATCGAAGCCTACTACGGCGCTTTGTTGCGCAATGGCAATATCTTTGTCCTCTTTCCGCCCGATGCCAATAGCATTCAAGTGTGCTACCGCTGGGCACTGAATACCCAAAACAAGGGAATTGCCATCTTTGCCAGTAAAACGCCACTGCCGGTGCGCACCACCTTTGCGCAAACGGAACAGGCCCTTGATGAGGGGGCACTCACCCTCTATGAATCCACCCAAGGGGGACGAACCTTAGTGCTAGCGGTGCTGGGGGATATGATTTTGCAACCCGTGTATCATGCCCTACCCCAATTGGAAGCGTTGGGCTATCGAGTGCGGATTGTTTCGGTAGTTAACCCCCGCCGCCTCTACCGCCCTGGGGATGTTGCTTGGCAAACCTGCGCAGAACCCGATGGCGGCTTTGCCGATGAGGCCACCTTCGAGCGTCTCTTTGGCGGCGATGCCCTCTTGGGGGTAACGGGGGGAGCTTCTGCCCTTTTGGAACCCATTCTGCTGCGTGCCACTTGTCCTCGCGATCTACTGGCTTGGCAGCGCGGCGAAACCACAGCTAGCCCTGCCGAACTGATGGCCTACAATGGCCTGACGCCAGAAGCCATTTGCGATCGCGCCCGTTCATTGCTGAAGTAGATGCCCATGACTGCTGCCCATCACAAAGCCCGCGCCCTCAAGCCCGGTAGCCCCCGCCCCGCCAAGGCCCTCTGCAGTGAGTGTGGTCTGTGCGACACCTACTATATCCACTATGTCAAAGAGGCCTGTGCCTTCCTCAAGCAACAGTTTGAGACCCTAGAGCAGCAAAGTCATGGCCGTGCCCGTGATCTTGACAACTGGGATGAGTGCTACTTTGGTGTTCACCAGCAGATGATGGCAGCTCGCAAAACAGAACCCATTGCAGGGGCGCAGTGGACGGGCATCGTCAGCAGTATTGCCATTGCCCTGTTGGAATCGGGACGGGTTGAGGGCGTTGTCTGTGTTCAAAACAGCGAGAGCGATCGCTTTACCCCCAAGCCGGTGATTGCCCGCACCCGTGAGGAGATTTTGGCGGCGCGGGTGAACAAGCCCACCCTCTCTCCCAATCTTTCGGTACTAGAGCAGGTGGCACAAGCCGGCCTCAAACGGCTGTTGGTCATTGGCGTTGGCTGTCAAATTCAGGCCCTGCGAGCTGTTCAGGACAAACTGGGGCTAGAGAAGCTCTATGTGTTGGGAACCCCTTGCGTGGATAACGTCACCCGTGCCGGTCTGCAAAAATTCCTGGAAACCACCAGCCGATCGCCCGCTACGGTGATTTACTACGAGTTCATGCAGGACTTTCGCGTACACTTCAAGCACAGCGACGGCACCACAGAAACTGTGCCCTTCTTTGGTCTCAAGACGAATCAGCTTAAGGAAGTCTTTGCCCCCTCCTGCATGAGTTGCTTTGACTACGTCAATGGCCTTGCCGATTTGGTGGTGGGATATATGGGGGCCCCCTTGGGTTGGCAGTGGCTGGTGGTGCGCAATGCGCTTGGCCAAGAAATGCTTGACCTGGTGCGCGATCAATTGGAAATCCAGCCCGTCACGAGTGCCGGCGATCGCCACGCAGCGGTGCAGCAAAGCATTCCTGCCTACGATAAAGGCGTGACCCTGCCCCTGTGGGCGGCCAAACTGGTGGGTTTTGTGATTGAGCGTATTGGCCCCAAAGGGCTTGAATATGCCCGCTTTTCCATTGATTCGCACTTCACCCGCAACTATCTCTATGTGCGGCGCAACTATCCCCAAAAACTTGCCGCTCATGTGCCCGCCTTTGCCAAAAAAATTGTGGATCAGTATCAACTCCCCACCCCGTAATGCCATAAAAAAGCTCCCCTGTAGGGAGCCAGATTTGGACTTATCACTAGAGAGGTTTAGGAGCGACCTTTTTAGGCGTCAATGCTCGGGGCAATCATCGCCACAGGAGCCGATTCACCGCTAGCCAAGTCGAGGGGGAAGTTGTGGGCATTGCGTTCATGCATCACCTCAATACCAATGTTGGCGCGGTTGATGATGTCCGCCCAGGTGTTGATCACGTTGCCTTGCGCATCCACAACGGAGTGGTTGAAGTTGAAACCATTGAGGTTAAAGGCCATCGTGCTAATACCCAGGGCAGCAAACCAGATACCCACCACTGGCCAAGCTGCGAGGAAGAAGTGCAGCGAGCGGCTGTTGTTGAAGCTGGCGTATTGGAAGATCAACCGGCCAAAGTAACCGTGGGCAGCCACAATGTTGTAGGTTTCTTCCTCTTGACCGAACTTGTAGCCATAGTTGGTGGATTCGGTTTCCGTGGTTTCCCGGATCAAGCTGGAGGTCACCAGAGAACCGTGCATGGCGGCAAACAAGGCACCACCAAAGACACCCGCCACACCCAGCATGTGGAAGGGGTGCATGAGGATATTGTGTTCCGCTTGGAACACAATCATGAAGTTGAACGTACCGGAAATCCCCAGCATCAGTCCATCGGAAAAGCTGCCTTGACCAATGGGGTAGATCAACAGCACAGCCGTTGCCGCTGCCACAGGGGCAGAGAAGGCCACAGGAATCCAAGGCCGCATCCCGAGACGATAGCTGAGTTCCCACTCCCGACCCATGTAGCAGAAAATGCCGATGAGGAAGTGGAAAACAATCAGTTGGTAAGGCCCACCATTGTAGAGCCACTCATCGAGGGAAGCGGCATCCCAGATTGGGTAGAGGTGTAACCCAATGGCATTAGAGGAGGGCACTACTGCCGCTGTAATGATGTTGTTGCCATAGAGCAGGGAGCCGGAGACAGGCTCACGGATGCCATCAATATCCACAGGGGGCGCCGCAATAAAGGCAATGACAAAGCAAATCGTTGCGGCAAGCAGCGTCGGGATCATGATCACCCCAAACCAGCCAATATAAAGGCGGTTCTCTGTGCTGGTGATCCAATCGCAAAAACGCTCCCACAGATTCGCTGTCTGACGACGTTGCAGAACTGTAGTCATAGTCGTTATGAATCCATAAATAACAACAGGACCGCAGCAGCAGCAATAAACGCTGCATACTCTATTTATGATTATATGGTTATATTTTTAAGTAGCAAGAGACTTGAGGTCAACCTTTATAGAGCCAAAGGAACTTTGTTTACCCATTGATTTTTATCAATCTAAGAGATTGAAGCTGGGGAGGTACCGGCATCTCTGAAGCTGTTGGAATATTGAGCCCGTTAATCCCTGTGGGCTGTAACACAATAAAAAACCGCCCCTAGATTTAGGAGCGGCTGTGTAAAAGTTCAGCAGATAACGTTGCTTAGCCGTTAATGCTCGGAGCAATCATCGCCACAGGGGCAGACTCTGCGCTGGCCAAGTCGAGGGGGAAGTTGTGAGCATTGCGCTCGTGCATCACTTCCATCCCCAGGTTGGCACGGTTGATGATGTCTGCCCAGGTGTTGATCACGTTGCCCTTGGCATCAATGACTGAATGGTTGAAGTTGAAGCCATTCAGGTTGAAGGCCATGGTGCTGATGCCCAGCGCCGTGAACCAGACACCCACCACCGGCCAAGCGGCCAAGAAGAAGTGCAGCGCACGGCTGTTGTTGAAGCTGGCGTATTGGAAGATCAACCGGCCAAAGTAACCGTGGGCAGCCACGATGTTGTAGGTTTCTTCCTCTTGACCGAACTTATAGCCATAGTTGGTGGATTCGGTTTCCGTGGTTTCCCGGATCAAGCTGGAGGTCACCAGAGAACCGTGCATGGCGGAGAACAAAGCGCCACCAAAGACACCGGCCACACCCAGTTGGTGGAAGGGGTGCATGAGGATGTTGTGCTCGGCTTGGAACACAATCATAAAGTTGAAGGTACCGGAGATACCGAGGGGCATCCCGTCCGAGAAGCTGCCTTGACCAATCGGGTAGATCAAAAAGACCGCAAAGGCAGAGGCCAGGGGGGCAGAGTAGGCGACGCAGATCCAAGGCCGCATCCCCAGGCGGTAGCTGAGTTCCCACTGGCGACCCATGTAGCAGGAGGCACCCAGCAGGAAGTGGAAGATGATAAGTTGGTAAGGGCCACCGTTGTAGAGCCACTCATCGAGGGAAGCCGCTTCCCAAATGGGGTAGAAGTGCAAGCCAATGGCGTTGCTAGAGGGGACAACGGCACCCGTGATGATGTTGTTGCCATAGAGCAAAGAACCAGAAACGGGCTCACGGATGCCATCGATGTCCACGGGGGGAGCAGCGATGAAGGCAATCACAAAGCAGATGGTTGCGGCCAATAGGGTGGGGATCATGATCACCCCAAACCAGCCCACATAGAGGCGGTTATCGGTGCTGGTCACCCAGTTACAAAACCGCTCCCACAAATTCGCGCTTTCGCGACGTTGGAGAGTTGTGGTCATAGTCGTGATAAGTCCAAATATATTTGATTTACAAACCCTTGAAAACAGTCATAAACTGCAAGGGCTTAAGCATTAACTTAATATTCCCCCCAAGGGATCGGGGAGGGTTCTAAATTATTGTTAATAAAACTAAATAGGTAGTTGTATTTATTTATTTTCCTTAATGATTTTATTTCCATTGGTGGCGAGCGATCGCCCCCCCGCGGCTAGGCTCAAGGGTTAAGATATTTTAAGCAATTGTGTTTAGGGCAGAGCCTTCCCATGCGCGTAATTTTAATGACTGGCAAAGGTGGCGTTGGCAAAACCTCAGTGGCGGCGGCGACGGGGCTACGCTGTGCTGAGTTGGGCTATAAAACCTTGGTCCTGAGTACCGATCCCGCCCACTCCCTTGCCGATAGTTTTGACATGGAACTGGGGCATGTGCCAGTGCCCGTTGCCGAAAATCTCTGGGGTGCCGAACTAGATGCCCTCATGGAACTGGAGGACAACTGGGGAGCCGTCAAGCGCTACATTACCCAAGTGTTGCAGGCGCGGGGGTTAGAAGGGGTTCAGGCGGAGGAATTGGCCATCTTGCCGGGGATGGATGAAATTTTTGCCCTTGTGCGTATGAAGCGCCACTACGACGAAGGTCAATACGATGTCCTCATCATTGACTCTGCCCCCACAGGCACGGCACTGCGGCTGTTGAGCCTGCCCGAGGTGAGCGGCTGGTATATGCGCCGCTTCTACAAACCCTTACAGCGGATGTCCGTGGCCTTGCGACCAATTGTGGAGCCAATTTTCAAGCCCTTGGTAGGGTTCTCTTTGCCCGATCAAGAGGTCATGGATGCGCCCTATGAATTCTATGAGCAGATTGAAGCCCTTGAAAAAGTTCTCACCGACAACATGCAAACCTCCGTGCGCTTGGTGACCAATCCAGAAAAGATGGTGATCAAGGAATCCCTGCGTGCCCATGCCTATCTCAGCCTCTACAATGTGGCTACGGATTTAGTGGTGGCCAACCGCATTTTGCCAGAGACCGTGCATGATCCCTTCTTTACCCGCTGGAAAGAAGCCCAGCAACGGTATCGCCAAGAGATTCACGACAATTTTCGCCCCCTGCCTGTCAAGGAAGTCCCCCTGTTTGCTGAGGAACTCTGTGGTTTAGCAGCACTGCATCGCCTGAAGGAAACCCTCTATGGTGATGAGGATCCAGCTCAGGTTTATTACCACGAGCAAACAATTCGGGTGGTGCCCAGCGATGGCCAGTACAGCCTCGAACTGTATCTACCGGGGGTCCCCAAGGAAAAAATTGAACTGAACAAGACGGCGGATGAGTTGAATATTCGCATTGGCAACCATCGTCGCAATATGGTGCTCCCCCAAGGGTTGGCGGCGCTGCAACCGGTGGGCGCGAAAATGGAGGCGGACTACCTGAAAATCCGCTTTGCTAGTGCCACCAATGGCTAATTCCCCCAGGGGATGACTGATGAGCCTGGCCGCTGTGATTATGACTAACCTGGCGATCGCCACCACCAATCTAACCAAGGTTTATCGTTCTGGTCATCAGGAGACCCCTGTGCTTCAGGGAATTAATCTGCAAATCCAAGCCGGTCATATCCATCTGCTAATGGGACCTTCGGGGTCGGGGAAAACCACTCTGCTCTCGATTTTGGCCGGCATTCTTGCCCCCACCAGTGGTCAAGTGGTTGTCTTAGGCCAAGAGATAACCCAACTATCCAAGGCTGCACTGGCAAAATTTCGCCTGCAAAATATTGGTTTTATCTTTCAGAGTTTTAATCTTTTCCCTGCCTTGACCGCACTGGAAAATGTTGAAATTGCCCTCAATCTTAAGGGCATTAAAGGCAAAACAGCGAAGGAACAGGCAGCAGCGCTTCTCGAGGCAGTTGGTTTGGGCGATCGCCTCGACTTTCTGCCCGCCAACCTCTCCGGGGGGCAAAAACAACGGGTTGCCATTGCCCGTGCCTTGGCCGGTGAGCCAAAGATCATTTTTGCCGATGAACCCACGGCCTCCCTTGATTCCCAAAATGGCCAGCAGGTGATCAAGATTCTCGACAAGCTGGCCAAGGAAAACAACTGCACGGTATTGATTGTTACCCATGATCCGCGTATTACAGCCATTGCTGATCGCATCACCAAAATTGAGGATGGCAAAATCAGCAACAGTTAAGCTTGCTCCCGTTGTACCCAGCGTTCCCAAAGGAGTTGCAGCGTCAGAGCCACTAGCCCCAGCGCAATAATGCTAAAGACACCCGTTGCCAGGGTACACAAGCCGACCACAAGGGTGCGCACGGCGACTGCCAAGCTATAAACCAGTTGATTGTGAGTACTGACGGCATGGCTAGCAAAGAGGTAGGCGATCGCCCCTGTGAGCCGATAGAGGAGAAGCCCAAGGGTACCAGCAATTAATGCGCCGGTTAAACAGTGTAATGGGTTAGTTTTGGAAGGAAGAAGGGTCATGGACACTATTCACCTCTGTGGGCCGATGATTCCAGAATACGGTAGCCAATGTCACGACGATAGTAGCAGTTGGCAAATTCAATGACATTAACCGCCGCGTAGGCCCGGGCTTGAGCCGTGGTAAAATCAGGGGCTAAGGCAGTGATGTTGAGAACCCGCCCACCATTGGTGTACCACTGCCCCTCCTGCCAACGGGTACCCCCATGGAAGACAAGAACTCCCTGGGCCATTGCTTCTGGAATCCCTTGAATCACATCCCCTGTGCGGTAACTGCCCGGATAACCTGCTGCGGCCATGACAACGCATAGCGCCACTTCATTGCGCCATTGCAAGGCTCCCAAGCTGGCTAAGCGTCCCTCAACACAGGCCAGGATTACATCAATCAAGGGGGTTTCCAAAAGGGGCAGCACCACTTGGGTTTCGGGATCGCCAAAGCGACAGTTAAACTCCACCACGTAGGGATCCCCTGCGGGCGTCACCATCAGACCCGCATAGAGCACCCCGCAGTAGTGGATGCCCCGATCCTGTAAAGCCCCAAGGGCAGGTTCGAGAATCGTCCTTTGAATCCGTTGCATGAGCGCTGGTGTCACCCAAGGTACAGGGGCATAGACCCCCATTCCCCCGGTATTCGGACCGGTATCCCCTTCGCCAATGCGCTTATGGTCTTGGGCAGGCAACAGCGGCAGAATTGTTTTGCCATCTGTAACAGCGAGTACGGAGACCTCTTGCCCCTCCAGCACTGATTCAATGACCACCTTTTGACCAGCAACACCAAATTCGCCCCCAAAGATTCGCTCGAGGGCCGCGATCGCCTCTGTCTCTGTGGCTGCTACCGTCACTCCTTTACCCGCTGCTAAACCATCGGCCTTAATGACAATGGGGGTGCCTTGGGCTTGAACATAACGGCAGGCGGCCTCATAAGTGTCAAACACCGCTGCCTTGGCCGTAGGAATGCCAGCAGACTGCATCAGGGCTTTGGCCCAGGCTTTGCTGGCCTCAATTTGGGCCCCTGCCTGTACGGGTCCAAAGACGGGAATGTTTAACTCCTGCAGGCGATCGCCTAAACCAGCCGCCAGGGGTGCCTCTGGGCCAACGACTACCAGATCAGCGTTAGTCTCTTTGGCAAATTCACCAATGCCGGTGAGGTCGCTGGCTTCAATGGCAACATTCTCACACCGCTCTAAGCAGGCTGTGCCCCCATTCCCTGGCAAACAGTAAACCTGGGTCACGCGAGGGGAATCGAGCAATTTCCAAGCGATCGCGTGCTCTCGCCCACCACTGCCAACGACAACGACCTTCACAGATGTACTCCCAAAAGATAGGCGATCATTTTTCAAATCAACTCAAATCAATGTTCAGGAGCTTACCAAGTTTATCAGTCAACCGGCAATGTTCTCCCCAAAGGCCACAAGAAATGCCTAGGGGGCGATCGCCCTGCAAGGGAAATGCAACCAGTTGACAAGCCCCTGATTTTCCTGATAGGCTAAAAATCGCTCAAAAATTGGGACTGTAGTTCAATCGGTTAGAGCACCGCCCTGTCACGGCGGAAGTTGCGGGTTCGAGCCCCGTCAGTCCCGTCAAAGTTACACAATTTTACGTTGAATTCCTCAGGGATAATCGGCAGAGTCACTTTTTGAGCACTGGCTGGCTCGATAGGTGCCCTATTCTGGCTGAGTGATTGATCGCTTCGGTGCCATGGATGATTGGAATGTGCAAATGATGCGCAAGAAAATGTTTTCGAGTCTCAGCGGCGTCCCTGACGCAAACCCAAACAATTCTCTGCTTGGGGTTACCGCTGAGCTTGGCTGCCATACATGGCTTGCAAAACCACGGCAGGATTGATCAATTGCCCGCGGTAGCGGAGCGTCCAGTGAAGGTGGGGTCCGGTGGTGCGCCCCGTCATGCCCACTCGACCAATACGTGCCCCCGTGGGTACTTGTTGCCTCTCTAGGATTAAAATGCCACCCGCGCGATCAACCATGGCTCGTCCTTGGGGGGTCTGCTCAACCCGCCCCATCATGTGGCAGTAAACGTGTTCCCAAGCTCCCGATTGAATCCGTACCAGTGTGCCACAGACGGTGTGATCGGACACTTCAACTACTTGCCCGGCCCACCAATTGCGGATATAGCTCCCTTGGGGCGCTGCAAAATCAAGGCCATTGTGAAATTCGGTGGTGGGTTCCCCCGTGGGCGATCGCCGGTAGCCGAAGGGAGAGGTATAGCCTTGGAAATTTTCCACAGGAAATGAAGCATCACTCCAGCGGAGTGTCCCTGTACTTGTATTTTGGGAGGGTTGGCTCAGTTGGGGAATTGCAACCGTGGTCCCCAAGGCGATCGAGAGTGCCAGACTGATTCGCTGCCAATGCATATTAAACTCCTCACGTCTTTTTTGGCCTACGGCCCTAGACCCTCATTGATGCACACCGTTCCCTATTATTAGGGACGTAGAATATTTTCAGGTGACGGAAAAATCAAATGGCTGCTCAGGAACCCAAGCAACAGGTTGAAGTGACTCAGTCAACCCTGCGCGATCGCCTGCGCGCTGAGGCAGCAGCGCCCTACCGGGGACTGCGGCATGTTTTCTATGCTGTTTTTGCCGCTTCCGGCCTCATGGGTGCCTTTATCCTTGGCCTCAAGGGATTGGCGGGCACCGCAGGTGACGATGTGGCGTGGAATCTGGCATTACAAATTGGAGTGGTTGCCCTAATGGTTGCCCTCTGGCGTTGGGATCGCGGCTAAGGGGTTTGAGCAAGCAAAAAGCGATCGTGGCCACTGAGATCTCGCAGGATTTCCACCCGTTCATAGGCTTGGGTGGCCCTTGCCAACGCTGCCACTGCTTCCCCTTGGGTGGCCATCAATTCAATAAAGAGCCAGCCTTGACGTTGCAAATACTCTGGCGCCGTCTCAAGAATCTGACGAATGGCCTGCAAGCCATCGGTGCCGCCATCGAGGGCAAGGAGGGGCTCATGGTACTGCACCTCCGGTTGGAGGGTGGCCACTAGGCTGGTGGGAATATAGGGGGGATTACTGACAATCCCCTGCACTTGCCCTTGCAGAGGTACAATGGGGTCAAACCAATTGCCGACGTAGCACCGCACGCGATCGCCCAAAGCGTACTTTTGAATATTAACTTGCGCGACCTCTAGGGCCTCAGGACTACAATCTACGGCATGAATCAGCGCTGTCGGAAATAACCGCGCCAACCCAATGGCGATCGCGCCACTCCCTGTACCCAAATCCAGCCAATGCCCCTGCTGTTGCCAAGGGGGTACCGTTGCCGCCACTACTTCAAGTAACTCCTCGGTTTCTGGCCGAGGAATCAGGACGCTGGGGGTAACGACTAATTCGAGATCATGCCAGTGGGCCACACCAATCAGATATTGCAGGGGGACTCGCTCTTGCCAGCGGCGTTGCCAGCGCTCTTGCAGTTCTGTAAGGGGAAGTTTCAGATGAATCTGGGGCGGGAAGCGGCGCAGTGTGATTTCAAGGGGACTCAGCACTGTAAAGGCCCTGAGAAATTGTTTTAACTCCTGCAGGCCACTCTGGCGCTCCGAAGCGGGAATGATCCCCTGAGCCCAGTGCCACCATCCCTGGAGCACCTCACCACTCACGAAGATATCTTGACCCTTGTTTTCTGAGGATACTCGTATCAAAATAGCCCTAGGATTCCTAACTGTGCCTTATCCACTGTGGCAGATTTTCAGGAACAGCTTCAACGTCTGCAAGAGCAACTCCAACGGGCACAGGCGCGAGCCAATGAACTGTCGTCACTAATTCCTGAACCACCACCACCGCCTGCGGCTCCCGAAGCCCCAGAATGGGCAGATGAACGGGCACAGATTGAAGCCCGCGTGCGCCGTGAAACCTCCGTTGCCCAACTTCAGGTTCAACTGATTGAAGCTCTCTTGGAAAATAAACGGCTGCGACGTGCCCTAGAGGAGGAACGGCAAAATCATGCCCGTACCCGTGAGGGGTTAATTACCGCCTTGGGGGATGCCTTGGATACCCTCAAACAGCGGCGGCGATCGCCAAAACCACCCTAAGGACTTGGCCACAGGGCCAGGCTTAAACCCACCAGCACAAGAGCGCCCCCCATGATCACTGCCGTTGTCGGCACTTCACCAAACAGCAGCAAAGCAAAGAGACTCGCAACAATGGGTTCTGCCAACCCTAGAAGGGTTACCCCTGTGGGGGAGAGCCAACGCAGGCACCAATTGAGACTGGTGTGCCCCAGCAACTGCGGAATCAACGCCAGCAAGACAATAGCGCCATAGAGCTTTAGTGGCCAACCTGTGTAGGCAAGGCCCAGGAGAGGCGGCAGGGGTAGGAGCCCCACCGCAGCAGTGGCATAGGCAACAAGGGCGTAGTGGTGAATTGCCAGACCGGCTTTTTGGGCAGCTTGACCACAAATAAAGTAGGCACTGACCGCCCAGGCCGCCGCGATCGCTAGCCCATTTCCCAGTAGGGGATTCCTGGCCCCAGCACTCGTCGGTTCTGCCATGCCAATTAGAGCACTGCCACCAAGGGCGATCGCCATGCCTAGCCAAGTACGGGGTTTGAAGGGTTGCCGCTGGCAAAGGTACCCCTCGAGCGCCGACCAAATGGGGGTTGTGGTCACCAATGTTGTCGAGGCGGCCACCGATGTGTAATTCAGCGAGGTAAACCAAAGGCTAAAGTGCGCCGCCAGGGCAACCCCAGCAGCCACTGCCCAACGCAGATTGTAGCGAGTGGCATCTGGCCACGGCCAAGTGGAGAGTTGCGGGGTTAAAAAGAGGGCAGCCAACCCCAGGCGACCACTGGCCAAGAAGATGCTAAACCCCACAGTTGTGCCTAGGGAATAGGTAGGTAAACTAGTCATTCCCCAACGCACCAGGACAGCAGCCGTAGAAACCGCCAATACCCCTAGGCCAAGCACAAGGTCAATTTGCCAGGGGGGCGGCCTATTGACCGACATCGGGAATGACGACGGGCGTCTCACCATCTAGGCCAAAGGCCGTATGCACCGCCCGCAGCGCCCGCACCCCCTCTGATTCTGCTACGACACAACTGACGCGAATTTCCGAGGTGGCAATCATTTGAATGTTGATGTTTTCGCGGGCCAGGGCAGCAAACATTTGGGCAGCAATCCCCGGCCGGTGGATCATCCCTACACCGACAATGCTCACTTTGGCGATCGCGGTATCGACGAGGATGTCACCGTAGCCCAATTGGGCCTGAACTTCTCTGAGCAGTGCGGTGGCTCTCTCGGCATCGGCAGCGGCGACCGTAAAGGCAATGTCGCGGGTCATCACCCCCCCCAGGGAGCGCGATCGCTGGGATTGGATAATCATATCGACACTAATGGCCGCATCCGCCAGGGTCTGGAAAATCGCTGCCGCCATGCCCGGGCGATCGGGCACATCCCGAATGGCAATCCGCGCCTGCTTGGGATCAAGGGCAACGCCCCGCACCGGTGGGGCAGCGGGGGGCTTTTGGGGGACAGTGGTGGCGGCTTCCACATCAAAGGTTTGGGAGAGGACGGCAATGGCTCGACCGGCATCCGCTGCGGCCACTGTACAACTGACATTCACTTCAGAGGTGGAAATCATTTGCAGGTTAATACCCGCTGCCGCCAAGGCTGAAAACATCTGAGCTGCCACCCCCGGTCGGCCAATCATCCCTGCACCGGTAATACTTACCTTGGCAATATCGGCATCCACGAGCACATCCGTCTCTTCAACCCGCGGACTCAGGCGGGGATAAAAGGCCACGGCAATGGCTTCGGCTTGTCTCAGAACCCTCTTTTGCACTGTGAAGGCAATATCATTCGTTTGCCCTTCGTGGATAGATTGGATAATCAAATCCACATCCAGGTTTTGCCGTGCCAGTTCGCCAAAAAGCTGTGCCGCAACACCGGGGCGATCGGCCACCCGCAGCAGGGCCACCTTTGCCTGATCGGTGTCCAGCGCTACACCATCCACAGGCTTGCCCAGCTCAAGGTTTTCCACAGGACGCGGCGGTCGCGATGGTGCGATGACGCGAGTACCAGGATCATCCGTCCAACTGGAGCGCACCACCAAATCCACCCCATAGTTGCGGGCAATCTCCACTGCGCGGGGGTGCAAGACCTTTGCCCCTAAGCTGGCCAACTCTAGCATTTCATCGCAAGTAATTTCCCTCATGAGTTGGGCATGGGGCACTAGTCGCGGATCTGTGGTCAAAATACCAGGGACATCGGTGTAAATTTCACAGCAATCCGCCCGTAGGGCAGCCGCCAAAGCCACAGCTGAGGTATCCGACCCGCCACGCCCAAGGGTGGTGACTTCAAAATCTGCATCGGCGGTAATTCCTTGAAAACCGGCCACAACCACCACTTGTCCTTCCTTGAGGTGCCGTTCGAGGCGCTGGGTCTCAATGTGGAGAATGCGGGCGCGGGTGTGGGCCGGTTCAGTAACAATGCCCACTTGGGCGCCGGTCAGGGAGATGGCGGGTTCCCCCAAGGCATGGAGAGCCATCGTCAATAGAGCGATCGAGACTTGCTCCCCCGTCGAAAGCAGCATATCCATTTCCCGCTGACTGGGGCGATCGCTAATGGCATAGGCCAGTTGCACCAAGCTATCCGTCGTTTTGCCCATGGCCGAGACCACCACCACTACCTGATGTCCTGCTGCCACAGTGGCCTTGACCCTGCGGGCTACCGCTTGAATGCGCTCGACACTACCGACGGACGTGCCGCCATACTTTTGTACAATCAGTCCCATGGGCGTTCTAAAAAGAATGCTGTCCTATTTTATATTCAGGGCGGCGATTCTGGGCTGTGGCTGAGCCGTGGCGCCAGGGAACTGAAAAATCGCTGTTAAACTGGAAATTAGAACTCAATTTCGGAAACGGGTGTCGATGAAATACGCTCAACGCCTTTGCCAACGACTGAGTCAACTGGCTTTGGTCGTGGGTCTCTCCTTAGCCCCCACTAATATTGGTCTAGGGCAGTCGAGCAACAATAATACCGTTTCCTACACTCAATTCCTCAATGCCCTTAAGGCCGGTGAAGTTCGCTCCGTTGAACTCTATCAGGAACAGGGACTAGCCAAGTTTCGCCGCAAGAATCAGCCAGAACAATCGCCTCCCCAAGAGGTACGGCTCTTTGATCGCAATCCTGAACTGGTGGAACTGCTGCGCCAAGTGAGCAGTCGCTATGACACGACGGTGCGGGTGGTGCCCTCAGGCAATGAGAGCGCCGTTGTCAGTCTAGTTTCCAACTTGGTGCTGGGCTTCTTTGTGCTGATTTTATTCCTGATGATTTTGCAGCGGGTCAGTAATGCCCCTGGCGGCCCTGGGCAGATTCTCAACTTTGGCAAATCCCGCGCCCGCTTTCAAATGGAGGCACAAACGGGGGTGACCTTTGGCGATGTGGCAGGAATTGAAGAAGCCAAAGAAGAGCTGCAGGAAGTCGTCACCTTTCTCAAGAATTCAGAGAAATTTACCTCTATTGGTGCCCGTATTCCCAAGGGGGTGCTGCTGATTGGGCCACCGGGAACTGGGAAAACGCTCCTTGCCAAGGCGATCGCCGGTGAAGCTGGGGTACCCTTCTTTTCCATTTCTGGCTCTGAATTTGTGGAAATGTTTGTCGGTGTCGGCGCCTCCCGCGTGCGCGATCTCTTCAGAAAGGCTAAGGAAAACGCCCCCTGTTTGGTGTTTATTGATGAAATTGATGCCGTTGGTCGCCAACGGGGTGCGGGAATTGGCGGTGGCAATGATGAGCGCGAGCAAACCCTCAACCAACTCCTAACGGAAATGGATGGCTTTGAGGGCAATACTGGCATTATTGTCATTGCAGCAACGAACCGCCCCGATGTTTTGGATGCTGCCCTACTGCGCCCTGGCCGCTTTGACCGCCAGATTACCGTTGATTTGCCCAGCTACAAAGGACGCCTCCAAATTCTCCAAGTCCATGCGCGCAACAAAAAAATTGCCCCTGAGGTGTCCCTAGAGGCGATCGCCCGCCGGACCCCCGGTTTTTCAGGTGCCGCCCTGGCTAACCTTCTCAATGAAGCTGCGATCCTCACAGCGCGCCGCCGCAAACCCGCCATTACCAATGCCGAAATTGACGATGCCATTGACCGGGTCACCATTGGCATGACGCTCACCCCTCTCCTCGACAGTAAGAAAAAGTGGCTGATTGCCTACCACGAAGTGGGGCATGCGTTGTTGATGACACTGCTAAAACACGCCGATCCCCTCAATAAAGTGACGATTATCCCCCGTTCTGGGGGTGTTGGTGGCTTTGCCCAGCAGATCTTTGATGAAGAGCGGGTAGATAGTGGCCTCTATACCCGCGCCTGGCTCCTCGATGAGATCACAATTCTATTGGGAGGGCGCGCTGCTGAAGTGGAAATCTTTGGTGATGCTGAAGTTACCGTGGGTGCCAGTAGCGACTTGCGAGCAGTAGCGAATCTGGCGCGGGAAATGGTGACCCGTTACGGTATGTCGGATTTGGGACACCTAGCCCTTGAAACAACAGGCAACGAGGTCTTTCTGGGTCGAGATCTCATGCCCCGCGCTGAATATTCTGAAGCCGTGGCCGTGCAAATTGACCGGCAAGTGCGTGCGATTGTTATGCACTGCTACGAGATTGCTCGCAAACTGATCCGCGAGCATCGGGTGGCCATTGACAAGCTGGTGGAGCTGCTCCTTGACAAGGAAACCATTGACGGTGATGAGTTCCGTGCCTTGGTGCGTCAATACACCACGCTACCTGTCAAAGAACCCCCTTGGCAGGCAACGGCCACACCCGTGTCCTTTCGTCAGGATGCCCAGCCGTCCTAGGTCAGGAGGCAACGGTGAGCGATGAGCGGCAGGCAGTCCGCCACCTACTAGTCCTCGAAGACAGTGAGGGGCGGCGACCCATTTTGCTAGAGGCGGCCACCTACTCCATTGGCCGTGATCCGACGAACTCAATTGTGCTCCACTCCAAGATGGTCTCACGGCAGCACGCGATTTTGTTCCGAGTGACTAGTCCTGAGACCAATAGCTATCTTTTTCGCCTGATTGATGGCGATTTGCAGGGCAAGCGCAGTACGAATGGGACTTTAGTCAATGGCCAGCGGATTGTGGCCCATGATTTGCGCACGGGCGACATGATTGTGTTTGGCGGTGATGTGCGGGCCCGCTACCTGACCCTGACCAACATGACAGATACCGAGTTTCAGGAGTTTTGCCGCAGTACCGATGTCTTGGGATTTCTCTCCAAAAGCACCAATCCCTTTGCAACGCTCGTTCCCCTCAGTGAGGGCAACATCGAGAATTTTAGTGAAGCGGCCTTAGTGCGCTTGGCCTCCTATCCAGAACTGACGCCCAACCCGATTTTAGAGGTGGATTTAGAGGGGAGGGTGACATATCTCAATCCAGCGGCAGTGATGCAGTTTCGGGACTTGCAACAACAGAAGTTAGCTCATCCCCTGCTATTGGGACTGCCGGAACTAGCGCGTTACATGAAGCAAACCCAAGAAAAAGTCCATGTGCGGGAGGTGGAGTACCAAGGCCGCATCTACGAGCAATCGATCCACTACATCTATGAAAGTGAGCTGATCCGCAGCTATGTCATGGATGTTACCGATCGCAAACGCGCCGAGGAACAACTGCGCAACCAAGCGCGGCGGGAGGCCATCATTAACCGCATCATTCAAGCCATGCGGACCACCTTGGTGGCAGCAGAAGTACTGCAAATTACCGCTGATTTACTCCTAGAGGCCCTAGGCTCAACCCTCTGCCTGATTACCCAAACCCCGGCCCCCCATAGCCCTACCTATGCGAGCCGTCCCCAATTGGTCAGCTTGCCCAACCCCTTGATTGCTCTCAACCAACGGGCGATCGCCCTCTTTGAGCCCACCCTCAGGAGGGGTGAACAGGTGGTTTTGGCGGCTAATTGTCCAGAGGTGCCAGAGCCACTGCAAACGGATCTGAGAACCTTAAATGTCAATGCCTTGGTGATCACGCCGCTGGTTTACCTGGGCCAACTCTTGGGGCAAATTACGCTGCTAGATTGTGAGTGGGAACCGAGTGAGGCAACGTCAGTTTTGGCGAGCGATCGCCCACTTTGGCAACAAACCTTGCCCAAGTCTTGGACACCGGAAGATTTAAGCCTCCTCAAAACCATTGCCGATCAGTGTGCCCTCGCCATTCACCAAGCACAGCTTTACCAACAGGTGCAAGAACTCAATGCGGATTTGGAGCGACAAGTGCGCGCCCGTACCGCCGAACTGGAACAGAAAATGCAGGAGCTCGAGCGGCTGAATGCCATTAAGGATGATTTCTTGAGTACCGTCTCCCACGAGTTGCGTACGCCCATGGCCAATATGAAAATGGCCATCCATATGCTGAAGCATTTTGCCACCGACGATCGCCAGAAACGCTACCTTGAGATTCTCGCCAATGAGTGCAACCGCGAAACCGAACTGATCAATGATTTACTCGATCTGCAACGCCTAGAGGCAGGGCGCAGCCAGATTCAACAGGAGGTGATTGATCTCGACAGTTGGCTGCCTTCGGTGCTCGAACCCTTTCGCAACCGCATGCAACAGCGGCAGCAATCCCTTGAGGTCTTGCGCCCCGCCACGTTGCCCCCCCTCCTCTCCAACCGCCATGCCTTAGCTCGCATCTTAGCAGAGTTACTCAACAATGCCTGTAAGTATAGCCCTGCTGGCGCACAGATTGTTGTCCGGTTCGATCCCATCGGGGGCGATCGCCTGCAAATTCAGGTGAGTAATCCCTCAGAGATCCCCAGTGAGGAACTGCCGCGCATCTTTGAAAAGTTCTATCGCATTCCCAATGCCGATCCGTGGCAACAGGGGGGAACCGGTTTAGGCCTCGCCCTCACCCAAAAACTCGTAGAGCAATTGCAGGGTGAAATTAGCGCCGACAGCGCAGCAGGCATGACCACCTTTACCCTCAGCCTACCCCTTGCCACAGGCGATCCCTCCACCTGATAAAATAGGGTGCTAACGTTTTTAGGGTGCCATGACCCTTTCGCGAGTCGCTTTAAGTAGCCTACAGCAAGACGTCGATGAGTTAATTAGTCGCTTGGATAGGGTGCCCCACGGCGACGTGATTTACCAAGCCCTGCAGCTTTTTCTGGAGATTGCCGATGAGGAACTGGAACGACTAGATTGGAAAATTCTGCGTTCCTGCCTGCGGGATATGCACCAAGCCCTGCGGGTCTTTGCCCCCTATCGCCATACCCGCAAAATCTCGATCTTTGGCTCTGCCCGCACCCCCGCCACTGCGCCGGTCTATGAAATGGCGGTGCGCTTTGCCCAAGCCGCGAGTGCGATGGGGTTTATGATTATCACCGGTGCCGGGGGGGGCATCATGGAGGCTGGTAACAAAGGGGCAGGCCCCAATAAGTCCTTTGGTCTCAACATTGAACTGCCCTTTGAGCAGGGGGCCAATCCCTACATTGAAGGGGATTCGCGCCTGATTCACTTTAAGTACTTCTTTACGCGCAAGCTCTTTTTGCTCAAGGAAACCGATGCCATTGCCGTCTTTCCCGGTGGCTTTGGCACCCAGGATGAAGCCTTTGAATGCTTGACCCTGTGCCAAACGGGTAAGGCCCCCCCTAAACCCCTGGCCTTGATGGACGTTCCAGGGGGCACCTACTGGCAACGCTGGGATTGGTTTATTCGGGAAGAACTGGCAGCCAAGGGGCTGATTAACGGAGAAGATCAGGAACTCTACCGCATCTGCACCAGTGTTGAGGAGGGCTTAGCCTATCTGAGTGGCTTTTATCGTGTCTATCACTCTAGCCGCTATGTGGGCGATCGCTTGGTGCTGCGGTTAAACCAAGACATTAGTGATGCTGCCTTAGCGGAACTCAATCGGGATTTTCAAGACATTCTCGTGTCGGGGCAGATTGAACGGACGGAACCGTTGCCTCGGGAAGTGGAAGACGAGCAACCCATTAACCGCCCTGCCTTGACCCACACACTCCACCTACCGCGATTGATTTTGCACTTTAACCAGCGGGATTACAGCCGCCTTTACCAACTCATCTATCGCCTTAATGGCTTTGCCAAGGCGGAGGCTGTGTACCATCCCGAACGTAAATAGGCGATCGTTCGCCATTGCAGTTTTTTGCACCACGCTAGATAAACACACGCCCATGATCGAACGCTATACCCTGGCCCCAATGGGGAACCTTTGGACGGATGCCTACAAATTCCAAACTTGGCTCGATGTGGAGATTGCGGTCTGCGAAGCCCAAGCCGAACTGGGGCATATTCCAGCGGCGGCCGTTGCCGAGATCAAAGCCAAGGCCAAGTTTGACCCCGAACGGGTACAGGCAATTGAAGCGGAGGTGAAGCACGATGTCATTGCTTTCCTGACCAACGTCAACGAGCATGTCGGCGATGCTGGGCGCTATATTCACCTTGGCTTGACTAGCTCCGACGTTCTCGACACCGGTTTAGCCCTGCAACTGGTGGCCAGTCTAAGGCTGATTCAAGAGCAGTTGGAGTATCTCATTCAGGCGGTGCGCCACCGTGCCCAAGAACATCGCTATACGGTGATGGTGGGGCGCAGTCATGGGATTCACGCCGAGCCCATTACCTTTGGGTTTAAGCTGGCGGGTTGGTTGGCGGAACTGCTGCGGCATCGCGATCGCCTGTGTCAATTGCAGCGCACAGTGGCGGTGGGCAAAATCTCGGGGGCGGTGGGCACCTATGCCAATGTCGATCCGCGCGTAGAGGCGATCGCCTGCCAAAAACTAGGACTACAACCCGATACCGCTTCAACGCAGGTCATTTCCCGCGATCGCCATGCAGATTATGTGCAGACCCTTGCCCTCCTAGGCGCCAGTCTGGAGCGCTTTGCCGTTGAAATTCGCAATCTTCAGCGCACCGATGTCCTGGAAGTCGAGGAATTTTTCGCGAAGGGTCAAAAAGGCTCCTCCGCTATGCCCCACAAACGCAATCCGATTCGTTCTGAACGGCTGACGGGGCTGGCGCGAGTGCTGCGGGGCAATGCCTTGGCTGCCCTGGAAAATGTTGCCCTTTGGCATGAGCGGGATATTTCCCACAGTGCAGTGGAACGGGTGATTTTGCCCGACAGCTCCATTCTCGCCCACTTTATGCTGGTGGAAATGACTGACTTGGTGCAAACCCTGCAGGTGTATCCCGAGAATATGCGTCGCAATATGAATTGCTATGGCGGTGTCATCTTTAGTCAGCGGGTGCTCTTGGCCTTGGTGGAAAAAGGCCTCAGCCGTGAAGCGGCCTATGCCCTTGTGCAAAAACATGCCCATGCCGCTTGGAATCACCCCCAGGGGGACTTTGCCGCCAACCTAAAGGCAGACCCTGAAATTCAGCGGTATCTCAGTCCTGAGGAATTAGAGGCCTGCTTTAACCCAGAGCACCACCTGCGGCATTTGGAGGAAATTTACCAGCGCTTGGGAATTTAAGGGCGATTGAGATAGGCTTCTAAGTCACTGACTTGAAAGAGCGATCGCAGGGGGATCCCCTGAGCCGCAAAAGCAGCGGCGCCGCCCCCTTGGCGATCCACAATCGCTAGGACCTCATTCACGACATAGCCCGCCTCTTGGAGACGCACAACAGCCTTGAGGGCCGACCCCCCTGTGGTAATCACATCCTCTAACACCGTGACCACTGCCCCCTGGGGCAAGGGGGGACCTTCAATAAAGCTCATCGTGCCGTGGCCTTTGGCTTCCTTGCGCACAATCAGGGCTGCCCGATCCCGTCCCTGCATATTGGAAAGCACACTCACTGCCACCACCAACGGATCTGCCCCAAGGGTGAGACCTGCCACCGCCGCCGCCTCAGGGGCTAACTGCTCCAGAAAGAGCCGCCCCACCAGGTAAGCGCCCCGTGCCGAGAGGGTAACGGGCTTGCAGTTAATGTAGTAGGGGCTTTTTTGGCCAGAGGACAGGGTAAACTCTCCGGCACGGTAGGCATCGCGGCAAAGAAGTGCCAAGAGTTCCTGCCGCAAGTCAGCAAGGGAATCGTCCATGGTGTTCTCCAGCGTTAGGGGGCTGAGGGCACGCGAAACCAATGGGTGGTGCCGTCCTTTTGATCCACGAGTTTGACCCCTTGAGCCAAAAGGACATCCCGCAGGCGATCGCTCTCAGCGTAGTTCTTGGCTTGGCGGGCAGCGGTGCGAGCGGCAATCAGGGCTTGAATTTCGGCATCGCTTAGACCCACAGGTTCTGCCGTCTGGGCTGCCTGCTTTGCCTCTAGGCCCAAGACCTGAGCTAAGGTCACCAAAGTGTGCCAGTCGCGGCTGACTTCGGCGGGCGATCGCCCCCACTCGCCGCCATGGAGATAGCGATGTTGCTCACGATTGAGGGTTTTCGCCAGCTCAAAGATCACTGCTAGAGCCGCTGCCGTGTTCAAGTCCTCATCCATGGCCTGGCAAAAGGCTTGAGTACTGGGGTGGCTTTTCACCTCATCTGCATCTATAGGGGGCAGGGGAATCTGCTGATGCACGCGCAGGGCTTCCCCTAGGGTTTGCCAGCCCTTGGCAGCGGCGGTCAGTGCCTCTGGCGTAAAGTCCAAGGGTTTGCGGTACTGAGCCTGCAGGACCAATAGGCGCAAGGCCATGGGATCCACCCCCTGAGCCAGCAGGTCACGAATAGTTGTGAAATTCCCCAAGGACTTGGACATTTTCTCGGTGTTAACGGTAACAAAACCGTTGTGGAGCCAAAATCGCGCCAGGGGCTGTTGTGTCACCGCCTCCGATTGGGCAATTTCGTTCTCGTGGTGGGGGAAAATTAAATCCATACCGCCGCAGTGGATATCCACCGTTGCCCCAAAGGCCTGTCGCACCATTGCTGAGCATTCAATGTGCCAGCCGGGGCGCCCTTTACCCCAAGGGGCTTCCCACGGTTGATAAACACTCATTTCCTCTGGCTTTGCTGCCTTCCAGAGGGCAAAATCTAGGGGATGGCGTTTGCGCTGCTCCTCCTCTTCCTCAATGCGACCACTGGCACCGGCCATCAATTGCTCAAGGTGGCGCCCCGAGAGCTTGCCATAGCTGGGAAATTGCGCCACAGCATAGTAAACATCCCCCCCAGCCACGTAGGCATAGCCCCGATCCAGCAGCCCTTGGATGAGGTTAATAATTTCTGGAATTACCTCTGTGGCGCGGGGATAAGCACTGGCAGGCAGGATATTCAAAGCCGCCATGTCCTCGTGGTAGGCGGCAATGTAGCGATCGCTCACCGTCGCCATGGTTTCACCGTTTTCATGGGCACGGCGCAGAATTTTGTCATCAATATCGGTAAAATTCTGCACATAGTGCACTGTGTAGCCCAAGAACGTGAGATAACGGCGCAGCACATCCCAAGCTACATAGGAACGGGCGTGCCCTAAATGGCAATAGTCATAGACTGTAACACCACAGGCATAGATCGTCACCCGCTCTGGGTGCAGGGGCGAAAAGGGTTCAAGGTGGCGAGACAATGTGTTGTACAGATGTAAGGGCACAGAAACACCCCGCAAGGATCAACAGTTGCAGCAGCAAATCGCTCTTTGATAGGATATAGAATAGCAAATTCATCATTATCGAGGACAAACACACCCCCATGGCCAAAAAAAGCATGATCGAACGGGAAAAAAAGCGGCAACGGCTCGTTGCGAAATACGCCAGCAAACGCCAAGAACTCAAAGCTCAACTGGCCAGTGCCGAAACCCAAGAAGAGATCATGAGCATCCATCGGCAACTGCAACGGTTGCCCCGTAACAGTGCCCCTTCGCGGCTGCGGAATCGCTGCTGGTTGACGGGTCGTCCTCGTGGTTACTATCGCGATTTTGGCCTCTGCCGCAATGCCCTGCGGGAAATGGCTCACCAAGGATTACTGCCCGGGGTCGTCAAGTCCAGTTGGTAAATTGGCACTGCTACCCTAGAGCTAATAGGACTGAGGCAAAACGATGGCAGAGCGATTATCTCCAGCGGAGATTGAGGCACAGTTAGCTAGCCTACCCGGCTGGAAGCAGGTGGGCGATCGCCTTGAGCAGACCTTCACCTTCAAGAACTTCCTAGGTTCCATTGCCTTTGTCAATCGGCTTGTGGATCCCGCTGAGCAGGCTGGGCATCACCCTGATTTATCCATCTCTTGGAATCGGGTCACAGTCTGTCTCACCACCCATGATGCTGGGGGGATTACCCAAAAGGATATTGATCTAGCCAAGGTAATTTCCAATCTAGCAGCGGCATAAATTTCGTCAGCATTTGCCAACATTTAAGGATTGGGCCAAGAAAGCAAAACTACGATAGAAGGTAGTGCCCGCGATCGCCCATCCTATGAATACCGCCGAATTACTCGTGAAATGCCTTGAAAATGAAGGCGTTGAATATATTTTTGGCCTGCCAGGGGAAGAAAATCTCGATGTTCTCCAGGCCCTCCGCCGCTCTCGGATTCAATTTATAACCACCCGCCATGAACAGGGGGCGGCCTTTATGGCCGATGTCTATGGTCGCCTCACCGGCAAAGCCGGGGTATGTCTCTCGACCCTTGGCCCCGGCGCCACCAATTTAATGACCGGTGTGGCTGATGCTAACCTCGACGGCGCTCCCCTTGTGGCCATTACCGGCCAAGTGGGGACAGATCGCATGCACATCGAGTCCCACCAATATCTGGACTTGGTGGCCATGTTTAGCCCAGTAACCAAATGGAATGCCCAGATTGTCCGCCCCAGCATTACCCCGGAAATTGTCCGCAAGGCCTTTAAAATTGCCCAGAATGAGAAGCCGGGTGCGGTTCACATTGACGTGCCTGAAAACATTGCCGCCATGGAAGCCGAGGGCTATCCCCTCAAACCCAGCCTGCCTGAAAAAACCTATGCCTCCTTCCAGAGCATTCTCAAGGCCGCTGAACTGATCAATGCCGCTGAGAATCCGCTGATCTTAGTGGGAAATGGTGCCATTCGCGCCCATGCTGCCGCTGCCCTTACCCATTTTGCCGAAAAGCTGAATATCCCCGTGGCCAATACCTTCATGGGCAAAGGGGTCATTCCCTATCAGCACTCCCTTGCCCTGTGGACCGTGGGACTCCAACAGCGGGATTACATTAGCTGTGGCTTTGATCATGCTGACTTAGTGATTGCCGTTGGCTATGACTTGATTGAGTATTCCCCGAAAAGCTGGAACCCCGATGGCCGCTTGCCGATTATTCATATTGCGGCCACTCCTGCCGAAATTGACAGCAGCTACATTCCCGTGGTTGAAGTGGTGGGGGATATTTCCGATTCCCTCTACGAAATTCTGAAGCGGGCCGATCGCCAAGGGAAGCCCACCCCCTATGCCGTGCAACTGCGTCAAGACATTGTGGCGGACTATTGCCAATATGCCCAGGATCAGAGTTTTCCCGTTAAGCCCCAAAAGCTAATCTATGACCTGCGCCAAGTCATGGGGCCAGAGGATATCGTGATTTCCGATGTTGGTGCCCACAAGATGTGGCTTGCCCGTCACTACCATTGCGATCGCCCCAACACCTGCTTGATTTCCAATGGCTTTGCGGCCATGGGCATTGCCGTACCCGGGGCAGTGGCTGCGAAATTGGTCTGTCCCCAGCGGCAGGTGGTGGCGGTCACCGGCGATGGTGGCTTCATGATGAATTGCCAAGAACTGGAAACCGCCCTGCGCATAGGCACAAACTTCACAACCATCATCTTTAATGATGGCGGCTATGGCCTCATTGAGTGGAAGCAGCAGCGCTACTTTGGTGAATCTGCCTATGTCCACTTTGGGAACCCCGACTTTGTTAAGTTAGCCGAGAGCATGGGACTCAAAGGCTATCGCATTGAGGAGACCGCCGACTTGATCCCAACCCTAAAAACCGCCCTGGCACAGGATGTCCCCACTATCATTGATGTCCCCGTGGACTATAGTGAAAATCTGCGCTTTAACCAACGTCTCGGCGAGCTAAGCTGCGACCCTTAGGCGATGTGCTCTACCCGTATCCAAGGGGCATAGGGGTTGATAAAGCCCGTCACGGTGATCCATTGCCCACTTCTATAGGTTTGCAGGCGATCGTTCACGGTGGGGTGGAGCGTTACCAAAGGCCAAGACTGTTGATCTGTGCGCAGTTGATAGGCCTGCTCCCCCAAGTTTAGAAATTCGCCCCTGACGGTTTGCATTCCTACGCTCTTGGTCATCGGGGTTGGTTGGGCGATCGCCACCGCCGACGGCTGCGCTAGGGAGGGATCAAAGGTCTGCAATGCCCGCAGTTGCCACCTTTCCCATTCAGGGTGTTGGGGTGGCAGGTTAAAGAAGGGAAAAATTGCCTGCCGGCACTGCTGAATCAGGGGCATCAGATCAAGGGTGCCCGCCAGTTGGTGTACAGATTTGCCTTGGCGAATGGCTGTGGCTGCTAACCAACCTGCCCCCTGCCCAATGCCCATCACCAGCGGTTGCAAGCGGGTGGCACCATTGGCAATATGGGTCACCGAGATATTTTTTTCCGCCACTAAAAAGCCCTCCACCGTCTGCGGGATCAGGGCGGTATAGGGAATCACAAAGGGCGTCCCTGTCCAACGACCGCCCCAGCGGATAGACTTAGGCATCAGGGGGAGTTCCATTCCAGGATAGTGGTGATCGTTCGGGTAGTTGCCGATGGCAATGCCAGTGTAGTGGCCTTGGGCATCAATGGGCGGTGGCGCACTGGGGAGAATATCCTGCTCTTGAATTGTAGTGAGACCAATGAGGCGACGACTTTCGCGGTAGTAGGGATGGAGAGCATAGGCACCACCTCCTAGTTGGCCAGGGAATCTTGGAAAAGTGTCCGCTGCTAAACCATAGCGACGACCAAAGTGGCGTTGGATATAACGGGCAAAGTCCTGGGCATGCCAGCGGGCCTCTTGGCAAAAGGCTTCTCGCTCTTGGGCAGAGCCAACCAACCGCTGGAGGCCAACACCGTAGTCATTCCCCTGGTGCGGCCAGTTGAGCATAAAGCGGTTCCCCGGCAAGCGGCCATAGTTGAGGAAGTGCCGTGGCTCGTAGCCTGCCCAAGCCCCGTCAAACTTGCGTTCATCCCAAAGGGGGGAAGGGGGAATCTCCGGGGCAGTGGCACCCTCCCCATAGTCCTGGAGAACCACAACCCAGGTGGGCGCTTGAACAGGGTAGGTTTCGGTGAGCGGTGTGGGTGCTGGCGGGGCTGAGGGTTCTTGGGTGTCTGCTTGCCACTCCCAGCCCCAACGGTGGGGAATCTCCCCTAAGGCGAGGAGATCACCAAGTTCCGTGGCGTCAATGGTGATTTGGGCATGGATCGTCAGGGTAGTGAATTCCACGCCGCCGACGCGATCGCCCTGGCGCAAGACCGCTTGGGGAACTTCGCCGACCATCCAGGCCAAGTTTGGGGTTGCCTTGACCCACTCGGCCAACAGATCAGCGGCAACCTTGGGCTCAAAGGTAAAAAAACTCACCCAAGCATGATCCAGACCCCCTGGCTGGCGGTGGGCGATCGCCCGTAGAAATTCCCCCCACAGTCCTGTTTGCCACGCCATGAGTTCATTGCCATCGGGGGCCGCTACCCCGGCACTGGTGAGCATGCCCCCTAGCCAAGGGGTTTCACTGACCAACACTGTTTGAACACCCATTCGGGCCGCCGTTAGGGCAGCGGCCACCCCCCCTGTTCCGCCGCCAACGACGAGCACTGCGGTGTGGAGGGTTTGCCTCACCGTTGGGGTTCCTTGGGATCGGTAATCAACCCCCAGCGATTGGGGGGCCAAAAGCGAAGCGCCGCCCGGCCAATAATGTAACTGCGGGGTACCACTCCCCAGCAGCGGCCATCAAAGCTATTATTGCGGTTATCCCCCAACACCAAGTAACTGTTGGCAGGAATCACTTGGGGTTGAGCAAGGTAGGGCTGCATCCCAGCACAGGTGTCCACTGAAGTAAAGGTTGAGGGCGCAAGATAGGGTTCGGGTAGCGGTTGATTGTTGACATAGACGCGCCCTTGGCGCAGTTCTACGCGATCGCCCGGTAAGCCCACCACCCGTTTGATAAAGGCATCACGAAAGCCCGCCTGCTGAAGTGTGGGGGTTGGATTAAACACGATAATGTCGCCCCGATGGGGGGCATGGAAATAGTAGCTGATTTTTTCAATAATCAGGCGATCGTTGATCAGGAGGGTGTTCTCCATGGACCCGGTGGGGATATAGCGCGCCTCGGCCACAAATGTACGAATGCCAAAGGCAAGGACAGCCGCAAGCCCTAAGGTTTTAGCCATCTCTAGCCACCAGGGTTCTGTGGCCTTTTTTGTGTTGGCTATCCCTGATTCAGGGGCTGGAGCATTTGTGGGTGGCACTTTGCCATCGGACATAGGAAGGAATCTCGCAAACACTCAAAAACTGAAGCCATGCACTCCACGATACTACAGCGATGTCAGGTTAGGGGTCGCTGTTTGCTCTTAGAGTCCTTTGGGAAACGTTCTGTTCCACCGGCGGCCTATGGTTAGAGGATCTGCTCAATCATGGACTGGGCTTGGGCAGCATAACTACCGCCGAAGAGGTTAAAGTGATTAAGGATGTGGTACAGGTTGTAGATGGTTTTCCGTTGCGCATAGCCCGCTGTTAGGGGATAGGTGGCGTTATAGCCCTCATAAAAGGCAGCCGGAAAGCCACCAAAAAGTTCACTCATGGCCAAATCTACTTCGCGATCGCCATAATAACTGGCGGGGTCAAAAATCACTGGTTCCCCCGTGGGACAAAAGGCAACATTGCCCGACCAAAGATCGCCATGCACCAAAGTAGGGGTTGGCTCATGGTTTAGGAGTTCTGGAATCACTGCGAGGAGCTGCTCCGCCTTGGGAAAGTATCCACCCCGGCGCTGCGCCAGATCAAACTGATAACGCAGCCGCGCATCGCGGAAAAAGGTGCCCCAATCCTCTGACCAAGGGTTCATTTGAGGGGTAGCACCAATGGTGTTATTTTCTGACCAGCCGTAGCGATCGCCACTGCCCTGGAGGTGCAACTGTGCCAGCTCTACCCCCATCTGCCACCAATCCCCAGCATTGGTGAGGGGCAAGTATTCCAAAACTAAAAAACTGGCGTCCTCAACCACTCCCCAGAGCAGGGGAAGGGGAACGCGAATCGCTTGAACCTTGGCGATCGCCCTTAGGGCATTGGCTTCGGCAGCAAACATAGCCTGCCGTTCGGGGCGATTAAATTTAACAAAGAGGGTTTGCTCCGGATGTTGCCACACATAGGTGGTGTTGATACTGCCGCCCCCCACCGCAACGGCTTTACCCCCATGGAGCCGCCGACCCGTCGCTGCGGCAAATTGCTCCCACAACTGTTGCCAGCGACTCACACCCTCAACCCTTAGTCGTCGTAAATGCGGCACTCAGCAGCATCCGGGTTGTCATCACAGTACTGCTGGAAGGAGGTTTTGTGATCTTGCTGCTCAGCGCGTTGGTGGGCAGCTTCCGCTTGCAGTTCCTCTAGGGCATCCCAAGCGGCGGCACACTGTCCAGAGGTTGCCCCTTCGGTGTCACAGATTTTGTGGGCTTCCTCGCGGGCTTGTTCGATTTGTTTCTCGAGATTACTCATAGAGCCTTTATTGAATCACCGTATTCAGTTTATGCAATCTGCCCAAGGGCAGGAATGCCGTTACTCCACTCTAGCAATGAATGCCCTGAACTGCCAGTTGGCGAAGGCGCATCCCTACCCCTAACCCCTAGAGGGTATTGTCGGCAACTGTTTTTTCACTGAGGAGGTGGGGGGCAGATTGGGTGAGTTGGGCATAGAGGGGCAGATGGTGCTGCGCCACAGCAGGCAGAGCGGCATGGACGTGGCTGGCGATCGCCGTCGTCGTCACATCGTAGGTTTGGGTAGCCACCTTGGGATACATCCCCACGGCAATAATCGGCACCAGGAGGGATAGGGCAATGAAGGTTTCACGCGGATTGATGTCCAAAAGCAGCTTGTCAAACATATCCCCCGCTTGTTTGCCCGTAAAGACCCGGCGCACCATCGAGAGCAGATAGACGGGCGTAATAATCACCCCCACGGCAGCGAGGAATATCACCCCCACTTTGAAGGTTGTCGAGTAGGCATCACTGTTGGTCAAGCCCAAAAAGACAGTGAGTTCACTAATAAAACCGCTCATACCGGGCAGCGCTAATGAGGCCATAGAGCCAGCGGTAAAGAGGGCAAAGGTTTTGGGCATAGATTGGGCAATACCGCTCATTTTTTCCATCGCCAATGTGTGGGTGCGATCGTAGGTCACCCCGCCCAAGAAGAAGAGAACCGCCGCAATCAAACCGTGGGAGAGCATTTGCAGCATCGCCCCATTGAGGCCAATGCCATTGAGGGCACC
This sequence comes from Thermosynechococcus sp., assembly GCF_025999095.1. Taxonomy (NCBI): domain Bacteria; kingdom Bacillati; phylum Cyanobacteriota; class Cyanophyceae; order Acaryochloridales; family Thermosynechococcaceae; genus Thermosynechococcus; species Thermosynechococcus sp. The sequence goes on along the minus strand of NZ_AP024678.1, from coordinate 56,851 downwards.
AATGCCTAGCAGCACAAAGCCCATGTGGGAAATGGAGGAGTAAGCCAGCCGCCGCTTCAGGTTTTCTTGGCCAAAGGCGGTCAGGGCACCATAGACGATATTCACGACCCCCAGGGCAATCAGGACAGGGGCGAAGTAAATGTGAGCATCCGGGAGCATTTGCAGGTTGAAGCGAATGAGACCATAGCCCCCCATTTTCAGGAGCACGCCCGCTAGCACCATTGAGACTGGAGCCGAAGCTTCACCATGGGCATCGGGTAACCAAGTGTGCAGTGGAAAAATGGGCAGCTTGACACCAAAGGCAATGAGGAAGCCAGCGTAGGCAAGGAGTTCAAGGGCCAAGGGGTAGTTCTTGAGCCCTAGAGCCGCCATGTCGAGGGTAAAGTCACCGCCATAAAAGGCCATCCCTAGGCCGGCAATGAGGATAAAGAGGGAACCAACGGCAGTGTAGAGGATAAATTTTGTAGCGGCGTATTGGCGTTTGGCACCTCCCCAGATCGAAATCAGCAGATAGACGGGCACCAGCTCCAATTCCCAAATCAGGAAGAAGAGGATGAGATCTTGGGCAGCAAAGACGCCAATTTGGGCACTGTAGAGCGCCAACATCAAGAAATAAAATAAGCGCGGCTTCTGCTTGACTGGCCAAGCCGCAAAGATGGCCAGTGTGTTTACCAGACCCGTCAGCAAAATCAGGGGGACCGCCAGGCCATCAACCGCTAGGGACCAGTTCAGGCCGATTTGCGGCAGCCAGGGCACGATTTCCACCATTTGGAACTGGGCGGATTGGGCATTGTAGTGCTGCCAGAAAACCATTGCCGAAAGGCCAAATTCAAGGAGTGCGATCGCTAGGGCATACCAGCGGACTGTCTTCCCCTCACGGTCGGGCAACACGGGAATGAAAAAGGCTGCCACTAAAGGCAGCAGTGTCAGTACAGTCAGCCAAGGAAATTGGACATTCATCAGACAACCCCCCAAGGGACGAGTCCAGTAATCTGTTCAAGTATCTGAGTAAGAATATATACCTATTTGCGGAATGTTGCAAATTGTTAAGCATTTTTCTAAATTATAAATTTTGTGACAGTGCTATTTATAAAAATCTATTTAATAAAGAGTTAATATTGATCAAAATAAAGTTACGATGGGGGTTGGCGGCCTTAACGTTCCCCATATGGTGCCTAACCCTTGGCTACGGCGGTGCAGTTCGCGGTGCAGTTCTATAACAAAGGGCGAGGTGTAACGGCAAAACAGAATGCTACAGTTTGTTCTAAACATCATGGTGTCTGCGGGTTGGGTCTGATGATTTTCTTAGAAGCAAGTGTTTTTGTCACTATCCTGGTTGGGTTTCTAGGAATGATTGTCAAGAAAAACCTGCTGATGAAGATTGTAACGATGGATGTCATGGGCACTGGAATAGTGGCTTTGTTTGTGGTCATTGCCACCCACAGTGGTCTGGTCACGCCCATTGCCCGTGGAGGTGTCTTTGATACTGCCTATGCGGATCCGGTGCCCCAAGCCGTAATTTTGACCGCCATCGTGATTGGCCTGTCGATTCAAACGCTGATGCTAGTAGCGGCAATGAAGCTGGCGCGGGATAACCCGACTTTAGAAACTCCAGAAATTGATCAAAAGTATTTGTAGGAAGTGCCAATGACGGAGCTGGCGATCGCTTGGATTTTGTTGCCCTTCGTGGCCGGCTTAACCCTTTATCTGCTGCCCCCCTTAGCGCGGGGTCTGACGCTGGCGATCGCCCTTGTTTCCCTCGGTGTCGGCTTAGGGATCAGCATCAACCAAGTCAACACTGCCTTTGTTCTTCTCGATAGCTTTGGCATTTCCCTGAGCATTGACCCCCTTAGTGGCTACTTTATTGTCACCAATGCCCTCGTCATTTTGGCAGCCCTGTTCCATACATGGCAGGAGAGCCACAAGGCGTTCTTTTATGTGCTGCTGTGTCTACTCCACGGTTGTGCCAACACTGTCTTTATTGCAGCGGATTTCCTCAGTCTTTACGTGAATATTGAGGTGCTGGGGATTGTCGTCTTTTTGTTGATTGCCTATCCCCGCCGCGATCGCTCCCTCTGGATTGGCCTGCGCTACCTGATGGTGAGCAATGTGGCCATGCTCTTTTATTTAATGGGGGTAGCTCTGGTTTATCAGACAAACCATACCTTTGCCTTTCGTGCCCTGATGCCAGCACCGCCAGAGGCCGTGGCTCTGATTTTGATGGGATTGTTGGCAAAGGGCGCCATTTTCATTAGTGGGCTTTGGTTGCCCCAAACTAACGTCGTTGCTGCGCCTATTGTTGCTGCTCTCCTAGCCGGTATTGTCGAAAATACTGGGGTTTTTAGCCTTGTTCGCGTCAGTCTGCTTTATAGCAACATTGCCGATATTGTGCGGCTTTTTGCTGTTGCCTCAATCTTTTTTGGCTCAATATTTGCCTTGGTGGCCGATGATGTACGACGGCTGCTCAGCTTTAGTACCCTTGGCCAACTAGGATGGATAGTCATAGCCCCGCCAGCGGCGGGTTTGTATGCCCTCATGCACGGCTTGGCAAAGGCCAGTCTTTTTTTAAGTGTGGGGGAACTGCGCCACCATCGTCTGAGTGAATTACGCCAAGAGGGTTTGCCGCGCCCAGTGGCGATCGCCCTGATTACTGCCGGTTATGGCATTGTCGGTGTGCCCTTCCTGGCTGGCTTCCCCGCTAAGGCCTTGACATTGAGTTACCTTGACCCGTGGCACCAAGGACTGCTCTATGGTGCTGGCTTGTTGTCCGCCACAATTTACAGCAAATTCCTCTTTTTGCCTCGCTATCCTAGCAAGACCCCTATAGGCTATGGCGCCGCCACAGTGGTGCTCCTGGGTGGGCTATTTCTGGCCAATGCGGGGTACATGGAAGCCTACAGTAGTGGCATGAGCTTGGTACGCGCCCTTTTGCTGCCCTTGGTGGGGTGTGCTCTGGTGGCCTTGGGGGTCTCTCGCTGGGAATCGTCTTGGCGAGGGGCCTGGGAACGTCTAGAGCATCTTCTAGGGGTGATGCTGTTGCTGTTACTTGGCTTGGTGGGGTTAGCCCTATGAATTATTTGAACTTTGCCCTGCGCCTGACGATTTGGCTGCTACTGACGGCAGACTTTGGTCTGGTCAATCTGGTGATTGGTATTCTGGTTTCCCTCCTGCTGCCCCAAGGGCGGGGGGGTGGGGCCACACTGCGACAGTGGCTCAGTACCCTAGGAAAAGTGGCGATGGCTGTTCCTCGGGCCTACCTTGAGGCAATCCAAATGATAGTGCGCCCCCATCGCCATGAAGCGATCCTCCGTGAACCCGTTGATCCTACCCGTGCCCCCGGTCTGATTTTTCTGGATATTTTTACGATTACCTTCACCCCCAAGACGATCGTACTGCACTACGACGAGGAGGGCTGGTTTGAAGTGCATCAACTTGTGGAGCGCCGACCCGAAAAATGACAGCCTTTTTAGTCATCATGCTGCTGATTCTGGGCATTCCCCTCTATGCTGCTTGGCAAGGGGAGCACATCTGGTCGAAGATGTTGGCCTTTGCCAGTATTGCCACAAAGGCGGCGATTATGATTTTGCTAGTGTCGGTGCAGCGGGATGATTGGATGATTGGCATTGTGGGCGTCATCATTCTCAGTGTGGGTAATGGTGCCCTGATGCTCCTCGCCCAGATTCTGCGGCGACTACGGGATGTAGCCAATCTTTAGGGAGGGGGCCAGTGATTTTACAGTGGATCAGTTATACCTGTATTAGTTTTGGTCTGTTTCTTTGGCTGTGGGGAACTTGGCCGCTGCTGAGCCGGCGATCGCCCCTCTATAAACTGCATTTTTTGTCAGTCTCCGATACCTTGGGTTCGATGGCGATCATGATCGGGGTGTTGCTGCGCATTCCCCGCGAATGGCCTCTTCTGGTCTTGGCACTGATCTCCCTTGCCCTTTGGAATACCATTCTCAGCTACGTTTTAGCCTACTGTTCCCAAGGAGAGGACACCGATGGATAGCTGGCTCATTGCTGTCACTGCCCTCTTGCCCCTAACAGCTCTCATGTTGGTGTTTCAGGCGAATCCCTACCATGCTCTTGTGATTCGCGGCATTATTGGTGCTGTGGCTGCCCTTCTCTATGCCATTCTCGGCGCTGCCGATGTGGCGCTAACTGAATCCCTCGTGGGAACAATGCTCTCAATTATGCTCTATGCGGTTGCAGTCCGCTCTTCCTTGGTGCTGCGATTGGGCATCTTAGCTTCGTCCCTGTCCACCGATAGTTTAGATCACTTATTGAAAGCCATTCGTGACGCCCTTGCCCCCTATCATTTGCGTGTTGAATTAATCATTTATCCCACGTTTGAGCAACTCCAAATAGCGCTCCGCGATCGCGAGATTCACGCTCTTTGTGCTGAGGAGAAGGCACAACTGCTAACAATGACTCGTGTACCGCGCCTCTACACCATCCTCAAGCCCCACCTCACCACTCTCACAGAACTCGTGTATTACCCCTTGCCCAGTGAAGAGGACTCAGCCGCATGATTTGGCTTTATGGAGTTGCGGCGCTACTGCTGCTGCTTAAAATTTTGACGATTCCCACCATTCCAGCGATACCAGCTATCGGGATTGTTGAGACTCTAGTCACAGAGAGCGCAATTCCCAATGCAGTCACAGCCATCATTTTGCGCAATCGTCTGTACGACACCATTTTTGAAGTGGTGGTCTTCACCCTTGCCATTATGGGGGCACAGTATCTGCTCAGTAATGAAAAACCCCTTGGCCATGTTAGCCGCTTCAATGATCAACCTTCGATTGTTTTAGCAAGATTTGGCGCTACCATTTGCTCCCTTGTGTGTATTGAGTTAGCCTTGCGGGGACACCTGAGTCCGGGGGGTGGATTTGCCGCTGGTGTTGCTGGTGGGACGGCGATCGGTCTTGTGGCCATTACCTCAGCCCCAGAGTGGTTAGAGCACATTTATCGTCGCTTTCATGCCGCCACATGGGAAAAAATCTCCGTGATTGTTTTCATTGTCTGCGGTGCCAGCCTGTTGATGGGGGTGGCATTGCCTGCGGGACGGTTTGGCACACTCCTCAGTGGTGGCTGGATTCCTTGGCTGAATATCCTCATTGCCCTGAAAGTAGCCTTGGGGTCCTGGGCGGCGGTGCTGACCTTTATTCGCTATCGCGGCCTGCTCTAATTTCGTCAACGTCCATGCCAGGGGTGGCGATCGCCAGATAATATCAGACCCTGTTGTGTATCCCCCTTGCCCGCGAGCCAAAAAGTACAACCTTGCTTACCGTTGGATAGCGGCAAATCACCGCCAGAATCATTTCAAGGGTTTGCTCTTGTATTGATCTATTCCTGAGTGAACGATTGATTTCTTCTTCTCGCCAGCCCCTGTTGCAATGTCAGCATTACGCTTTTCATATCCCCTTGCAAAAGGGCAGGCAAATTTAGCCAGAGGCCGGCAAACTCTTGACTGCGAAGCACTCCCTCGCGATCGGGCTGCTGCTGAACATAGCTGCCTTGCTCTCGGTGATACCAGTAGAAGGCCTGTTCTGAGACCACCCACACCAGATATTCCTTGACGCCAAAATGGCAATAGAGGTCCTTCTTATCGTGGAGATCGTAGGCAGCACTGCTAGAGGCAATTTCAATTACCAGTTCTGGTGCCCCTTCGATGTAGTCATCGGCACTAATGCGCGACTGTCCCCCCGCTGATTCTTCAAGGCGCAAGATAATGTCGGGCTGTACTTGATTCCTGTCATCGAGTCTGACTGTGGCATTATCAGCCATCAACAGATGGGGTATGGCGATGCAATAATTGCCTGCCCAGACCATCATTTGACTATGGGGCACACCATGCAGGCGGTAGCGTACAGGCGAGGCCACAAACACTACTCCGTTAATCAGTTCAGCCTTCTTAATGTGGGGAGAGCGCCCGTACCGGTATTCAAATTCTTCGCGGGTTAGGCGATCGCCACTTTCAAGGGAAATAACATTGACTAATGGGGTCATGCCGTAGCCTCCAAGGGCAACGCTCGATTTATTGTGATTGTTATTGTAATTGCCGCTGCAAGACTTCAGCCAACCGTTGGCATTCAGGGGAAGCTAAGCCCTGTTGCAATGTCAGCATTACGCTTTTCATATCCCTTTGCAAAAGGGCAGGCAAATTTAGCCAGAGGCCGGCAAACTCTTGACTGCGAAGTACTCCCTCGCGATCGGGCTGCTGCTGAACATAGCTGCCTTGCTCTCGGTGATACCAGTAGAAGGCCTGTTCTGAGACCACCCACACCAGATATTCCTTGACGCCAAAATGGCAATAGAGGTCCTTCTTATCGTGGAGATCGTAGGCAGCACTGCTAGAGGCAATTTCAATTACCAGTTCTGGTGCCCCTTCGATGTAGTCATCGGCACTAATGCGCGACTGTCCCCCCGCTGATTCTTCAAGGCGTAACAGCACATCGGGTTGGACTTCGTTTTGGTGATCAAGCCGTACTGTTGCGTTATCGCAGACCGTCAAGCCACTGAATTCAATGCTGTAGTGAAAGAGCCAGCCAAGAATATTGCTGTGGGGCTGGGCGTGGTTTCTAGCCCGAATGGGTGAGGCCACAAACACTACTCCGTTAATCAGTTCAGCCTTCTTAATGTGGGGACAGCGCCCGTAGCGGTATTCAAATTCTTCGCGGGTTAGGCGATCGCCACTTTCAAGGGGGAGGAGATGAGCTACCATTTTGCGCAACAGTCTGTGATAGCACCCAGCACCTTTATTCTAGGTGGGTATTCTAGGCGTGAGCCAAACGCTGAACGCCAAATGTGAATCAATTAGGCCGCAGGTAATCCCAACACCCCACCGGTGCCCGCAACAACGGTGCCAATCGGCCAACTTTCAATCCCCCACTGAGCAAAGCACGTCTGCGCCGCTGCCACTGCCGATGGGGGCAAAACAACAGTGTAGCCAATACCCATATTGAAGGTGTTAAAGAGTTCACCCAAGCTGACTTCTCCCATCTTCCCCAGCCAGTGAAACAGAGGCGGAATTGGCCAAGCTTGGGGATCCAGTTGTGCCGATCGCCCTTCGCCCAAACAGCGGGGTAAATTTTCAGGCAACCCACCGCCGGTGATATGGGCCATGCCGTGGATGGGAATTCCTTGGCTTAGGGCAGCGCGGATGGGCTGAACGTAAATACGGGTGGGTTCTAGACATAATTCGCCAAGGGGAGTAGAGTTAAGGGGAGTGTCCTGCCAACTGAGCTGGCGATCGCTGAGAATTTTGCGCACCAAACTAAAGCCATTACTGTGCAACCCAGAGCTGGCCAAGCCAAGCACCACATCGCCCACCTGCACCTGGGAACCATCGAGGACTTGATCTTGCTCCACCACACCGACACAAAAGCCCGCTAGATCATAAACGCCTTCGGCATAAAAACCTGGCATTTCAGCGGTTTCGCCTCCCAAAAGGGCGCAACCTGCCGCTTCGCACCCTTGGGCAATACCCGCCACCACAGCGGTCATCATCTCTGGTGCCAGGCGGCCACAGGCAATGTAGTCCAAGAAAAACAGGGGTTCAGCGCCACAGGTGAGGACATCGTTGACACACATGGCCACCAGATCAATGCCGACGGTATCGTGGCGATCGAGGGCTTGAGCCAGTTTTAGCTTGGTGCCCACCCCATCAGTTCCTGAGACCAAAAGGGGTTGACGATAGCCCTGGGGGATTTGACACAGACCGGCAAACCCCCCCAGTCGTCCCACCACTTCAGGGCGTCGCGTTCGCTGCACCAAGGGGCGGATCTGCTCAACAAAAGCGCGGCCCGCGGCCACATCGACACCGGCACTGCGATAGTCCATCAATGCTGCTCCTGTAGTTGGGGATAGTTGGCCTTGAGATACTCCAGTAGGCCTTCACAGGCATCGGTGAGCAGATCCAACACCTTCTCAAACCCTTGACGACCGCCGTAGTAGGGGTCGGGCACTTCCTTCGCGTCGTGGTGACGGCAAAAATCACATATCAGCCGCACTTTATCGCGGTATTGCCCCGCGGGATCAAGGCGGAAAATATCGTAGTAATTTTCCCGATCCATCGCCAAAATCAGATCAAATTCCTCAAAGTCGGCAGCATGAAATTGCCGGGCGCGATGGTTGAGGTGCAGGCCCCGTTGCCGTGCCGTCATGACCATTCGGGCATCCGGTGGATCGCCCACGTGGAAGTTGCTGGTGCCAGCGGAATCGCACTGAATCTCATGCTCTAAACCTGCCTTTTTGACCAAATCCTTCATCATCCCTTCGGCCGCCGGGGAGCGACAGATATTACCAAGGCAAACAAAAAGAAGACGAATGGGCATAGCGCGTTTCCTAGGAGGCGGGAATCAGCGTACGAATGAGATCAGCAACTTGCTGACTGCTGTTGGACATCGCCAATTGGCGGGCATTCTCGGCCATGACTTGTAATTTTTGCGGCTGCCCTAGCCATTCTAAAATGATCTGTCCAAGGCGATCGCTCGTCAATGCCGATTGGGGAATCATCTCAGCCGCTCCGGCCCTAACCAAGACTTCGGCATTCACCGTTTGGTGATCCTCAGCGGCATAGGGATAGGGAATTAACAGAGCTGGGGTTGCCGTCAGCGTGAGTTCTGCTAAGGCACTGGCGCCAGCTCGGCTAATCGCAATATCAGCGCGATGGAGTAAAGGTCCCATGGGTTCAAAAAAGGGAAAGACGAGGTAGTGGGGATGCTGAACAGTGTGAACATCGAGATCATTGTTGCCCGTGAGATGCACGACCCAAGCCCCGGCCTCGAGCCAGCGGTGAACAGTTGCCCGTACAAGGCGATTGATGGCCACTGCCCCCTGGCTGCCCCCCATCACGAGAATCACGGGGACATTCTTAGGAATCGGTAACTCGAGGGGGCCGGGGTTGAGAATATCTTGGCGAACCGGTGTGCCGGTGATGCGGAGATTGAGCTTCTTAGACTTAAGGTAAGCCAAGCTGGCGGGGGTGCCCAGGGCTACTACCGTACACCAAGGAGCCAGCCAGCGGGTGACTTTGCCCGGTAGGGCGTTGGATTCATGGAGGATGGCCACGCGTCCCAAGCTGCGGGCGGCTAGAATGGCAGGGGCAGCAATGTATCCCCCTGTGGTAAACACCCCCTGAAAGCCTCCCTGCTTGAGTAGCTGACGGGTTTGCCAAAAGGCCCCCCAAAATTGCCAGAGGGGGCGCAACTTAGCCCAGGGTGTTTTGCTCTGTAGTCCACTCAAGTTCACCCTATGTAGGGGGTAATGGGGTGCAATAAGCTGATTTTCGAGCCGATCGCGCACCCCCAACCAATGGATCTCATATTCAGGTAACTCCTCAGCCACCGCCAGTGCCGGAAACAGATGTCCCCCAGTGCCACTGGCTGCAATCAGTAGTTTCCTTTGCCCAAGCATTAGACATTCCAGCCCAAGGTGGTCATGAGCTTATCCACAAAATTGGTATAGACAATACCACTGCGGAACTCCGGTGTGTCCATCACCTGTTGATGAAAGGGAATGGTGGTGGGCACCCCCGTAATTGCACATTCCCGTAGGGCACGCTTCATACGGGCAATGGCGGCGGGGCGATCGCTCCCCCACACAACTAGCTTGCCAATGAGGGAATCATAGTAGGGGGGGATTTCATAGTCAGTATAGACATGGGAATCCATGCGTACCCCCGGCCCTCCAGGGGGCAAATAGCCACTAATGCGACCCGGATGGGGACGGAAATTACGCTCTGGATCTTCGGCATTGATGCGGCACTCAATGGCGTGTCCCTGCAACTGAACCTGCTCTTGGGTCAAGCTGAGGGGTTCCCCCTGAGCAATGCGAATTTGCTCCGCAATCAGATCGAGGCCCGTAATCATTTCCGTGACGGTGTGCTCCACCTGAATGCGGGTATTCATCTCCATAAAGTAAAAGTTGTTTTGGCTGTCAAGGAGAAATTCAATCGTGCCAGCACCAACATAGTTAATGGCTTTGGCAGCGGTGACAGCGGCTTCCCCCATCTTGGCACGCAGTTCTGGGGTGAGGGCGGGGCTAGGGGCCTCCTCAAGGAGCTTTTGGTGACGCCGTTGTACGGAGCAATCGCGCTCCCCTAGGTGAATGACATTGCCATAGCTATCCGCGAGAATTTGGAATTCAATGTGGCGGGGATTTTCAATAAATCGCTCCAGATAGACACCGGCATTGCCAAAGGCAGCTTCTGCTTCCCCCTGGGCAGCACTTAAGGAGCGCCCCAGCTCCTCCTCAGAACGCACCAAGCGCATGCCCCGACCCCCTCCCCCAGCCGTGGCTTTGATCATCAGGGGATAGCCAATTTGACGGGCGATCGCCCGCGCCGTTTCCTCATCCTGCACCAGTCCATCACTGCCGGGAATCGTCGGCACCCCCACCCGTTGCATTGTTACTTTGGCCGTGGATTTATCCCCCATGGCCCGCATGGCGGCAGGGCTGGGCCCAATAAATGTAATTTTGTGATCGGCGCAGATCTCCGCAAAGCGGGCATTTTCCGCCAAAAAGCCGTAGCCGGGGTGAATCGCTGAGACATGGCGGGTGAGGGCAGCAGCAATAATGTTAGGAATATTGAGATAGCTGCGGCTACTGGGGGCTTCGCCAATGCACACCGCCTCATCGGCCAATTGCACGTGCAGCGCATGGCGATCCACCGTGGAATAGACAGCAACCGTGGCAATGCCCAGTTCCTCGCAGGTACGCAGAATCCGTAGGGCAATTTCGCCACGATTAGCAATCAAAATCTTCGTAAAGGCCATGGCGCTCAACGGTAGGGGAAGCGATCCCTAATGCTACCATGCCAGCTGAACGCTTCCGAAAAGCCGACCCTAATTGCATTGGTGCCACTGGCAAAAACAAGTTAGGATCAGCAGGGTTTTGTTTGGGAGCGCACTATGGCTGCTGTGTCACCCACAATGGCATTGACCGTTACGAAAACCAGCAATTGGACGATTGAGGACAGCGAGCAACTCTACCGCATTCAGGGGTGGGGCGAACCCTATTTTGGCATTAATGCCGCCGGTCATGTCACCGTCTCACCGAAGGGCGATCGCGGTGGCTCCCTAGATCTCTATGAACTGGTGCAAGCACTCCAGCAGCGCAACATTGGTTTACCGCTCCTTTTGCGCTTCTCTGATATTCTCGAAGACCGCATTGAGCGACTGAATGCCTGCTTTGCCCGAGCCATTGCCCGCTATGGCTATCAGGGCGCCTACAAGGGGGTCTTTCCCATCAAGTGCAATCAACAGCGCCACATCGTTGAAGCCCTCGTGCGCTTTGGTCAGTCCCATCAGTTTGGTCTAGAGGCGGGCTCGAAACCGGAATTGTTGATTGCCTTGGCCATGCTCAACACTCCAGGGGCATTACTGATTTGCAATGGCTATAAGGATCGCAGCTATATTGAAACGGCTATGCTGGCGCGTCGTCTTGGTCATACCCCAATTATTGTTCTCGAGCAACCGGAGGAAGTCACAGCAGTCATTGAAGTGAGTCAGGCCTTGGGCATTGAGCCGATTGTGGGCGTGCGGGCAAAACTGAGCACCCAAGGGGTAGGACGTTGGGGCACCTCCGCTGGCGATCGCGCCAAGTTTGGTCTGACGGTGCCAGAGATTTTAGCGGCAGTCGAGCAACTGCGAGAAGTAGGGATGCTCAATTCCCTGCAACTCTTGCACTTTCACATTGGCTCGCAAATCTCTGCCATTAGCGTCATCAAGGATGCGATTCGCGAGGCGGGGCAGATTTACGGTGAACTGGTACGCCTGGGTGCCAATATGCAGTACTTGGATGTAGGCGGCGGCTTGGGGGTGGACTACGACGGCTCCAAAACCAATTTCCATGCCTCAAAAAACTACAGTATGCAAAACTATGCCAGTGACGTCGTGGCTGGGATTAAGGACGCCTGTCGGCAGCGGGGCATTCCCGATCCGATCCTCATTAGTGAGAGTGGTCGTGCCATTGCCTCCCATCAATCGGTGTTAATTTTCAATGTCTTGGGGGTCAGCGAAGTGCCCAAAATGACCCCCGAACCCGCCACTGAAGAGGAGCACCTCATTATCCGCAACCTCTACGACACGTACCAAACAATTGATGAGAACAACTACCAAGAGGCCTACAACGACGCCCTGCAATTTAAGGGGGAAGCCATCAGTCTCTTTAACTTTGGCTATTTGAGTTTGCCGGAGCGGGCCCGGGCAGAAAGTCTCTTTTGGGCCTGTTGTGCCAAGATCCTCGGCATTGCTCGCCAGCAGGAGTATGTGCCCGACGATCTCGAAGACCTTGAGAAAATCATGGCTTCGATTTACTACATCAATCTATCGGTGTTTCAGTCGGTGCCCGATAGCTGGGCGATCGATCAACTGTTTCCGATTATGCCGATCCACCGTCTTGACGAAGAACCCACGGAACGGGGCATCCTTGCGGATCTCACCTGCGACAGCGACGGCAAAATTGACCAGTTCATTGATCTGCGGGATGTGAAATCAGTCTTGGAACTGCATCCCTTGCGCCCGGGTGAACCCTACTACCTGGGTCTTTTTCTCAACGGTGCCTATCAAGAAATTATGGGCAATCTCCACAATCTTTTTGGGGATACCAATGCCGTCCATATTCGTCTAACCCCCAAAGGCTACGAAATTGAGCACTTGGTGCGGGGCGATACAATGCAAGAAGTCCTAGGCTATGTGCAGTACCAAGGGGATGCTCTGCTGGAAAAAATTCGCTGTCGCACGGAGGCGGCGCTAGCAGAAGAACAAATTACCTTGGCCGAGGCGCAGCACTTGCTAGAAAACTATGAGCGGAGTCTGCGCAGCTACACCTACCTATGCTCCTAGGGAACACCATGCTGGGAACTTTTCAGTCAAGTCATTTGCGCATTGACGTGCCCGCCACCACAGACCAACTGCGGGAGCATTTGACGCAGCCGGCCAAGCTACGGCAGTGGTTGTGGCCCCTACAGCTCCAGATGACAGGCGATCGCCTGCAGGTGGGGGATACCTTCACCAGTGAATTCCTGTGGTTAAAACTGGAACATCGCGTGGAACTACTCACAGCAGAGCGACTGGTCCTGGTGCTGCGGCAGGCCATTGAAGGTTGGCAGGAGTGGTCTTGGGGGGAGGGCTGGGTACAGTCCTGTATTGAGGGCGTAACGCCGCTGCCCTTGGAGTTGGGGCAGACTGTCCTCCTGTGGCGGCTGAAATCAGTGCTCAGTGAAACAGTATCAAGCTGAGGGTGGCAGAACCTTGAAGCGATCGCGCCAATTGGGATGGAGCTTATTCTTGAGTGCCCTGCTTCTCAGTAGTTGTGAGGGCAGTGGGCTACAAAATTGGTTTGCTGCCGATCCCAATGCCGACCAATGGGCAAGCCAATCCCCGACAGCACTACCCTCTGCGGCAGCTCCAGCAACACTGCCAGAAAATTTGCGGTTTCCCAATGCCACCTTCCTAAGCACTCAACCGCAGCCGGAAGCCCCTCAAACCACAGTAACCCGCTGGCAAGTAGCAGCGCCGGCGATCGCCATCCAGCAATTCTATAGTCAGCAATTTCAACAGTCGGGCTGGCAACTGGTGGAGCAACAGGTGGCCGATAAGACAATCACCCTCAAGGGGCGCAGCTCTGAGCTAGAGGTGAGCGTTACCATCAACACGGTGCCAGAAAATAACCTGACAATGTTCACCGTGGCTTACACACCCGTCAAGAGCACCACGGCCACAGGGACTCCCCAACCCAACCCCAACGCCCCCCAAGTCTTTACCGATCTCGACCAGGCCCCCGCTCCCCTCCAACCCGCCATTCGCGATTTAGCCGAACTGGGGGTACTTAGCACGACGGGCGATCGCCTGCAACCCAATACCCCTATCCGTCGTGGCCAGTTTGTGCGCTGGTTAGTCACGACCTACAACCGCTTTTATGCCGATCGCCCCGCCCGGCAAATCCGCCTCGGCAACCGCAATGACACACCCATTTTCCAAGATGTCCCCCGTGACCATCCCGACTTTCCCTATATTCAAGGACTGGCGATGGCAGGATTTTTGCCCAGTTCCCTCACTGGCGATACCAGTGCTCTCTTTCGTCCTGAGGCTCCCCTCACCCGTGAAACCCTATTGCAGTGGAAAGTCCCCCTCGATCAACAGGGGCGGCTGAGTCCCAGCACGATTGATCGCATTCAGCAAACCTGGGGGTTCAAGGACAGTCAACGGATTGCTCCCACCGCCATCAATGCCGTGGCCGCTGACTACCTCGCGGGGGATCTCTCGAACATTCGCCGCGTGTGGGGAGAAACGCTCTTGCTTCAGCCCCAAAAACCCGTCACCCATGCTGAAGCCGCAGCAGCTCTGTGGTATATCGGCAACGGTACCGAGGGACTCTCAGCAGCAATGGTCAAGCAGGCGCCGCCCTCCCCCTCCTAGAACCTTGCTAGATTAGAAATCCGAGTGAATTGTCACGATTTACTGAGTCACGATTTACTGAACGGATTGTTGCCTATGCCTTGGCCCTTATCCCGTGGTTACCGTCGTCAAATTGCCCGCCTCGAAATTACGGGGGCGATCGCTGGGGGTACTCGCCGGCGTGTCCTCAAAGCCCTGAAAACCATTGAAGAACGGGGCTACCCGGCGCTGCTCGTGCGCATTGACAGTCCCGGCGGTACCGTAGGTGACTCCCAAGAGATCTATGCTGCCCTCAAGCGCTTGCAGTCGAAAATGAAAATCGTGGCCAGTTTTGGCAACATCTCTGCCTCTGGCGGAGTCTATATCGGCATGGGGGCACAGCACATCATGGCCAACCCCGGCACCATTACGGGCAGTATTGGCGTCATCCTGCGGGGCAACAATTTGCAACGGCTCCTCGATAAGGTGGGAGTCTCCTTCAAGGTGATCAAGTCTGGTCCCTACAAAGATATTCTGGCTTTTGATCGCGACCTTACGGAGGAGGAAATCCGCATTCTGCAAGACCTGATTGACACCAGCTATCACCAATTTGTCCAAACCGTGGCCGAAGGCCGCAACCTTGATGTGGAAACGGTGCGCAGTTTTGCCGATGGCCGGGTTTTTACGGGTGAGCAGGCCCTTGCCCTAGGACTCGTCGATCGCTTGGGCACTGAGGAGGATGCCCGTCGCTGGTTGGCGGAACTGGCCGGCCTTGACCCCAGCAAAACCAAGGTGCAAACCATCGAAGAACCCAAGTCCCCCTTAGCTCGGCTGTTTCCACGTCAGCAGGAGCGTTTCCCCTTCCCGTGGCAGGCGGGTCTGGACTGGTTGGAATTTGAAATGGCTACCAATGGACTTCCCCTATGGCTCTATCGCCCCTAAGCTGAATACAGTACCCTTGCGGATGTCTTGATGGAGGAGCACACTGTGGGCTGGCGCGTCCGAGCAATTCGTGGAGCAACTACCGCCACGGAAAATTCAATTCCCGCAATCCGTGAGGCGGTTTTGGAACTCCTCGGTGAGATTGAGCGGCGCAATGCCCTTGATTTCTCGGAAGTAATTAGTGTCACCTTTTCTGTCACCCGTGACCTCGATCAGATTTTTCCGGCGGCGATCGCCCGTGAATGTCCCCACTGGCGCAACGTTCCCCTCCTCGATGTCCAACAAATGCACGTCGAGGGAGGCCTGCCCCGCTGTATCCGCTGCTTAATTTACTTCAACACCCCCAACCCAGATCAACCGATTTACCATGCTTACCTGCGGCATGCCCAAAGCCTCCGCCCCGATCTGGCAATGCATGGTGACTACCATCCCCTCGAACTGTCCTCCCATTCCCTAGGTTAACTATGACCGCTCTCGTCCGTGATTACATGACCCCCAACCCCGTTACCATTCGTGCCGCTGCCCCGATTGCGGAAGCAGTTCGTCTCATGGAAGCAAAACAGGTGCGCGGCCTCCCCGTTGTGGACGATAAGGGCAAATTGGTGGGATTGGTCTCTGAAGCTGACTTGATCGTGCGCGAAGCACCCTTAGAGCCGCCGTTATACATCACTTTCCTAGGGAGCATCATTTACTTCGAGTCTCCAGAGTCTTTTCACCAGCACCTCAAGAAAACCCTCGGCCAACAGGTGCAGGACGTCATGACCTCCAACCCCCACACGATTAACGTGGATGCACCCATTTCCGAAGCAGCTCGCCTCATGGTCAATCACCACATTAGTCGCCTACCGGTTTTGAACGATCAGGGGGAGTTAGTGGGCATCATTAGCCGCCATGATCTGTTGCGAGCCTTGCATGCCCAAGAGGCCTCTGCGTGACGTTTGTCAAATTGGCCTGGCCCTAACTTTCAAGACGAGTGACTTTCCATACAATAGCCACAGGTTTGCTCGCGATCGCTGGAAGGTTCCTTGATCATGACCGCTTCCCTTGATTTGGTTTGGCAGCAGGCACGTCAGGGTGAAGCAGAGGCCATTGCCCATTTGATGAACCGCACGCTCCAAACCAAGGGGGTGCGCGCCCTCGTGCGGCGGCGGGGCGACTGTTTACAAATTATGTTTGAAGCAGCGCGATCGCTCCCCCCCCAAGTCTGTGTTCAGTTTGTTTGCCGAGGTCTCAGGCAATTGGCGCCCCAAGGAGTTCTGCGTGTGCGTCTCCAGGCTCGGCTGCTCGGCCAAGAATGGCCAGAATGGACACAGACCGTTGACCTACGGGAGACCTTACCAGCGGCGCCGCCTCCTCAAGCAAGTTCCAGCTCAAATGCAGTTATCCCTACCACGCCACGGTCTCATCAGGCGGTGAGTGCCTTTGCCCTCAGTTTGCTGGCGATCGCAGGCACCAGTGCCATTGCCCTGACGTTGCAAAATCAACTCGGTGTCGATGCTCCGCCCAGTGCGGAACCCAGGCCAGCTATTGTAACCCCTGAACCCGATGTTCCCCTTGTGTCCCCCCCACTCGCCCCTAGCGATCGCCGCTTGCGGATTAAGGCGGTTGGCGATATTGTCCTTGGCACCAATTTTCCCAGTAACCGCTTGCCTGCGGATCCCCAAAAGCTCTTTGCCCAAGTCAAACCCTATCTTCAGGGGGCAGATTTTCTCTTTGGCAATTATGAAAGTACCCTTACTGATCATCCCCATCCCTACAAAAACACCCAGGGGGGTCGCAGTTTTGTCTTTCGCTCACCGCCCAGTTATGCGCAGGTGTTACGCCAAGCTGGTTTTGACGTCCTCAACATTGCCAACAACCACAGCTACGACTTCAACGAACAGGGATTTCGCGATACGATTCGCCACATCAACACCGCTGGCATGAGCGCTATTGGTGATCGCAATCAACTGACCTACCTCGCAGCCAATGGCCTGAAAACCGCATTTATCGGCTTTGGTACCTACTACGGCCAAAATCGCATCCAAGACCTCAAGGCAAGTGCCGCCCTGGTGCGGGAGGTTAAGAAAAACGCTGATATTGTGGTTGTCAGTTTCCACGGCGGTGCCGAAGGCAGCGATCAAATTCATACCCGCGATCGCACTGAGTACTTCTATGGCGAAGACCGGGGCAATGTAGTTCAGTTTGCCCGCACCATGATTGACAATGGTGCCGATTTAATTTTGGGTCATGGCCCCCATGTTCCCCGTGCCCTTGAATTGTACAAAGGCCGCCTCATTGCCTATTCCTTGGGGAACTTTGTCGGCTATCAGACTCTAAGCAGTCACGGCCCCCTTGGTAAGTCACTGATTCTCGATGTGGAACTCGACGGTTCTGGTCGCTTCATTCAAGGAAAAGTCATTCCTGTACGCCTAGATGCCAAAGGGATTCCCCATATTGATCAAAACTTTGCCAGTGTGCAACTAATTCGCCGTTTAATCCAAGCCGACTTTCCCAACACTCCCTTGCGGATTGAACGCTTCGGCGAGATTACCAACAGCGATTCCCAATCCTAGTCTTCCTTTGGTGAATGAGACCACAATAAGCTACTTGAGACATTTCTAACTCCCCTTTGATTCTGTTTACCCAGTCCCCAAAATCAATATACTTTAACTAAGCACTAGGCAGTAGGAATAATATTTTCACTACCAGTGCGCTGACAACTCAACGGCACTGCAAGGATCGAAGAAAATATAAATTAAAACAAATGACTATTAAGCTAGTAAGGATTCATAAAAAAGCTATTTTATCAGCAGCGGATGAATCTTCTAATTTTATTTCAGATTCATTTTTATCTACAATCTCCACTATTTTAATAACTTATTAAATTTTGACAAAAAATACTCCATCTAATTCTTATCTAGCAGGGTAACAATTTTACTGTGGGGATGGCTTTTGTGTTTATAGACTAGTAAATAAAATTTAATATTTTTTCATTTTTTTAATTCCTATGAAAAAGGCTTCACATTATGGCTATTGCAAAAGGGAGTGAAATATTGCAAAGAGAGATAGATTAGCCTTGAAGCGTCCTCAATATCCTTAAAGAACAGGAGCTAGAGACTGAATTTAGGAGATCGGGTTGTCTCCTATGCCAAGCAAGGGGGCAAATGATGAGGTGATTTCCAATTATTGTGCCGCCTAATGTCTCATTCTTTATTGGAGTAGCTATAACTTTCACAGTGTTGGGAGTGTGCGATACTTATCAAAAGAGCTGTGCTAGGATCCAAATCTTCAAGCAGTGAAAAAGCGAGTGACATTGACATTTCCCCGGCGGACGATTCAAATGCCCGTCACCTATCGCTTGGCCAAGGACTTTAATATCGCCGCCAATATCATCCGTGCCCAAGTGGCACCTAACCAAGTGGGCAAACTGGTTTTAGAATTGGCTGGGGACATTGACCAAATGGAGGCCGCCCTCGAATGGTTGCGGCAGCAGAATATTGAGGTGTCCCTTGCCAGTCGTGAAATTGTGATTGATGAGCAGGCCTGTGTCCACTGTGGGCTCTGTACAGGGGTATGCCCCACTCAGGCGCTGACGCTCCATCCAGAAACGTTTCAACTCCAATTTACCCGCTCCCGTTGCATTGTCTGTGAGCAATGTGTTGCCGCCTGTCCGATGGAGGCGATTCACACAAACTTTTGATTGAGATTAGGGCCCTAGGGTAACATCTTCATAAATAGAAATGGTAGATAGGTGGCCTTGCCAGCCAATGCTCTTGAGTTCAACCACATCTTCTGGAGGGGAGTAGGCTTGCCAATCTCGATAGTAAAAGCAGTTGCGTTCTTCTAGGCGCACTGTCATATCTGAAATGTAGAGACGAAAACCCCGTTGCCCCACAGCGGGGCCAAGAAGGGTGGTCAAATTCAAGGCTAGGGTGACGTGGGCATCACGAGCTCTTGCCATTGCATACCCGTGGCCGTGGTTGTACTCGGGCTTAACCCCATGTTGGGTTTCCCGTTGCAAATGATCCTAGGGTACGATGATCCTAGGGTACGACGAAAATCATGACCCAAGAACATGGATATTGGGTGCTAGCGACGCTGGTGGGCATGCTGTTTCTGATTGCCCCCGCGAGGGGAGTGCCGTCGGTTGTACTGCCAGAAAGTTTTTATCGGGCGATCGCCAACCAAGACTGGGCGACAGCGGCGCAAATTCTCGATCAGGTCATTCGTGTCCATCCCCAACAGGCCCAAGCCCTTGGTAGCTATCGTCAAGAATTGCTGCGATTGCAACAACTGCCCCCAACCCCTGCTCCCTCAATGGTAACGGTGATCACTCAGCCCAGGGGCATTATACCGATTTTGCGGCGGCAGGGGGGGATTCCCGTTATTCAAGTTACGTTTAACCAACGACTGCGGTTTGAGATGCTGGTGGACTCAGGAGCCAGTATGACGGTGATTACGCGATCGATGGCACGGGCTTTAGGCATTACCCCAGCGCAAGTGGTGGATAATCGCGTGTTTCATACTGCCAATGGTCAAGTGGTGCTGCCAGTTGTCTACGTCCAATCCATAAGTGTCGGTGGCTTCCATCGTAAGCAATGGCCCGTTGCCGTGGCTGGGCCTGATATGACCATTGGGCTTTTGGGGCAGGATTTTCTGCAGCACTTCGATGTCAGTTTGCGGCAAGATCATATTCAGTTGCAGCGTCGTCCATAGGAAATGCCCATTCTTGCCCAAGCTGTCTTAGCGAGCCACAATCCTGGTAAGGTCAAAGAGTTTCAAGGCTGGTTACAGCCGTGGATTGGGGAGTTGCTAGCCCTGCCAGCCACCATTGAGATTGCTGAAACCGCGGATTCCTTTGTGGGCAACGCCTGTTTAAAGGCTGCTACTGCCGCCAAGCAAATGGGACAGTGGGCGATCGCCGACGATTCGGGGCTAGCAGTTCATGCCCTTCAGGGGGCCCCGGGAATCTATTCGGCTCGCTATGGAGCTACGGATGCTGAGCGCATTGAGCGTCTATTACAGGAAATGGCCGACGTGAGCGATCGCGCCGCTGAATTTATTTGTGTCATTGCCCTAGCACGCCCCGATGGCACGATTGCCGTTACAACTGAGGGACGGTGTGCAGGCGAGATTTTAACCGCTCCCCGGGGTCAGGGGGGGTTTGGCTACGATCCTGTCTTTTGGGTGCCCAGTCAGCAGCGTACCTTTGCCGAGATGAGTCCCGTCGAAAAGCAACAAGTTAGTCATCGTGGCCAGGCTCTGCAGCGGCTACGGGAGTATTTTCAGACCTTGAATCCGTCTTGAATCCGTAGATTTACGGTTGTTAGCAGGAAGTTTTTTGTCCTAGACTGACATCGCTAGTGTTCCTAAGCTGACCTGTGGCCACTATGCAAGCATGGGTCTAGTGTTCCAAAGTTGCATTAAGCAAAAAGCAAGGGATAGACTCCCTAGGCCCAGTGGCTAGCAGGCTTCTTGCCGTGATTCAAAGCAAAAACTATGGGCGATCGCGAATTAATAGACCAATTTATTAAAGACTTGATTCAGAAAAATTCGCGAATGCTCTCGAATCGGCACCTGCGTGTAGAAACAACATTTGATGAAGTTCAGCTCATTTCCTACAAAGATGGCATTGTGGCCCGGGTGAAAACAGATGCTCCCACCCTTGCCATTGAAGTACGGGATGCATCACCCTATCGACCTCTGATTCAAGAGGTCATGGTAGATTATGAAATCTTCCAAGTCGGCATAGCTCAAACCCCCGGATTTTTACGTTACGAACATCGCACTGTTCCCGAAGGCTATCTGATCCAATACACCGAAGCAGGCGTGCTGTGGAAAGACCGGTGGGCACGGGGTAAGCGACGCGGTGCTCTTACAGGAGGCAACTCCCTCGCCATGGATGCGATGATTCTCTATCGGGGCACCTGGTATCCTATTCAAAGTGTCAATGCCGCCAATGGCTTTGTTGCCATTCGTACCTTGGGGGGAGAAGCCACCTACAGCGCCTCTGATTTTCTTGTATGGCTGAAAAAAGAGGAAAAAGATACTGAACAGAGTTACAGTCAGGTCAGTGTCTACCAACGGGGAGAACGCATGGGAGAAATCGACAGTGAGCCCACCCAAATCCTCGAGGCCACGGAAATTATGGCTGCCAAGGCCAGTGGTACCCCATTTAGCCCAACCGCCTCCCCTGCTACTGAACCCGAAGAAACAGAGGAGGCCGTTATTTTGCCTTCAGCGCCACAGGTCCCCGCCACTACAGCAACGGTTTCAACCCCCTCTGAGGCTGCACAACCGGTTGAAGCCAGCCAAGGGTATCCAGCGGCGAACTACGAGCACACCGTTGGCTATCCCCACCCCACCTACGATTATTCCCAAGGATATTCAGGGTCAAACTACGAGCACACCGTTGGCTATTCCCACCCCACCTACGACTATTCCCAAGGATATTCAGGCGCAAACTATGAGCACTCTGTTGGCTATCCCCACCCCAGTTATGGTCCGCCCTACTCACCCCAAGCCTACCAGCACATTGATCCCAACACTCAGATGGCGCTGACGTATCTGCAATCCAGCTTGGCCTATCTGCTGCAAGTTGAGCCCAAAAATGCCAGTGTTCAGGCAGCAATTCGGGCAACCAGTATGGCAATTCAAAATCTCCTCACCCTTCTTAATGGTTAGCGGCTCTCGGCAAGGGGATACAGTCTCAGAACACTTTTGATGAGTGCCCAAGCAGTTTTCACTTCCGGAACCCGCACCTCTTCCCACTGACCGGGCTGGCAATACAAGTACTCGACAAGACGGCGATAGGTGGGGAGCGGCAGCTCGCTAAATTGCACACCTAGCTGTAAGGTATTTCTATCTACCCATCGCCACCAGCGCACCTGTATTGGCAAACTTAATGGGGCCAAAGGGCTAGGGTCAACAAAGCACAGCTCCCCAACATCTTCTTTAAGGGGCAGCGGCCAAGGGGGTGTTAGGGAGAGGCGGGCTCCTGCTTCGGAAAGATCGGCGGTTTGGACAAAGCAGGAGTCATGGCCAAGGATTAGTTCACAGGGTTCCTGGCGGCTAAAGCGCGAATGGCGCCGCTGCGGCACATCGATGGCAACCAGCATACAAAGGATGAGGATTGTAAAATTATAAACAGACCACAGAGCATTGACCAGCAAACTGTCGGGATTGACAATTGTATCCTGCAGGGGTGAGCTGCGCCAAAGAAACCCTAAAATCGTTAGGAGCATCAATATCAACAGGGGTCGAATCAGGGGCCAGTTCACTGTAATGCGATGGGGATCGACAATGCCTTTGGGGGTCACTTTGAAGGGCTTGCCCCGCGGACTCCAGAGGGTGCGTACGATTGTCAATGCCAGCGGGAAAGCCAGCAGGGTTTCATATACATCCGACCAAAAGGCGGAGCGGCGACCCTCTGTGAGCCAAGCAAAGGCCATGATATTTCCTAAGTAATAGGGAAAATAAAAGTAGAGAATTTCGTTAAAGGTGGCGCGCAACGGCGCTAAGCCAAAGAGCAAAAAAGCCAAGGGCGCCAGCAAAAAGATCACCCGCGGAATGCATAAGAGCCAATAAATCACGCCTAAGCTGTGATAAAAGCGCTGTATGGGGTTGAGGTTGGGAATGGTCAGGAAATTATCCTTCAGAAACAGCATTTGCAGGGTTCCTTGGCCCCAGCGCAGGCGTTGGTTGACATAGGCACTAATGGTTTCGGGAGACATACCGGCGGAGAGGGCTTCATTGAGGTATTTAACGCGGTAGCCCCGCCCCTGTAAATACATGGAAGTTAGGTAATCTTCTGTAATGCTGTCGGTGGGAATGCCGCCAATCTCATCAAGGGCACTCCGGCGGACCACAAAGCAGGTGCCGCAGCAAATGACGGCATCAAAAAAATCTCGACTGCATTGAATAAAACGAAAGAAAAGGGTTTGCTCGTTGTTGAGGATCCCCTCTAGGCCCAAGTTCACAGTTACGGGGTCTTCATTAAAAAAGTTTTGGGGGGTTTGCACCATGGCGGTCTTGGGGTCTTGGAAAAAGCCAACGGTGCGGGTGAGAAAGTTGCGGCTGGGAACAAAATCAGCGTCAAACACGGCAATGAGTTCCCCGGTCAGGGTTGGTAGAGCGTGGTTGATGTTACCGGCTTTGGCATGGCGGTTGTCGGGGCGATCGCGATACTCACAGCCCAGTTCGGCAGCAAGAGCGCGCACGGCTGGGCGACGGGTATCATCCAGCAGATAAATGCGCTTGTGGGGATAATCCATGGCTTGGCAGGCCACCACTGAGCGGCGCAGAATCTCGACCCCTTCGTTGTAGGTGGGCAAAATCACATCCACCCACGGTAGGTATTCTCCGCGAATCACCGCTTGACTCAGGCGATCGGCCTCCGGGGTGCGGTTGGTGGCAAAAATAGATAAAAAGAAAAAGCAGCAGGTGTTGCCTAAGTTCAACACCTCTGCAACAAACAGCAAAATAGAGACGGCACCATTGAGAGGATCATCTAGGTTAAGGCTATTGAACAGGCGCCACAGCAGGTAGCGCAGCGCCAAGGCTCCCAGGCCAACACTGACAACAAGGCGGGAGTAAAAATTGGGCTTGGGTGAAATTTCTTTGAGTAAAAATGTAACCGCTAGCCAGACAATTGTGGGCAGCAACAGTGCTTCAAGTGTTGTCCCCTTTGGCCGAAACAAGCCCTGACCCGCATACCAGATGCCCACCAAATTGGGAAGTAAGTTTTGCCAATCTAGCTGAGTTAACCACACAACAACAAATGCGAGCGCCCCCCATAGACAGAGGCAAACCTCAGCAGTCTGTCGTTTGCGCCGGGGGGCTACAGTACACCCCCTGACCAAGGCAGGGGGGCTGAGAATATTCCTTTTCATGTTTACTTTAGGAAACACACGAAGAACCCAGCCATCCTAGGCGGTTCTGTTTGAGCTGAGTAGAGCAATCTTTTAATTAAAGTACCCCAATGATCCGGAAAGTTAAACCCAGGCCAGCAGGAGTTTAGGCTTAATTGTCATCTCCCTAGCCTCCGGACTTTACGAAAGCAGGTAGGTTTGCGCTAGGGCGGCAAGCCTGCCCTCTGGTCGATGTTTGAAGTGGGAAAAACCTGAGGGGGCAACAATTAAAAAACACTAAAAATTACTTCGACACTTTGGCCAACACCACAAAAACGGGCGGCGCTCAAGTCCGCCGGCAATTCATCCAGTTGAACGTCAACCGCCAGTTCGTTGCGCACCAGATCCGGAGGGGGCACAGCAACATTTTCGCCCACCTGAACTTTGCCGGGGCCACCACGAATCGCCCGCACAATGCCCCTCAGCCGGCGATCGCTCCCATCCAGCAAGCGCACGCTAGCCTCTTGACCCACCCGCAGACGGGAATTTTCTCGCTCAGCTACCAATGCCGTTGCCCAGACATCACGACAATCTAACATCTTAATGATTGGATCGCCGGCCGCAAGCGGAATCCCCAAATTTCCGGTTTTATGAATCACAGACCAAATGACGGCGGTGGTGGGCACTTTAATGGGGGCCACCCGTTGCAGAGAGAGTTGCTGCTTAATGTTGGCAATTTCACGACGTAGGGCGGTAATTGTGGTGCTGACATTCAGTAGCTCAGCTTCAATATCCACCAGTTCCAAGTGCAGGTCAATCAGGCGAATTTGGGGAAAGCTAAATGTGCGTGAGGCATCCAGTTGCAGTCCTTGGCGAGCGGCTTGGAGGGCAGTTTGTTGACGGCGCAGTTCGGCCTGTTTACTCTCCACTAATTTGGCGGCCTCCTGGGCACGGGATAGGGCTTCATCGGCTAGTTGACGCGCCACCGCTCCCGCCTTGAGCAGACGGGTGTAGCGATCGGCGGTAATGCGAGCAAGGGCAAGGGCTTCTTGGGCTTGGCGGAGTTCCCCTAAGGTGCGCCGCACTGCTTCTTGAGTAAAGCGAACTTCAAGGGTTCGCTGACTCTGTTCATCGTGGTCAAGCTGAGCAATCAAAGCCATGCGGCTATTGCGTTTCTGTTGCAGACCCTGCTGCTGCGCGAGGGCGATGCTGAGGCGGGTCTCCAGATTCTGGCGATCGGTTTCCAGTTGCGGGTTGCGATCGTTGCGAATTGTACCAATTGCCGTGCCCGCCCTTAGGGGTTGGCCGGGGTGCAGAGGCTCTAGGGTCAGAGTACCGGGGATCGGCGCATAGAGGGTAATCACGGTGCCATTGAGATAGCCCACCCGACTGACCACATTGCGCTGTCGCCACCAGAGGAGATATGCCGCTAAACCAATGAGGGTAAGCCCTAGACCGATCCGCAGCAAACGAAAAATGCGGCGTCGCTGGTCAGTGTCAGGGGGCTTATCGGTAACTTTACTCATGGGTATTGCAGTTTTCTGGGGACTCGACCGCCAAGGCTTTTTTTTCCCGTGTTGCCGGCTGATGAACTTGAAGCTGTCATCGCCTAGAGCGGTCTGACCCCGGTTTACCTACTCCCAAGGGCTCAGCTCTATTCTTATTTCATCTTATTTCGGGAGGCTTTGGGCAAAGGTGCAGTTGCCGATAGGCTTCCATGAGGGCGATCGCCACCGATGCCGAGAGGTTCAGACTGCGGACAGCAGGCTGCCACATGGGAATTTTGAGGAAGGCATCGCAGGTGGCTAAAACATCCGCAGGAATACCATCGGGTTCACTGCCAAAGACCAGCCAATCACTCTCAGCGAAGGTGAAGTCCCAGTAAATCTGCTGGGCAGCAGGTTCAAAGGCAATTAAGCGTCCGTGGCTGTGGGCTGTTTTCAGAAATGTTGGCCAGTCGGGGTGGCAATACAGGGTGACGTAGGGCCAATAATCTAGACCGGCGCGCTTGAGGTAGCGATCGCTGAGTTCAAACCCTAAGGGTTCAATCAAGTGCAGCGGTGTCTGGGTGGCAGCACAGGTGCGGGCAATATTACCGGTATTGGGGGGGATTTGGGGATGGACAAGCACCACAGCAGGCATGGCATTGAGCAAGTGGCAACTAGAGACTTAATCCGTCGTTGCCCGACCACCGGGGGTTAAGCCCCGCCGTCCCTCTTCGCGGGCATAGGTTAAAAAGCGCTGGAGATGCTCTAAATGCTCAGA
Organism: Thermosynechococcus sp.; assembly: GCF_025999095.1. Classification (NCBI taxonomy): domain Bacteria; kingdom Bacillati; phylum Cyanobacteriota; class Cyanophyceae; order Acaryochloridales; family Thermosynechococcaceae; genus Thermosynechococcus; species Thermosynechococcus sp. Next base: position 30,433 of record NZ_AP024678.1, on the reverse strand, counting down.
AGGGGGTAGGGTTGCCAATTGGGCAATCGCCTGAGCAAGGGGCAACTCACGGCGATAAAGAATGCGAAAGGCTTCCTTGAGGTCGCGCATTTCTGCCTCTGTGACACCTGCCCGCCGCAGTCCCACCTGATTGAGGGCACGAACCCGTGCCGGATGACCTTCCACCAGCATATAGGGAGGCACATCCCGATCTACCCGTGCCATTGCCCCCACCATCGCCAAGCGACCAATATGGACAAACTGGTGAATACCCACCATACCCCCAATGCGCGCCTTTGATTCAATGCAAACATGGCCCGCGATCGAGGCGGCATTCGTAATCACCACCTGATCCTCAATCACGCAATCATGGGCTACATGAACATAGGCCAGGAGCAGATTGTGGTTACCAATAATTGTGGCATCCCCTTCACCATTGGCGCGGTTAATCGTCACGAACTCGCGAATCGTGTTGTAATCACCAATGCGCAGGGCACTATTGGCACCCGTATATTTTTGATCCTGAGAGGCAGTGCCAATGATTGCTCCCGGAAAGATACGATTGCCGACCCCTACCTCCGTTGGCCCTTCAATAATCACGTGGGCACCAATTTCCGTATGGGCGCCGACGCGCACCTGTTCACCAATCACAGCATAGGGACCGACTCGAACTGTGGGATGCAGTTCAGCACTGGGATGGATGACAGCAGTAGGATGGATCAGGGTTTGCATCATGGATTGTGACTAGTCCACCAGCGAGAACATCATCTCGCCCTCACAGACCAATTGACCATTCACCTCAGCCCGTCCTTGCATTTTGCCGATGCGCTGTTGTTTGACAACAAGCAGCTCCGCCCGCAGGATCAACTGATCTCCGGGGACGACTGGACGGCGAAAGCGCACCTTATCAATGCCCGCAAACACAGAAAGTTTATCCTTCGCCCAGTTCATCTGCATCAGGACAACCCCACCCACTTGGGCAAGGGCTTCCACAATGAGCACCCCCGGCATGATGGGGCGACCCGGAAAGTGCCCTTGAAAAAAGGGTTCGTTGATCGTGACGTTTTTCAGCCCCACAGCATACTTTTCTGGCACGTAGTCAATGATCCGATCCACTAGCAAAAAGGGGTAGCGGTGGGGGAGCAACTGCTGTAGCTCAGTGACCGTCAGCACAGTGGTTGGTGGGGAATCAGTCAACGTTGGCATAGGGGTCGGTATCGGCTGCAAATGAAAGATATAAACAAATCATAGGGGAGAACGGTTGCCCCGACTAAACCATTTGGGGAGCGATCGCCCGCGCCAATTGGGTATGCAGATGATGACTGGCGCGATAGGCTACATAATGGGCGATGGGGGGTGTTCCAAGGAGGGCTAAATCTCCCCAGAGATCGAGTAACTTGTGGCGAACAGGTTCATCGGCAAAGCGTAACGGCGGGTTGACCCAACCACTGGCACTGCACACAAGGGCATTCTCTAAACTGCCCCCCTGAATCAGACCTTGGCTGCGCAGATAGTCCACTTGTTCAGCAAAACCAAAAGTGCGAGCAGGGGCGACCTCCGCCGCTAGTTCTGAGGGCGTAAAACTACACCACTGCCGACCAATCGCCCCATAGGGAAAGTCAATGCCATAGGTGAGGCGCAGCTCAGGAGCAGGAATGGCACTGACAAAGGCGTCTCCTTGGTAAATGGTGACAGGTTCCTTTAAGATGACTGCTGGCCGAGGGGCCTCCTGAGGGACCACACCTACCCTCTGAATGCCTTCTAGCCAAGGTTGCGCCGAGCCATCGAGCACGGGCACCTCAGGACCTGTGATCTGAATCGTGACATTATCAATGCCGGCGATCGCCAGCGCTGCCAAGAGATGCTCAACCGTACGCACACTGGCGCCATTGCCCACCAACTCCGTTGCCAATTGAGTGGATTTCACAGCCTCAATCTGAGCAGGAATTACGGGCTGCCCCTCCAGATCAAGGCGCACAAACTGGCGTCCGGTATTGGCGGGTGCCGGCTGAAGGGTGAGGGCAACCCACTGGCCTGAATGTAAGCCCACCCCTGACCATTGGGCAGTTCCAGCAAGGGTCTGTTGAGTCATTGCCGCCAATGCTGTCGGTCCAGAGGCTGCGATCATCAATCTTTCTCCTAGAAGCGTTCACCAATACCAAAACTAAAGGCGCTGCCCCCTTCATTGTTCCAGCCGAAGTCAATGCGGATATTCCCCAAAGGCGTATTCACCCGCAACCCTGCGCCATAGCCTAAACCTTCTCCTGGCTTGCCGCGCACAATCCCCGGCTGACCGGGTACGCTGCTTTGGGTACCGAGTAAACTGGCGCCATCAACAAACAGCGCCCCACCCACAATATTAAAAATTGGGAACCGATACTCCACCGTCCCCTGCACAAAGGCACGCCCAGAACCGATCGCCCCCTCTTCCCAACCGCGCACCGAGTTAGCACCCCCCAAGCGTAAAGGACTCATAGGGGGGCAAATCCCCAAAAATATTGCCTGCTTGAATATTGAAGGCAAAGGTTTGCGGCCCCTCAATGCGCAGAAACTTCACTGGGATATAGAAGCTATAGCTACCCCGCACCCGATTCATCAAGATGCTCCCTGCACCAATGGGAAGCGACTGATCCACGCCTAGGCGGATCACTTGGCCACTGGTGGGACGCAGGGGATCATTGCGCAAGTCCCGCAAAATTGCCGCCTGCACCGTAAACAGGTCATTGAAGCCGCGACAGACGCCGTTGTCTGGAAAGGTTAAACAGTTCCCTAAGGCATCCGTATTAAAGCGGGTAAAGCCGCCGTCTAGGGAGGTGACGCGTTGATATTGCAAGCCAAGGGAGCCGGTCCAAGCGGTACGCACCTGATCGCGATCCTGGGTAAAGGGACGGGTAAAGAAGACCGCCGTGCCCAAGCGGTTAATCCGCGGAAAATCCCCATTGGCCAAACGAACATCAATTGGGCCATTACTGAAGGTATAGGGAACCGTCAGGCGGTTGAAGGCACTGACGGTGTAGGAGGTGCGGTAGGGATCCCCTTTAATCCACGGATCGGTGAAGCTAACGTCAAAGAGAAATTCCCCTTCAGTCCCCCCTTGGGCTTCCGCACTAAATTTCCAGTTGCGGCCAAAGAGGTTGTTTTGCTGGAATGCTACGGTTCCAAATAGACCTGCGGCCGAGCTATAGCCTGCCCCCGCAGAGACACTGCCCGTATTGCGCTCTTTGATATTGAGAATCAAGTTCACCTTGCGGAGATCCTGGCCGGGTTCAAGGGCAACTTGCACATCCTCAAAGAGTCCCAGTTCAAAGAGGCGTCGCAAATCTGCCTGCACTGTCTTTTGGTTAAGGACTACTCCGGGTCGAGTGTCCATTTCGCGGCTAATTACAAAGTCGCGGGTCCGCTGTTTCGTAGGCTCCCCTTCTTTATTCAGAAAGCGATAGGTGACCTGTTCAACCACCCCCTCAGCCACCTGCAACGTCACAACACCATCGGGATCGATTTGGGGGGTACCAACGACTTGACCCAAAATATAGCCGTTATCCCTATAGAAGCTGTTAATTTTTTCAATTCCAGCCTGTAGCTCCCTGAGATTGAGGCTGCGGCCAATTTGCGGCGCAAAGATTTCCTGAACTTTCTCTTGGGTGAGGACTTGGTTGCCCGCTACTTGAACAACTCGCAGTACCGGATAAGGGCGCACAATAAACGTAATCCGCACACCGAGGGGGGTATCGCTGGGGACGGCATTGACATCAGCAAAAAAGCCCGTAGCAAAGATGGCGTTGGTATCCTGTTGCAGTTGGGTGCGGGTGGTGGTACTGCCCGGTCGAGTGCTAATGACTTGATAGACCAATTGCTCCAGTTCAGGAGTGGCTCCTTCAACCACCACTTCAGCAATCAACACTTGGGGTTCATCAGTGGCGGGCTGACTCACAGGTGGGGGGAGGGGGGGTGCCGCTGGAGGGCTTTCAGGCCCAGGCTCTGCCGAGGGTAATGTTGGGGATGCCGGGGTCTCAGCTGGTGGGTTGTCAGGAGGCGTGGGGGCTGCTTGGCCACGGCTGGGACGCAAAGGGCCGAGGGCGATCGCCCCCATTACTATTGCCACTCCTACCGTTTTCAGGGTAGCCCCCATTGACTGCATGCGCACTGGCAAAAAAAGTTGGTTATTCACTGCTCACACCTAAAAACAATCGCGTCAACACAGCCAAACCCATTGGCACTGATATAACATAGGCTAAGACTGAAAAGTGGCAATAAAAGTGCCCCTCTCTTTGCCTTTCCAGGATTAGCGGTAGTAGGCCGGTTCATTCCCCGGTTTCCACTTGATATTACAGCCGAGACTGGGTTTTTGATCCTCGCTGGGGGTTTGACCGGCTAACACGGCATCAATGGCTGCACGCAAGTCTTTTCCAGTCACCGGTAGACCATTCTGGGGGCGACTGTCATCAAGTTGTCCGCGATAGACAAGCTTGCGATCGCTATCAAAGAGGAAGAAATCCGGTGTACAGGCTGCGGTGTAGGCCTTGGCTGTTTCTTGGCTCTCGTCGTAGCACAGGGGAAATGTAAACCCCAGCTCCGTGGCCATCGCCTTCAGGGACTCTGGGGCATCCTCGGGATAGTTGGCAGCGTCATTGGCACTAATGGCCACAATTCCTAAGCCTGTCTCTTTGTAGTCGCGCCCCAGCTTCGCCAGTTCCGCTTGGACATGCTTCACATAGGGACAGTGGCGACAAATAAACATCACCAGTAGGGCGTTCTTGTCGGCAAAGGTGCTGAGGGAAATCGTTTGCCCGCTCACCACATCGGGCAGTTGAAAATCGGGAGCAACAGTACCAAGGGCAAGCATTGTGGACTCTGTCCGCGCCATAAAACCTCCTGAGAATGCTGGCAAGATGTTACAAATAGCAATATCGCCCCTAGCGTACTCTGTTGCAAGTGTTCCTCAAAGGGGTGAAAGAAGCGACTCCCCCAACAAACGCAAAAAGCAGCAAGATCACTGCTGCTGAGGGAGCATAGCTGTTGATTGTTGAGTACAGAGGAAAATTGCTTTAGCCAATATAGCTTTGACGGGAGACGTGCTTCTCGAAGTTGGCTTGGGTTTGATGGAGAAGTTGCTCACGGCTGTCGCCGGCGTGTTTCAGGGCAGGCACCAAATTGCGCGCTTGAAGTGCCATGTGCAGTTGCAAATGGGCAACGTATTCACTGAGGTCTTCACGGAGGAATGGATGACTTTGATGCACAGACACAGTGTTCTCCTTCAACTGATGGTTCAGTAGGCGTCCCATAGGTCCTGTCAATCCCCAAAAGCGGTCTTGTCAGGAATGGTGCGTTCAAGCTGTTTGGCAGGGTGGGCCATGTAGTGCGCCACTTCACCCTTTTAGAGGTTAACATTTCTCAGGGAGTGTGCTGCGCTTTGCAATCAACTGTAATGTTTGGCCAATACTTCACGATTCAGGGGGCGAGAAATGCGGTTACTGATTGCCAATGATGATGGGGTCTTTGCCCCCGGTATTCGGGCGTTGGCAGATACACTGGCGATCGCTGGCCATGACGTCGTGGTCGTGTGTCCGGATCGCGAACGCTCCGCTACAGGGCATAGCCTCACTGTGTTTGATCCGATTCGCGCAGAAGTCGTGAGCGATCTCTTTCACCCCAGGATTAAGGCCTGGGCCTGCTCTGGTACCCCCTCCGACTGTGTGAAGTTAGCCCTGGGTGCTCTCCTAGAGGAACCTCCCGATTTTGTTGTTTCTGGGATTAACCAAGGCTCCAACCTCGGCACCGATATTCTCTACTCCGGCACAGTGTCTGCGGCCATGGAAGGGGTAATTGAGGGCATTCCCAGCATTGCCATTAGTCTGACCAGTTTCACGGTTCATAACTTTCAGCCGGCCGCTGACTTTGCCAATCATCTCCTCAAGGCACTGGAAACCGACCCCCTTCCTCCCAAAATGCTCCTCAATGTCAACGTGCCTGCTCTGCCTGCCAGTGAAATTGCTGGCGTTGTTATTACTCGGCAGGGGATTCGGCGCTACCATGACCTTTTCCAAAAGCGCATTGACCCTCGCGGCAAAACCTACTATTGGCTGGCAGGTGAGGTGGTCGAAGAATATCCCCAAGACCCCCATCAAGCGCCCACGGATGTGGAAGCCATTGCCCAAAATTTGATTAGTATTACGCCGCTGACTTTTGATCTCACCTACGGCCAAGGGGTACAGGATCTAACGGAGTGGCTGCGCACCGTACAGCCCCTATTCAATCTCTAGGATCACGGGTGCATGGTCACTGGGCTTGGGTAAGCGGCGCGGGGCAATGTCAATGTGACAGTTGCAGGCACGGGCTTTAACACCGGGGGTAATGTAGAGGTGATCAATGCGCCAACCATGATTGCGGCGAAAGGCACCTGCCCGATAATCCCACCAAGAGTAGTGCCCCGGTGCTTCAGTAAAGTGGCGAAAGGCATCATGGAAGCCAAGGTCGCGAATGGCTGCCAACAGGTTGCGTTCAGCATCGGTGGCCCCCACTTTTGTGGCGCGATCGCCAGCATCAAAGAGGTCTTTATCTTCAGGGGCAATATTAAAATCGCCACAGAGAATCACCTCCCCTTGGGCGGTGAGTTGCTCGAGATAGATATAGAGAGTTTTCAGCCAGTGCAGCTTGTAGTGGTATTTCTCACTGTCGTACTCGCCGCCGTTGGGAATATAGACGTTCACCAAAATGACATCAGGGGCCAATTGGGCGCGAATGAGCCGTTTTTGGGTATCCAACTCACTGTGGCTGGGTAATTGGGGGGCAAAGCCTGCCTCTACTCCCGCAAGGGGCTGACGACTGAGAATGGCCACCCCATTGTAGGCCTTTTGGCCACTACAATAAACTTGATATCCACGATCCCAAAAGGGCTGCCGCGGGAACTCAGCATCTGTGACTTTGGTCTCCTGCAGACAGAGATAGTCCACCCCAGTACTATCCAACCACTGGCACACATGGTCAAGGCGGGTGCGAATTGAGTTGACATTCCAAGTGGCAATTTTTGGCATCGGTTGATTTCAGTCAAGGTGATTTGCCCAAACCCTTATAGGGGTCAGCATCGGCACATACTGTAAAAAGTATAGTTGGGGAGTGGCAGCAGTACCCGAAATATGGCTGGGTATGTTCTGGTCTTGGCGGTGATTATTCTGGGGGGCGCGATCGCAACCGTGGGCGATCGCCTTGGCTCAAAAGTGGGCAAAGCTCGCTTGAGTTGGTTTAATTTGCGACCACGACAGACCGCTGTTCTGATTACTATTCTCACGGGGAGCTTAATTTCTGCCTCCACTTTGGCCATCCTCTTTGCCCTCAGTCGTGAATTGCGCGATGGCGTCCTGCGCATTGATACGATTCGCCGTCAACAGGCGGCTGCTGAACAGGAACTGACGGAAACCCGTGCCCAAAAGGACAAAATTGAAGCGGAACTGGCACAATCGCAAATTGAACTGGCCAAAATTCGCCAACGCCTCAGTCAAACGAACCAAATTCTGGCGCAGGCGGTCAATCGTCAAACCCTTACAGAAGCAGAACTCAAGCAACTGCAAGACCGCTACACCCAAGCCCAAAAAAACCTCGAGAACTTTGAAGCCCAAGGGGCACGCCTGCGGCAAGAAATCCAGCGCCTGCAACGGGAGCGACAAGCCATCCAAAGCCGCCTCGAGGATGTGGCTGGGCAAAAAGCAGCCCTCGAAACCGCCATTCGCACGGCTCAACAACGCCTTGCTGACGTTGAAGCCCAAAAGGATCGCCTCCAAGCAGAGATTGAGCGCATTCAGGATCAACTGGCCCTGGCCAATCAGCAGCAGCAGGTGTTGCGGAATCAACAGCGCAGTCTGCAGCAGGAAATTGCTGCCCTTGAGGCCAGTCGCCAACGCCTTGAAGAAAACGTGAGCATCCTGCTGTTGGGACTACGGCGGGGGACGATCGCCATTCGCACGGGGCAAGTTTTGGCCTCTGCGGTGATTCAAAATGTCAAAGATCCGGCTCAAGCCACCCAAGTCATTGAGGAACTCCTGCGGGAAGCGCGACGGAATGCCATTGTCCTCAATAGTCCCCAGAACCTCAAGCCGACGGATCAGGTGATTCAAATCACCACCGAAGATGTGCAGCGCCTGCGCAGCCAAATTAGTGATGGCCAACCCTATGTGGTGCGCATTTTAGCAGCGGCCAATTATCTACAGGGGGAAAGCAATATTCTTGTGGTACCCCAAGTGGCGCGCAATCAGCAGGTTTTCCGCGAGGGTGAGAATCTGGCCACCATCTCTTTGGATCCCAGCCAGATGACCGATGAGCAGATCTTGCAACGTTTGGATCAGTTATTTACGGTAAGTAATCAACGGGCGATCGCCTCCGGCGTGCTCCCCGATCCCGTCACTGGCACTGTTGGCTCGTTTCGCCAAATTGAACTGGTGAAATTTGTCCTTGACCTCAAAGATCACCAAGGGACGGTTGATATTAGTGCCGTCACTCCCACCTCGGTTTATACCGCTGGCCCGCTCACCCTCTCCCTTGTCGCCCGCCAAAATCAGCGGGTGATCCTCCGCAGTGGCTAGACGCTGACCCTATTTCTCGCCCCTGGGCGTGGAGTCATAAAACCACAGGCTAGGATAGAGGAAATTTTTCTCCTTTTACCATGTAAGGGGTGCCCCCATGAGGCGACTGGTTTCCGTTGTTTTTTTAGTCTTTATTCCCCTTTCCGTTGCTGCGGAAAAACTGGAATGGGGCGCTGTCACCGTCTTTATTTTGGCAGCACTCGCGATCGTGCCCTTGGCGATTTGGTTGAGCACCGCCACAGAGGAGGTGGCCCTGGCCACGGGTCCGACGATCGGTGGCCTCTTGAATGCCCTCTTTGGCAATGCCACGGAACTCATTATTGCCATTGTGGCGCTGCGAGCGGGTTTAGTGGATATTGTCAAAGCCAGTATTACGGGAACCCTGATGGCGAACCTTTTGCTGGTGATGGGGCTATCTATGCTGCTGGGGGGCATTCGCTACAAGGAACAATCCTTTGCCCCAGTGGTGGCACGGGTGAATGCTTCCTCGATGACGGTGGCGATCGCCGCCATGCTTTTACCAGCAATGGTAATTTACACCTCCAATAGAGTGCCGCCAAGCGCAATTTCCCAAATGTCAGTCGTGGCAGCCATCATTCTAATTCTGGTTTATGGGCTCACATTACTCTTTTCCCTGAAAACCCACAGCTATCTTTACGATGTTAGTAAGGTAGAACTAGGGGACGAGGAAGGACACCACGAAAAGCCCAACCTACCCCTTTGGATCACTGTTCTTATCATTGCCACCATTGGGGTGGCCTTTGAGTCAGAAATCTTTGTTGGTGCTGTCGAGGAGGCAACGGCGGGACTGGGTTTGACGCCCCTATTTACTGGGGTCATCCTCTTGCCATTGGTGGGCGGTGCAGCGGAATATGTGACTGCTGTGGCGGTTGCCCTGAAAAACAATATGGACCTGTCCGTTTCCATTGCCTTGGGGTCATCCCTCTTGGTGGCGCTTTTGGTGGCACCTATTCTTGTGCTCATTGGCCAGTTCATTGGTCAGCCGATGGATTTGAACTTTAGCCTTTTTGAGGTGGTGACGGTGATTATTGCGGTTGTCATTGCCAATGTGATTAGCCTAGATGGCCGCTCCAACTGGCTAGAGGGAGCGCTGCTTTTGGCCACCTATGGGATTCTCGGCACCGCCTTTTTCTTCCATACCTAGGAGAGGCGCTGAATCTGTAGTTGATAGGTCATGGTTGAGGTGACCCCCTGTCCCCGTAGGGCACCTTCAATGGGGGCAGCATCCGCCGGATCAGCTGCAGCCACAAGGGCAATGTGGCGATCGCTCACCGCTAGGCCGTGGGTGGGATCATAGCCCCGCCAGCCTGCCCCCGGCAAATACACTTCCACCCAAGCATGGAGGTGCCGTTCAGGATTATCCAAGTCTCCTTCCTGATAGCCACTGACAAACCGCGCCGCTAGGCCCACCGCCCGACAGGCATGGATAAACAGGACTGCCATATCGCGACAGGAACCCATTTGTTTTGCCCAAGTGACACAGGGGGGCCAAGGGGCACCGGTTTCACGAATTTGGTGCTGACAAGTACGGTAAATTTTGTTATTAAGGTCGCTGAGAAATGTGAGGACATGGCGATCGCCACTGGCTAAAACTTGCCAAGCCAGTTCATAGGCAACCGGATCCACTGGCAGTGACAGATAGGGATGCAGGCTAGTGGCCAGCCGCTGCGGATAGTTAAAAGGGAGTGTGATTGCCCATGATTCGAGCAAATAATTAAAGGGGTTGTTGCAATAGGTTTCTACTTCAGAAGTGACCTGAATCATGAGGGAAGCGGTGGGCTGCGGTAACCACCAGTAGCGCTGAATGTGATTGCCATGGACATCGAGGACAGAACTGTGACCTTGGGGAGTCGGTAAAATTTGGAGGGAGAGCGATCGCAGGCGTTGGTGGCCCTCACTGCGGGGAATCAAGCGCAAATCGTGGGGGGCAAGGGCAACGGCAGCGCTGTAGGTGTAGGTGGTTTGATGACAAATGCGGTATTGCATTTTAATTTTCTTGGTTAAAAAACATAAAATCTCTTGTTCTATGGCTTGACTTTATCACTTTTTCTGGTAGTAGCTAGATATCTCCTCACTTATTTCATTTCAGGATCACTATAGTTTCCATCATTCCTATCATCTTCGGAGCAGTAGCAGCCGCCGCTGGTAGCGAAGCCTAGAGTAAAAAAGAAGTGAGAAAAAAGCTGAACAAGCAGAGTAGGACGACGCTGCCAAGGTAAACAGGTGCAATTCTGTAAAGTATTCTACCGAAAGCCAATTCAGTGAATAGGAGCTTTTAGAGACCCTAGTCAAATACGCTCAAACCAGCCCCTTTAGCCAGCTAGCGGATTTGGCAAAGGTCCAGGACTATCTCAGGGATCCTGACCACGTTTGGGAGTTATGAGCTTTACAAACCTTTACAAAAAGGAAGCCGCCCGAACCAATAACTGTCCAGGCGGGGTGTGGTGTGAGGAGTGAACGGAAACGTTTGTCTCCGCTATTCCTATTTTATGAGGACAGTTTCCAAATTGCCATAAGTAAATGGCGCAAAATAAAGATCAAATCTTGAGCCTCTCACCACCCAAGCAAAAAGAGCCAAGAGCAAGTCCTGACTCCCCCTCAAAAGGATGCTTGTAAAAAACAGCCTAACGGGTAGTGGCTGCCATTTTCTCTTCTGCCAGTTCCCTTAGGCTAGGGAATAAAAAGTGGTTTTCTTCAACGTACTGCGCACCAAACAAGCCCTTTTCTGCCCAGAAGTAGCGATCGGTGGTGTGCTCATTCCGCTTAACAAGAACTAAAGCGGGCGGGGTGATCCCCTTAGCTTGAATAAATTTTCGCGCCGCTGTCACGGGTTTATCTTCGCCACTTTCGATGCTATATTGAGGTACGCACTCAAGGATTTTGCGCCCTTCGAGACGCCGCCGGCTCTTCCGCTTCCGTCTTCTGGCCAAGTTGCCCTACCTCCTTTGCCTTCAAACTGCTGTTATTGAGTTTACAAAAGTTGCCCTTTAGTATATCTGGTGTACCCTAGAATTTCAACTTTCCTTAATTTATCGCAACACGATTTATTGACGGGACAAGGATCCCCCGCTGAGGATCAACCCTTTGCTGATCCCAGTGCCCTCACTATAGCAAATTGTGCCACTGGAGAAAGTGGTTTCTTCGATTTGCCCCACAGCCAATGGGCTACCCTAGAGAACAACTATCTAAGCTGCCAAACCCCTATGATGATCCAACGCTTAGTGCAACGGGTGCTCGAAACCCAAGTATTAACCTCAGCCATTGAAAACCAAATTTCCCAACTGCTGTGGCAGCGGGAATATGATGGCGACGATCTTGCTGCCCTTGGGGAATTGCTCGATGCCCTAGAGGCCAAGAAAATTCAAACCCAACAGTAGGTGTGGCGGTCTCTGCTGCAACTTCTAATTCTCGCCCTCAGCTACGGTGCCTTAGCCCTGGGGGGGGTGCCGGGGCTACGCATGAATCGCGCCACGATCGCCCTGGTGAGTGCGGCGCTTTTGATTGCCCTAGGGGCGATTGATCTACCCACTGCATGGCAAGCCATTGATCCCCAAACCATCGTGTTTTTGCTCAGCATGATGATTGTGAATGCCTATCTCGGCTTGAGCGGCTTTTTTCAAATAGCGATGGTGACCGTGGTGCGCTTTAGTGGCAGTCCCTTGGGGTTGCTGGTGTTTCTCACCGTGGCGACGGGAATCCTATCGGCGGTCTTTCTGAACGATACCCTTGCCCTTGTAACGACGCCTTTAACCCTGCGCATTACCCATGTCTTGGGTTTGAATCCAGTACCCTACCTGCTGGCGATCGCAGGGGCAACCAATATCGGCTCTGTAGCCACCCTTAGCGGCAATCCCCAAAATATTCTCGTGGGATCATTTTCCGAGTTGGGGTACCTGCCGTTTGCCCAAGTGATGGTACCCATTGCCGGACTGGGGCTAGGTCTGCAAGTGGTTTGGTTGGGTTGGCTCTATCCGGAGGTGCGATCGCGCCAACCCTTTACATTAGCGACGCTCCAAGCAGCGCCGGTGCAAAAAGGGTTACTCCACAAGACATTAGTTGTTTCTGGGCTGATGTTTTTGGCTTTTCTGCTGGGCTTTCCCTTAGCAGAATCCTCTCTATTGGCAGCAGCGGCTTTACTGGTGACCCGCCGTCTCAAGCCAGAGCGGGTGCTTGCTCAGGTGGATTGGTCACTATTGGTGCTGTTTGCGGGTCTGTTTATCCTTACCCGCTGTATGCAAAACCTTGATTTACTGGGCATTTTGCGCCCTTGGGTGAATCAGCCCTTGGCCCTTGTGGTGATTACAGCACTGCTGTCGAATTTGATCTCCAACGTGCCGACAGTGCTGCTATTAGCGCAGTTTATCCCCAAAACTGCCGATCAACTCTGGTACCTCCTGGCAGCTACGAGTACCCTCGCGGGGAATCTCACCCTTTTTGGTGCTGTGGCTAATTTAATTACAGTTGAGGCGGCTGCTAGCTCCGGGCAGCGGCTTTCCTTTTGGCAGCACTTGCGCTTTGGTGCGCCACTCACGGTGTTCACGCTGGCGATCGCCACCGCTTGGATTCTCAGTCGAACCTAGGGGCTAAAGGTGGCGTTTGTGGTTCCAGCGGCACTCTCAAAGTAGGCCACATCAGACATGATGACAGCAGCATCAGATTCAGGAATAGGCTGAGCTTGACTGAGATAGCCAACACAGCCATTCATCAGGCTATAGACAAAAATGACACCTCCCGCTGAGATGGCGACAAGGCCGCTGGCCAGCAGTAAGGAAAAATCCCGCAGGCGATAGGCACTGTGGAGGAGTCGCACCGACCACAGCACCAATGCCAGTACCAGTAGAAGTAAGATAGCCATATGTAAACTATCTTAACAACTCTCAGGATTTTCCTCATCAATCTTTAGATTCTTCTAATACATCCTTGCTAGCAAAGTGCCTTTGTCCGCTCTATGGTGCAGGTGAGATTGGCGCCATACTGACCGACATGGGTAATTTCCGGCGTATAGGCCTCTAGCACCCGTCCCGTGCGATCGCACATCGTTAGGACGTAATCACAGTGGGGACAGTGGGTGTGACTCACGGAACCATAGCGCTGGCGGAGAGCTAATTTACCACAGTGAGGACAGTGAATCGTTTGCATGGTAACCATAGTTAAATAATCCTTAAATTCTTTTTGATGGACACGAACCTGTGATAAAAAGGGCTGCGCAAACTTAGGTTTCAAAACACCAAGACCAAAGAAATAGTGTTGCGCAACATTAAGAAAATTTATGAGAGAGGATGCTTCTTATTATGGATGGATTTTCCAGAGATGGCAATGATCCCAATGTTAAAAAATATACTAATTTGCCAGGGATCAAAGAATTCCATAAGTGGCCTAAGAGAGAATTTCTTCTCTTTTCTGAGAAGTGATTGACTTTTATAACAGTCCTTTCCACAAAGATAAAGCAGGGTCACAATCGGCAAAACAGCATCATAGGCATCCTGTATTTTAGAAAAGCGCTGTAATCTGAAGAAAAGGTTAAGAAAGGTATGGGGTTGGGGGTGAATTGGTTGAGTTTGAGTTTCCTTAGTGCACTCATGGTGGCTTCACTCCAGCCAGCAAGAGCAGAGGGTTCCCTACAAGTGGTTTATCCGCCGCGGGAGTACACCACCAGTGCCCCCCGGATTTTCTTTATTGGTACAGCCCCGCCCTCGGTCGCAGTGACACTCAATGGTCAAGTGATTGGCGATCGCTCGCCAGCGGGACACTTTGCCCCCAGTATTCCTCTGCAACCCGGCTTGAATCGCATCACTCTCCAAGCGGGGGAGCAACGCCTTGAGTTTGCCATTACCCGCACTGTGCCAGAAATACCGACTAGCCTACAACCCCTAGAGCCAACAGCTGATTTAGTGCGGCTGCCCAATGACATTGTTTGCTTTACCGCTGCTGCCCCCGGCGATCGCGCCGTTGAAGTTCAAGTGGGTCAGCGCATTCTGCCCCTAGAACCCCTACCCCCCCAAGTGCAATTGCCCTCTAATCTCGCTGCATTAGTGAATCAAGCGCATCTGACGACCCCTAGCCCACCTCTGTACCGCAATTGCCTGCAATTGACCCAGGTGGGGGACTATGGCCCCATTCAGTGGCGATTTGCAAGCCAGCGCCAACTGGGTGCCCGCATTCGTGTGGCTGAGCCGACCCACTTACCCGTTGTTGAAGTCAACCGCTCCCTTGGGGGCGTAGCACGTACTGGGCCGAGCACTGATTATTCACGGCTGACGCCCCTGCCAGTGGGAACGCGAGCACGGGTGCGAGGACAAACGGGGGATTGGCTGCATCTGGACTATGGGGGTTGGATCCGCGCCGATGAAGTGCGCTTCCTTGCCAGTGCTCTGCCGACAACAGCCACCATTCGCAGTATTACCAGTCGTCAGCGGGCGGGTTGGACAGAACTCAGCTTTCCTTTAGATGTGCCGGTGCCAATTGCTATTCAGCAGGGCGATCGCCAGTTCACGCTGACGCTCTACAACACAATTCCCCAAACCGACATCATTCACCTCGATGCTGATCCCGTCATCCAGCGCCTTGATTGGTCCCCCCTTGATCAACAACGGGTGGAGTATCGGTTGACGCTTCATCATCGCCAACAGTGGGGCTATCGCGTCGCCTATGAGGGGAAGCGGCTGCTGCTGCAACTGCGCCATCCACCCCACCTCCAACGGGGCACACAACCCCTACGGGGGATTAAAATCCTCGTCGATCCTGGCCATGGCGGGCCTGAGGATCTGGGGGCACGGGGTCCCGATGGTACCCCAGAGAAGGTCGTCACATTAACACTGGCAAAAAAACTGGCACCTGAGCTAGAACGCCTTGGGGCAACGGTCATTTTAACGCGCACAGAGGATATTGACCTGGACCTGCCTGATCGCAGTCTCGCCATTGAAGCAGCCCAACCTACCCTTGCCCTTAGCTTGCACTACAATGCTCTTCCCGATGCTGGCGATGCCCGCCATACCCAAGGGATTGGCGCCTTTTGGTATCACCCTCAAAGCCATGACCTTGCGGTTTTCCTAGAGAGTTACTTAACGCAGCGACTGCGGCGGCAGCAGTACGGTGTATTTTGGAATAACCTTGCCCTGACTCGTCCGACAATTGCCCCCGCAGTGTTGCTAGAACTGGGCTTCATGATTCACCCCGAAGAGTTTGAGTGGATTGTTAACCCCCAAGCCCAAGGTGAGCTTGCCCGCACCCTTGCCCAAGGCATTCTTGAATGGTTGCAGCAGGCGACGCGGCACTAATCTTCGAGCAAAGAGTGAAGGGCTGCCGCCATCTCTGCGGTGGATGTGGTGGCTGTACCAAACTGACGTACGACAAGACTGGCGGCTAAATTGCCTAAAACTGCCGCCTCCCAAAGACTAGCACCCGCCACAAGGGCAAGGGTTAAAGCAGCCACAACGGTATCGCCTGCCCCCGTCACATCAAAGACCTCCGTGCGGTTAAAGGCGGGCAAATGATAGGGCGCTGCCTCCCGGCTAAAGAGACTCATACCAGCATCCCCCCGTGTAATTAGCATATATTTAGCCCCTGTCAAATCCAGCAGGTCTTCCCCCGCTTGCAGGACCTCCGCCTCCGTCCGAATCGGGTAGCCCACCGCTGCCTCTGCTTCTGGCAGGTTCGGTGTAAACAGGAAAGCACCGCGATAACGGGCTAAATCCCGTTGGGTATCCACAATCGTGCGCTTATGCTCTAAGGCAGCGGCAATTACGGGGGGCGTAAAGACACCATCCCCATAGTCGGAGCAAACTACTGCATCGGCAGTTCCGAGCTGCTCGCGAATGAAGGTAGCTAGGGCTTCCTGAAGGGCCGGCGAGGGGAGATCATCGGATTTGCGATCGACGCGGACAATTTGCTGGGTCACCGACTGGCGAGCATGGCCTGCAATGCGCGTTTTTGTCACTGTGGGGCGATCGCTATCCTTCAAGATGCCCCGCGTATCAATCCCTGCCTCCTGAAAAATGCCACAGAGTGCCTCTCCCTGGGGATCTGTACCCACAAGACCAACGGCCTGGACCTGAGCGCCCAACTTGGCCAAATTGTAGATGGCGTTGGCACCGCCGCCGGGGACTTGGCGGGTAAACTCATGGCGCAAAATCAAAACAGGGGCTTCCCGCGAGAGGCGCTCCACTTGCCCTGTAAGGAATTCATCGAGGGTGAGATCCCCCACTACTAGTACCCTTGCTGAAGAAAAGGACTGCAAAAGGTGTAGGAGTCGCCCTTGGCAAGATTGCAATTGCTGGCGCAGGTCGGGTGGTAACATGTCGCTTCGCCTCAATTCCCGCTGATCCAGAATAGTCCTGTGGGGGAACGTGTATAGAGGTGCTATAGTCCAGAGATAGTGAATAAATGTTACAAATCCTCTTCTGCATAGTTAAGGGAATCGACTAGAAAATTGTGAGTGTTGGTGTGGCGTGAGGAATCAACCATGACTGGGCAGCAGCCGATTCGGTTTGGAACCGATGGCATTCGCGGACGGGCGGGAGAGTTGCTAACCCCCAACTTGGCCTTGAGCTTGGGATACTGGGTGGGCGAAGTCCTGCGGCAAACGACGGATGCACCCCAGCGCCCCTTTATCATTGGTCAAGACTCCCGCAACTCCAGCGATGTGTTGGCCACAGCCTTGGCCGCAGGGTTAACTGCCGCTGGTTTTGAGGTATGGCAGGTGGGCCTGTGTCCGACCCCTTGTATTGCCTACCTAACCGCCACCACAGAAGCTATTGGTGGTGCTATGATTTCCGCCAGTCACAATCCCCCTGCCGATAATGGCATTAAAATTTTTGGCAGTGATGGCAGCAAACTGAGCCCTGATCTGCAAAAAGCAATTGAAGCCCACTTAAATGCTGGCCTATCGCTCCCCCATACCGAGCGTTGGGGACATTTGCATCATCGCCCCGAACTGCTCCAGCGCTATCGCCATGCGGTGCAGGCCCCCCTTCAGGATCGTCAACCCCTGCGAGGACTGCGGGTGGTCTTGGATTTGGCCTGGGGGTCTGCGGTGGCGGTGGCACCTACGGTCTTCCATGCCCTAGGGGCTGAGGTGATTGCTCTCCACGATCGCGCCGATGGAAATCGGATTAATGTCAACTGTGGCTCTACCCATCTGGAACCCTTGCAGCAGGCTGTCCGTGAAACCCATGCCGCTATGGGATTTGCTTTTGATGGCGATGCCGATCGCGTGCTGGCGGTGGATAGTCAAGGACGGGTGGTGGATGGCGATCACATTCTCTATTTCTGGGGCCAAAAACTCCAGTTGCAGGCGCAACTGCCCAAGGATTTAATTGTGGCCACTGTGATGTCGAATCTAGGCTTTGAGCGGGCTTGGCAAGCGCGGGGTGGACAACTGGTACGGGCGGCGGTGGGCGATCAATACGTCCATGCAGAAATGTTGCGCCACGGTGCCATGCTGGGGGGAGAACAGTCGGGACACATCCTCTGCCGCCACTATGGTGTGGGGGGGGATGGCCTGCTCACGGCAGTTCACTTAGCGACCTTGGTGCAGGATTCCCGCCTCTCCTTAGCCCAGTTGCGGGACCAAAGTTTTAGGGCATATCCCCAAATTCTCCGCAATGTCCGGGTTGAGGATCGCCAGCGGCGGCTTCGCTGGCAGGAGTGTGAACCTCTACAACAAATGATTGCCAAAGCACAACGGGATATGGGCGATCGCGGGCGAGTCTTGGTGCGTGCCTCCGGTACAGAACCGGTTATCCGCGTCATGGTGGAAGCAGAACAGCAGAATATTGCTGATTATTGGACGGAGATACTCGTGCAGACGGTGAGTGCCCATTTGGCCGCCTAGGAAGGGGCACCACGAGTGTGTATGATAGTTGCCTAGTCGCGCTCTAGCCATTTCCTTGTCAGTCTCGCGTTTTCAAGCTGCCTGTGAGCAGGGTGAGTTTCTCATTACCGCCGAGGTGTGTCCCCCCAAGGGTAGGGATGCCAGTACAATGTTGCGCCAAGCAGCCCATCTGAAGGGGAGAGTTCATGCGGTCAATGTCACCGATGGCAGTCGCGCTGTGCTGCGGATGAGTTCTTGGGCAGCCGCCTATTTGTTGCAACAGCAGGGGTTTGAGCCCATTTGTCAAATAGCTTGTCGCGATCGCAACCGCATTGCTCTGCAAGCGGATCTCATGGGCATTGCCGCCCTTGGCTTACGCAATATTTTGGCACTTACGGGCGACCCCGTGAAAGCTGGGGATCATCCCCAAGCCAAGCCCGTCTTTGATTTGGAATCTGTCCGTCTATTGCGCGTCATTGGCCAACTCAATCAAGGGGTGGATAGCGAAGATCGCCCCCTAGCCGATGGAGCGACACATTTCTTTGCCGGTGCTGCCGTGGATCCCCAGTCTGCCAGTTGGTCGGGGCTGCAACAACGGTTTGAGCGTAAATTGGCAGCGGGCGCTCAGTTTTTCCAAACGCAGCTGATTACGGACTTTGAGCGGCTAGCCAAGTTTATGGATCAGATTGCCGCGGGTTGTGGTCGGCCAATTCTTGCGGGAATTTTTCTTCTTAAGTCCGCTAAAAATGCCCTATTTATCAATCGGGCGGTGCCGGGGGCTTCGATTCCCCAGCACATTATTGATCGGTTGGCGGCAGCGCCTGATCCCCTCGATGAAGGAATAACCATTGCGGCTGAGCAAGTCCAACAAGCACGGCAGTTGTGTCAGGGGGTGCACTTAATGGCGGTGCGCCGTGAGGATTTGATTCCCGAAATTCTCAACCGTGCGGGGATTCCCCCCCTTAGCGCGTCACCTGCACCCCTCGCCAAAAGGCCACATAGCCCTTGATATTGGCTGCTGCAGGCTTGGGATCGGGGTAGTACCACGCCGCGTCGCGATTCACCTCGCCATTGACAACAACGTGGTAGTAGCTGGCTGTGCCTTTCCAACCGCAAACGGTGTGGGTATCGCTGGGCTGAAAATAGGCCTGGTTGAGGGCTGCTGGCGGAAAATAAACATTGCCCTCGACCACTTCGTAGCGATCGCTCTCGGCCAAGATCGCGCCTTGCCAAACTGCTTTTGCCATTACTTTTTTACTTTTTTCTCAGTTGTTCCCTTTCCTAAGATAAAACAGGTGCTGCCAGGGGGCTAGGGATATTGGGGCGATCGCAACGAATTTGCCCGTCGCGAAACTGGATAATGCGGTGGGTGACCGCTGCCACATCGGGTTCATGGGTTACCATAATGACGGTCATGCCGGCGGCATTGAGTTGACCAAAAATCGCCAGGATTTCCGCAGTGGTGTGGCTATCGAGGGCACCGGTAGGTTCATCGGCTAACAGCAGCAGCGGCCGATTGACAATGGCGCGGGCGATCGCCACCCGTTGTTGCTGTCCGCCCGAGAGTTGATTGGGACGATTCTCGAGGCGGTGCCCTAAGCCTACCTGTTCCAAGGCGGCAATCGCGCGATCGCGCCGTTCCTTAGGAGGCACTTGGGCGTAGACCATGGGCAGCATCACATTTTCCAGTGCCGTTAGCTGCCCCAGTAAGTAAAACTGTTGAAAGACAAAGCCAATCTTAGCATTGCGGATATGGGCCAGTTCATCATCACTGAGATAGGCCACCTCTTGGCCATCGAGCAAGTAGCGGCCAGAGGTCGGGCGATCCAAACAGCCAATAATATTCATCATGGTGGACTTCCCTGACCCCGACGCCCCCATAATGGCACAGTACTCTCCCCGCTGAATTTGCAAATTCACATCCCTCAGGGCGTGCACTGCGGTTTCCCCTTGGCCGTAAACCTTGGAAATGTTCTCTAGACAAATGAGCGGTTGATCTGGCATGACATCCTGGGGATGCGGTCTTGCCACCCATTTTAAGTCCTTTTCTCAGGCTAGGGTAGGAATCCTGGCATCCACCGCGTATGGTAGACAGGTATGGTAGAACAGGGAACAATGGTGTAGGTTACTTGAAAAGTTGGGAAGTCAGTGGGGAGAATCAACGTGGGGTATCCATCCTGGCCGAGGCGACAAAAGACTGCCATCCTGCTAGCGATTGCTGCTAGTGGATTCACCCTTGGGGCGACACTTCTGACACCCCCCTTGGCGACGGCTCAACCGAGGCCCCTCAGCCCAAGCTCCTACAGTTTCACCAGCACTAACCCCCTACAGGACTACCTCTTGGGTGCGGGGGACGTGCTGTTTATTGAAGTGGTTAACCTGCCACCAAGTGTGACTAGTCAGCGACAATTCAGGGTGAATCTGGATGGTTCAGTCACTCTACCGTTGGCGGGGCGAGTGATCGTGGGTGGCTTAACCCTACCTCAAGCGGAGCAGGTGATCCTCAACGCCTACAGTCAAGTCATGCGCTTTCCCGCGGTAACGGTTACATTGCAGACGCCGCGCCCCATGAAGATTTTGGTGGCGGGTGAGGTGAGCCGTCCAGGATCCTATGTTGTTCCTTTGACTTCTGTATCAGCCTCTGCCCCTGGTATCGGCCTGGCCGGTGGCTTAACATGGCCTCGCCTGAGCCAAGTCCTGGCGCAAAGCGGTGGAATTACGCAAGAGGCCGATATTCGCAGCATTGAGATCCGTCGCCAACTGGGGAATGGCCAAACGGCAGTCACGAAAGTTAATCTTTGGGAGATGATTCAGTCGGGGGATGCCAGTCAAGATATTACCCTGCGCAGTGATGATGTGATTGTGGTGCCCAAGGCGAAGGAAGTGAATGCGGCTGAAGCGATTCGGGTCGCCTCTGCCACCTTTTCGCCGCCGGTGATTCGGGTGCAAGTGGTGGGTGAAGTATTGCGACCGGGGATAGTTGAAGTGCCCGCCAATGCCACACTCACTCAGGGAATTGGGGCAGCAGGGGGATTTAACGTGCAGCGGGCCAATACCTCACGGGTGACACTGGTGCGGCTCAATCGCAATGGCACCGTTCGGCGGCAACGGATTCCCTTTAGTTTGGCGGCTCAACCCAATGCTAATAATAATCCCGTCCTACAAGAGGGGGATGTGATTGTGGTGGAACGGTCAGGGCTAACGCAGGTGGGGGATGCCATTGGCAATGCCCTGCGGCCTATTGGTGCCTTAGGAACCTTAGGAGTGTTCCTCAACTTAGCTAACATATTTGATTAAGCACGGCGTACGACTGATGTCACTCCCACAAAAGGTACCCAATTTACGGGTCGTTGATCGCCAGTGCCATCCATCGCGGTTCATCAGCACCACCAAGAGGCAAACCAAGGGTGGCGTGCAGGACTTTGGCGATCGCTGTCGGCGACGATGGCGACTGTTCTCAGGGACGGTTTTATTCTCATTCTTGATTATGGGTGGGTATGTTCTCTGGCACCCCGAAATGTACGAGGGCTATTTTCGCCTCTTGATGGCACCCGTGAGTGAGCCACAAACCCCGCCAATGTCACCACCACGGCAGGGCATTATGGGGGCGCTCCCCGCAGACCGGTTGCCCCCACCCTCCCCAACCCCCTTCCCGCAAACGGATGTGGGATCACAGATTGTCGTTTTGGAAAGTGACAAAGTACTGGCACCCATTGCCCAAAAGCTGCAACAGCAGTACCCCCATCTCACCACACGGGTCTTAGCTGAGCATCTGGAAATTCGACCAGTGGTTAGTTCAGCAACAGGACAAGCCCCGACAGAAACAAAAGTACTAGAAGTGGCCTATCGCGATCGCCAGCCAGAAATCGTGACTGCCGTGTTAAAGGCTGTCGCCGAAGCATTTGTTGACTACAGTCAGCGCGATCGCCAAGAACAACTCAATCGCACCCTAACGCAACTTGACAAGGACATCAAGCAGCACCTTGCAGAATTAGAGCAGCTACAGGGGCAACTCCAAGCCAGCCAGACCCAAGGCACCAGCCTGCAACCCTCAGAGCAACTGCGCTTTTTAACGGAACAGTATCGCCAAATCTATAGCCTGCGCCAAGCTGCTCGCCTTAAGGCTGTGGAAGCCTACGGTCGTTTTCAAGGGCTCCAAGAACACCTCAAGATGACACCCACCGAAGCCCTAGCGGCAGCAAATTTAAGTACTTCTCCCGCTTATCAGCAGCAACTGGCACGCATTCAGGAACTGGATCAAGAAATTGCCAAGAATTTAGCTATTTTTCGGGAAGGGACACCCATCCTCCAAGCGCTAGAGGCACAGCGCCGAGTTTTACTAGAGCAATTGCAGGCGATCGCCCGCCAAGTGATTGGTGAGCAATATCCAGTGAATAACCCCACTGCCCTAGGCTTTCAGGGAACAGTCTCACAAACGCTGATTAGCAACTACATTACGGCGTGGATTGAATACGAAAACCAGCGGCGCTATGATGCGGAGCTGGCTGCTCCCCAAGCGGCGATTGCCCAACAATTACAACAACTGAGTAGCCAACTCCCCGCCATTGAGCGCCTTCAAAATCAGATTCGGAGGGCGAATCTCTCCCTAGAGATGCTTAATCAAGCCCAACAGGCGGTTCAACTGCAACTGGCACAGAGTAACTTCGCCTGGCAGGTGCTGACGGATGTAGAGAATCCTGCTGTCCAACCCACATTCCCACGCTTACTGCTGTTGACATTAGGGGCGATCGCCAGCCTCCTGTTGGGTGTTTTCGCCGTTTATCTGGCAGATGCTGCTGACCATACGTTTGTCAGTCCAGCCCAGGTGGAAGCAACCCTAGGCCTGCCCCTCCTTGGCAACATTCCCAAGGCAACCCCCCAAATCAATCTGCGCCTAGAGCGCGTTGTCAAGGGCAACGCAGGGTTGTGGCAGGTGACCCAAGTCCTACCCACTGTGGGGGAAGGAATGAAGTTCCAAGAGTCCTTTCACCATCTGTTGGCCAACCTGCAAGCGGTGGGTTTGGGGCAGTCATTGGCCATCATTTCAGCCCTACCCACCGATGGGCGTACCACGGTTGCTCTCCATCTTTCCCTTGCTGCCGCAAGCACGGGTCAGCGGGTTCTGCTCATTGATGGGGATTTGCGCCAACCTAAGATTCACCGCTATCTTGGACTGAGCAATGAACAGGGCTTGGCAGATTGGTTAATTCAGCGGCGACACTGGCAGAGTGTTGCCCAGACTCAGCGGGGCCTCGCCATTTTAACCGCCGGGGAGTTGCGGCAACAGCCGCTGCGGCTCCTGAGTCGAGACACGCTGAAGCAATTCATGGCTCACCTCAAAAATTACTTCGATCTGGTGATTGTGGATACACCGCCCTTGGCCAACTTTGCCGATGCCAAACGCTGGGCCGCACTGGTGGAGCAGACTCTTGTGGTGGTGAATTTGAGGGCATCCCGGCAATCTGTGGGTTTAGCCTTGGCAGATTACAGCTTAGGGAGTATCAGCCCTCTGGGGGTTGTGGTTAATCTCGCCTGAAGCTAAGTTATTCCTCAAAAAACCAGAGTTCCCTGTTGAGGCTCTCATCCAACACTTGGGGGGGGCGCAGAAGCAGTAGAAGTTGGCCAAGAACCGGAGCCGTAGGCGGTTCAGGAAACCAAGCCAGTTGAACTGGCGTCAGAAGGGCCTAGGAGCAATCAGTACAGATAGCGATCGCGGTTCCACTCGGCCAAACCCCGATCCACAATCAGGAGCACCTGGGGAATGGGCAACCCCTCTGGGCTGGGCGGTAATTCTGCAGGAAGGTCTGCCGCTGGCCAAAGGATCGCCACTGGATCAACGGCATTGAGCAGCACTTGCCAAGCGGGGAGAGCCACAAGACTCATTCCTTGGGGAACGGCAACCACGCGAAATACCTCGGTGCAGCTCAGGCGGGGAACCTGCTGAAAGGCAGTAGCGGTCAGGGGGGCGGTACCGGCCACAGGAACCAAGTAGGGGACCTCCTCAGCCGTATCCAAGCGGTAAAGGGGGAGGCGGGGTTGATTGACCGCGGGGACAACGGTGAAGTCCGTGAGTAATTTTTCTAGGGCCTGCCGGCCGCTAGCAGATCCGACAAAGCGCAGCCCTTGGGCAATGAGGCGCGATCGCTGGGCCAAATCTCGCTGCTGCCGTGCCAGTTGCCAATAGTAGCGAGCAATGCGATCGCCCACACTCTCACCAAAGCCTGCACTGTCATCCTTTTGATAGCCGACCTGCTTTGAGGGCACGACACACCTCATGAACTGCAGTGACATCCAGTTGTTTCTCGACAATCAACGTCGCTGCGGCCAGGCGATCGCCCGCCGATAAGACCCGTAGTTCATAGAGCAGATCGCTGCCCCGCGTTTGAAAATAGGCACGCACCGATTCGGGTGCTTCCCCTAGGCTCTGATTCACTTGCAGGGCAATGATGAGTTGATTTTGGTGGATGGGTTCAATGCCCGTGGCCTCAAAAATGGCTTGGGGAGAGAGCCCCTGTTTTTGCAGTTGCCGGCATCCTGCCCCCCAATCCTGCCAAGTTCCCTCTTTGCGGCGCAGGCGTTGCAGCAGGTCCGTTGTCAGGGCATCCGGTTCTTGAGTCATCAAATCACCTCCTAGCAGCAGGAAGCATTTTATTGATTTCTATGATTTTTAGCGATCGCCCACCGTTGTCCCTTGGCGTTGAATTGCCAGTATCTCCACCCGTGCCTGCACATCAAACGTTGCCCAAGTCTCCTTGAGGGCAGTGGCAATGGCTGAAGCAGTTACGGGATCCCCAAGAGCTAAGAGAGTGGGGCCTGCTCCACTAATAACGAGACCGTGGGCACCCGCCTCAAGAGCCGCCCTGTGGAGATCGGCATAGCCTTTGATCAGACTTTGGCGGTAGGGTTGATGCAGGCGATCGGCCAACGCCAGTTGCAGCCACTCCCGCTGCCCTGTTTCCAACCCCCGCAACAAGGCGCCAAGGTGACTGATATTAAAGACGGCATCACCATAGGTACAGTGGCAGGGCAGTACTTGCCGTGCCGTTTCTGTGGCTAGCTCAAAGTCTGGAATAGCCACAATGGGCACCACATCCTGATCCCAAGGAATCTCTAGCCAATGCCATCCGCCAGCACCCCCTTGGACAGCAAGACGACAGCCCCCTAGGAGGGCCGGCACCACATTATCGGGGTGGCCTTCCATTTCAATGGCCAATTCCAGAACCTCGGTATGACTGAGGGGAAAGCCCGCCAACCGATTCGCCCCCACTAAGCCACCGATAATTGCTGTCGCTGAGCTGCCTAGACCCCGTGCGAGGGGAACCCCCAGATCAATCTCCAAATATACGGGTGGTGCTTCACGCCCTAGATATTCATAGAAACGGCTGTAGGCACGATAGGCCAAATTGTTAGGGCTACTGCTGACACTGGCGGCCTCAGTCCCCCGCACGCTGACATGGGGGCGATCGCTCAAGGAAAAGGTAAACGTATTGGTGAGGGTCAAAGCGGCCCCTAAACAATCAAACCCTGGACCCAAATTAGCCGTTGTCGCCGGCACAGTGACCACTGTTATCATTGCCTAGGCTTCCTCCCCAGTACCAAAGGCGCGATCGCCTGCATCCCCCAAGCCGGGCACAATAAAGCCCTGCTCATTCAACATCTCATCAATCGTGGCCGCATAGACTTGCACTGCTGGAAAATGGGCACCCAGTTTCTGCAGAGCCGGGGGGGCAGTGACAACGGAAATGATTCGCACCAAAGCTGGGTCAATCCCCCGCTGCACCAATTCCTGCATGGCTGTCATGATTGAACCTCCCGTCGCCAGCATCGGCTCACTAATGAGGACACGGGTTTGGGGGTCAAACTGAGGGGGCAACTTATTGAGATAGCAACTGGGTTCAAGGGTAGCCTCATCCCGCACAATCCCTAGGTGGTAGGTTTTTGCCGCTGGTAAGACCCCTTGGGCACCCTCGAGCAAGGCTAAACCCGCCCGCAGAATTGGTACCACGACCACGGGCGCTTGGGGATTCACGACCATGGCCCCACAGGGGGCTAGGGGGGTTTCAACCACTGTTTCCACTGTTGGCAACCATTCCCGTGCCGCTTCATAGGCCAGCCAGCGACCCAGTTCGGTCATGGCTACGCGAAAAAGAGGCGTGGGCGTGTTGCGATCGCGAGCCACGGTCAGCCAATGCTGAATCAGCGGATGGGGGGGGACATAAACGCGCAATTGAGGGGTCACAGTATCGCTCCAACACATACCCAGCGGGCTTTCCTATTGTCCATCGAAACTGATCCCTTTTAGACACGGCCAAAGCGCCGCTGGCGTTGTTGGTAATCCCGCAGTGCCTCATGGAAAGCAGCCCGGTCAAAATCTGGCCAGAGGGTCTTAGTGACATAAATTTCCGCATAGGCCACCTGCCACAGCAAAAAGTTACTGATGCGCAGCTCGCCACTGGTGCGAATGAGTAAATCGGGATCCGGCAGGCCACCTGTGTATAAGTGGCGTTCAAAGAGCACTTCATCAATATCCGCAGGATCAAGGAGTCCAGCTTTTACTTGGGCGGCAATCGAACGACAAGCGTGGATGATTTCCCGGCGCCCACCATAATTTGTTGCCACCACAAATTTAATGGTTTGGTTATTGGCCGTAGCCGCCATGGCTCGCTCGATTTCCGCTTGCAGGGATTTTGGCAAACATGCCAAGTCACCCACAAAGTGAATTTGCACGCCCTCGGCCACCATTTCCGCTAGCTCCCGCCGCAATACCCGCTCAAAGAGGGTCATCAGAAAATCTACCTCTGGCAGGGGTCGTCCCCAATTTTCTGTGGAGAAGGCATAGGCAGTCAGCGCTTCAATGCCCCAGTCTTTGCAGCAGCGCAGCAAATCCTTGAGAGTGTCCACCCCCCGTTGATGCCCCATAATGCGCGGTAAATTGCGTTGCTTTGCCCACCGGCCATTGCCATCCATAATCACCGCCACATGCCGCGGTAGGCGATCGCGATCTAAATCCTTAGGTAACTCAATGAGTGAGTGGGGCTGTAGAGTCATGGATACATCCTGCTGACGGAAATTAGCGCAGTGGCCATACAGTTTTCCAAAATTTTAAGCTGTGCTGACGCTGACGGGGTTGTGAAGTTCCTGTCCCTTGATCCTGCACATATTGCCGCAACAATTCCCCTAGTTTACTGCTTGTGAGGGGACGTTGAAGCTCCCCCTTAAAGGCAAGGGAAATTGAGCCCGTTTCCTCAGAGACGACCACACAGACACAGTGGCTAATGCGTTCGGTAATCCCTAGGGCAGCGCGATGGCGAGTGCCCAACTGCCACGGCCCCGTGCGATCCGAGAGGGGCAGGATCAATTTTGCTGCAATGACTTCAGCACCGCGCACCCAAATTGCCCCATCGTGCAGGGGTGAACTCGCCTGAAAAATGGAGGTAATCAGTTCTGGCGAAAGGCGGGCATTGAGAGCGATCCCTGCATGGGTAAAATCTTGAGGGCTGAGCTTTGTATGGGTTTCCAGCAGAATAAGTGCTCCCGTACGAGCCTGAGATAACCCCTTCACGGCCGTCACAATCAGATCAACCGCATCACTGGTCAGACTCGACTCAGCGACGGGCTGCATGAAGCCTAAAAATTGACCCCGTCCCAACTGTTCCAGAAAAATGCGAATTTCCGATTGCAGAATAACGGCTAAGGCGACGGCAGAACCAATCACTAAGTTATGGAGAACAAAGCTCAAAAACTGTAGCTCAATGGCACGACTGAGGGAGGTCGCCAAGAGGAGGACGATAAAGCCCCGTACCATCCAGAGGGTTCGCCGCTCGGCCACAACCCGCAAAATAGCATAGGTTAAGGCCAAGACCAAAACCACATCCACGACTGTTCGCACCTTGGCCAGTGTCTCCGCCGCCAGCAGCGGCGACGGTAAGTTACCTAGGAGGCCTATCATCCCATCGTACTCGTCACCTCCTAGGGGGCGGGGGTGCTCAATCGCAGGGGCAAGACATCATGGGCCACCAAATCAGCGTAGGTTTCCCGCTGCAGGATCAGGTTGGCTTCACCCTCACAGACGATCACCGCCGCCGGCCGCGGTACCCGATTGTAGTTGGAGGCCATGCTGTAGTTGTAGGCCCCCGTACTGGCCACCACTAAAATATCGTTGGCTTGCAGGGGCGGCAGAGTGACTTGGGGTAGCAGAATATCGCCCGATTCGCAGTGCTTACCGGCAACCCGCAGAGTTTCTGTGACTGCGGTGGTCATGCGGTTGGCACACAGGGCTGTATAGTGTGCCTGATAGGTAATGGGTCGGGGATTATCGGACATCCCCCCATCGACAGCGATATAGGTGCGCAGCTCAGGAATCACCTTACGGCTACCCACCGTGTAGGCAGTCACTGCCGCAGGCCCAACGATGGAGCGACCCGGCTCACAGATGAGTTTGGGTAAGGGAAGATGCCGTTGCTGACAGGCTTGGCTCAGTTGATGGCTAATGGCCTTTGTCCAGTGGGCGATCGCCGGCGGATTATCAGATTCTACATAGCGAATGCCCAGTCCACCCCCTACATTCAATTCGCGCATGGGTAGCAGGGCCGCGCGCGCCTCGGCCAGCCAGTCTACGAGGACATTACACAAATCGAGGTGGGGTTGCTCCTCAAAAATCTGTGAGCCAATGTGGGCGTGCAGTCCAACCCAGTCTAGTTCTGGATGGGCCTTGGCAAACTGGAGCAACTCTGGAAACTGTTGCGGATCAAAGCCAAACTTGCTATCTAGATGCCCGGTGCGGATATATTCGTGGGTGTGGCATTCAATCCCTGGTGTCAAACGCAACATGACCCGGGGTGGGGTCGGCAGATCATGCTCCTCAACGTAGGCTGCGAGGCGTTCTAGCTCTAGCCAGTTATCGGCAACGATCGTGCAATTGACCTCAAGGGCATAGAGGAGTTCTTGGGGAGATTTGTTATTGCCGTGGAAGTAAATATGGCTGGCAGGGACGCCGGCCCTCAAGGCAGTATAGAGTTCGCCCCCCGAGGCAACGTCAATTCCTAAACCTTCACTGTGGGCAAGGGCGCAGGTGGCCAAGCAGTTCCAAGCCTTTGAGGCGTAGAGCACCAAAGATTCACCGCCATAGGCCTGCTGGAGCGTGTCTTGATATTGACGGCAAGCGGTGCGAAAGGTAAATTCATCAAGAATGTAGAGCGGAGAGCCAAACTGGGCCACTAACTCCACCACATCACAGCCGCCAATGGTGAGATGGCCGCGGGCATTGGTTTGCGCAGTCAAAGGTAAAATTTGTTGATTGGCAGCAACAGGGGTGGAGATCATGGGTCAATATCGCGAGAAACTAAAGAATAATTAAGGACAAATTGCTATTCTCAATTCTAGGGGGATTTGGGCATCACTCCCTTGCCGATTGCTCGCTGCTCCAGTTCAGCAAAAAGGGGGGCAGTCCTTCCTTGCCATTGAGCACAATCACTTGGGGCACGTGGGCACCGCCTTCGCGCCACGCCTCAATCGCTTCCTTTTGCAGCACTAACTGGCCACCCGGAGCGTTGAGGGTTTCGGCAAGGAGGCGTTGGGCTTCGGCTTTCCCTTGGGCACGGTTAATTTCCGCCTGCGCCTGTTGAGCTGCCTCTTGGGCAATGTAGACCGCTCGCTGTGCCCGCTGTTCCGCAATTTGCTTATCCTCCACCGCCTTGGAAAATTCCTCCGAAAAGTCAAGGTTAACAACACTGGTATCGAGCACGAGAATGTGGTACTTAGACAAGCGTTCCTCTAGGGCGTGATCAAAATCCTGCTTCAATTCGTCCCGCTTGGTAATGGCCTCCTCAGCCGTGCGGCGCGCCGCCGCAATTTTGAAGGCCTCTTGGGTTTGGGGGGCGATGATTTTGGTAACAATATTTTCCAGTGTGCCTTGGGTGCGGCGCACATCCACAATGGCCATAGGGTCTAGGCGAAAGTTAATGGCAAAACTGGCGGTAATGTCCTGCAAATCCTTGGTGGCACTTTCAGCAGGCACTTCAAACTTTTGGACAGTTACGTCGTAGACATC